>JAAFIA010000033.1 GCA_013298545.1 Bacteroidota bacterium | reverse complement strand
ACTTGGAATTTCTATTTTTTTGATTTGTGCTTTGGAACTTGGAATCTGGAACTTGGAATTTCTATTTTTTTGATTTGTGCTTTGGAACTTGGAATCTGAAATCTGGAACTTGGAATCTGGAACTTGGTATTTCTATTTTTTTGATTTGTGCTTTGGAACTTGGAATCTGAAATCTGGAACTTGGAATCTGGAACTTGGTATTTCTATTTTTTTTTGATTTGTGCTTTGGAACTTGGAATCTGGAACTTGGTATTTCTATTTTTTTGATTTGTGCTTTGGAACTTGGAATCTGGAATCTGGAACTTTATTTCACTTCTTCCGCATCACCAATAAACCATCGCGCACGGGTAGCAGCACAGGCTCTACGCGCGGATCGGTGTGGGCGAGGCTTGCGAGTTTGCGTAAGGTTAACGTATCGGGATCCATTTTAGATTCGTCTTGTAAAATTCGTCCGCTCCACAACACATTATCGGCAATGAGCAAACCGCCTTGGCGTAGGCGTGGCAAAACCATTTCGTAATAATTGACATAATTATTTTTGTCGGCATCGATAAAAACGAGGTCGAATAACGAGTCGATGGTTGGAATTATTTCCAGCGCATTGCCGATGCGAAAATCAATTTGCGAATTGAACTCAGAAGCAGCAAAATATTTTTTGGCCATGGCCGATGTTTCGTCGTTGATGTCGATGGTGATGATTTTTCCATCTTGGGCAAGACCTTCGGCCAAGCAAATAGCAGAGTAGCCTGTAAATGTTCCAATTTCAAGAATACAACGCGGTTGGATGAGTTTGCTGAACAGACTGAGCAAGCGGCCTTGCAAATGTCCCGACAGCATGCGCGGCATGGTTGTTTTGAGATGTGTTTCGCGCGAAAGTTGATGTAAAATTTCGGGTTCAGTTGCGGTGTGTGTTTCGCAATACAGTTCGAGTGCCGGATCGATGAAGTGCATGGAGTTATTAGCCGAGAAAACTCAATCGGCTCAATTGTTTTGGGTGAAATAATTTTTGAGAAACGTCTTGCAATTGCTCAGGAGAAAGCGCGAGCAAGCGTTTTTGCACCGTTTCGGGCGTTTCGATGCGGTCAAAGAGGAGCACTTGTCGGGCAAGATTGGTCAATACACTCAGTTTATTTTCGCGGTTGAGCAGGAGTTGTCCTTCGAGTTGCCGAACTGCGGCTTTTAATTTTGCAGGACTTAATTTCTGATCGCGAAACTTGCTCAATTCTTTGTCGATGATGTGCATGCAGCGATCGACTTGACTGGTATCTGTTCCGAAATAGATTTGAAAGAGACCGGAATCGCTGTAAACGGTATAATTAGCTTCCACGGTGTAGGCGAGTCCGGCTTTTTCGCGGATAGAGATATTGAGGCGTGAGTTGAGGGCTGGGCCGCCGAGGACATTGGTGATGAGCGCGAGGGCGGTGCGGTTGGGGTGTGCTGCGCTAAATGCGGGAGCACCAATCATGCAATGTGCTTGATGGGTATCGCGTTTTTCGGTTTTTTCTTGCGGGCGGTAGCGGGTAAAGCGGTTGCGGCGCTCGGTGCGGGTAGATGAGCGTAAATGCTCAAAATGACGCAAGGCAAGTTGTTTGATCGCTTCCGTTTCTACATCGGCACTGATGGCCAAGACGAGATGGCTTGTGGTGTAATGCGTTTTTACAAATTGCAATAAATCGGCTCGTGTAAATTTTTTGAGGCTGTCTTCCGTACCTAAAATATTACGTCCCAATGGGTGTTTGCCGAAAACTTGCGTTTCAAAATCATCAAACAATTGCTCGGATGGAGAATCTTGGTAAGAACGAATTTCTTCGGCTACAACATCTTTTTCTTTCTCCAATTCGGTTTTGGGAAATTGTGCATGCAAAACAATATCGGCAATGAGATCAACGGCTTTGCCGAGGTATTTTTTAGGAACAGAAGCATAGATGCATGTTTCCTCTTTTGATGTCCAAGCATTGAGTTCGCCACCAACACTGTCCACCGCTTCGAGAATACGCATGGGGCTGCGTTTTTTTGTTCCTTTAAAAAGGGTATGCTCAATAAAATGCGCTAAACCTTCCAACCCTTCCGGCTCGTCGCGTGTACCAGCATCAACCAAAATTGCACAATGTGCTACTTCTCCTTGGACACGATGGTGCACAACCCGCAAGCCGTTAGGCAATTCAAACCGATTTATTTCTGAAAACATGGGCGCAAAGATAAGTCGCAAAACACATGCTGGCACGATTCATTGAAAAACACAGGATTTGCCCGTATTTATAGCAGCACGGCCTATTTATCCGTTTTAGATTTTCACCGTTGTAAAAAAAAGTGAAACTAAAATAGTGTCGTTATTAACGTTTTGCTGTGTATAAGTAAGCTAGTGCTACTTCTTTCAATGTTTCCAATTGCCGGATTTTAGCACTATGCAACGTAAATTATCACTTGGACTTCTTCTGCTCATGCTTTTCGTAAGTGTGTCTGTTTTTGCGCAGAAGAAAAAAAGCAAGGATGATATTGATGATAAACAATTTGAGAGTGCCGAGTTTTTCTTTGCCGAAGAAAATTATTTGCGCGCATTGCCTTTATACAAGCAACTTGTCGAACGGAATCCTGAGAATCCGTATTTAAAATATCGTCTTGGAATTTGCTACCTCTATAAGATTGATGAGAAAGAAAAATCCATTGACTTATTGAAAGAAGCCAAAAAAGGTGATCCCGAATTAGAAAAAGTTGATTATTGGCTCGGTCGTGCATACCATTTAAATTATCGTTTCGATGAGGCCGAAAAATGTTTTACCGAATATATCAATACACCCGGAATCTCGCAGAAAGAAAAAGAAGAGGGCCAACGCTATTACACCTATTGCGAGAACGCCAAAAAAATAGTGAAAGATACCATTGCTGAAATTGAAATACGAAACATCGGACCAACAGTCAATACAGCCAATTCGGAATATGTACCCGTGATTACAATTGACGAATCAACGTTGATGTTTACATATCGTGGAGGACGAAGTACGGGCGGTTTGCAAGACCCAAAATTTCGACCAGATACAACCGGCGAGTATTACGAAGATATTTTAGTTTCGCAGCGTGTTGGTGATCGTTGGCTTGCTCCAGAACCCATCAGCAACAACATCAATACCAAATACCACGATGCGTGTATTGCCTTGTCGAACGATGGACAAATTTTGTTTTTATACAAAAGTTCGACCAAAGACAATGGCGATATTTATATGAGCACGCTCAACGGCGACCAATGGTCAATGCCTACTCTTCTCGACGAAAATATCAATACGAAAGCATGGGAAGGAAGTTGTTCGCTCTCTAGCGATGGGAAAGAACTTTACTTTGCCAGCGAACGGCCAGGTGGTTTAGGTGGGCGCGATATTTATATTTCACGACGTAAACCTGACGGCACTTGGGGGCCAGCAGAAAATTTAGGACCTACAATCAATACCAAATACAACGACGATGCTCCATTTATTCATCCCGATGGCATCACGCTGATGTTTAGTTCGGAAGGACACAACAGTATTGGTGGGTACGATTTATTTTACACAAGTCATAAAAGTGGTATTTGGGATGAACCAACCAATTTAGGTTCACCCATCAACACGCCAGGGAATGAACGCTATTACGTTTTGTCTGCCGATGGGGCAACGGGTTATTATTCGTCAGATCGGGTAGGCGGTAGCGGGCAGCAAGATTTATATACGGTATCGCCTGGGTTTCAGGGCGAGCCACCTGTCATTGCGTTGGTTGTTGGATTTATTACGCTCGATGGTAATCCTGTTGATGCCAATATTAATGTAACCAATTCGGAAACAGGTGAGCAATACGGCTCATTCAAATCAAATGGCATGAGTGGAAAATACCTCGTTGCTTTACGCCCGGGCAATGCGTATAAAGTAGCGATTGAAGTAGAAGGTGCCGATCCGTATTACGAATATGTGAATGTCAAAGCTGTAGATACGTATGTGCAGATCAATAAAGATTTCAATTTTGTATCACGACCAGGCGATACGACTGCTGCATCTGGTATTCCCACTCGTATTCAACCTGTAGTGGCCGATTCCAACGATTTGCTGCAACGCAAATTGGATGCGCAAATTCAACGCATCAAAGCCGAACAAAACGATCAAGTATATGAGCAAAGTGTGTATAAAACACTGCTCAAAAAGTTCGGTACAACTGTCGATTCAACACGTCAATTTATGGTTGAGTACGGAACGTATGAAGATCCTGCCGATTTCGATTCTGCTAAGGTTGCTGATTTAGGACCTGTTCAACGTTATGTTACACCAGAAGGCGATGTGCGGTATTCGGTTGGGCCATTCAAAACATTAATCGATGCCGAGTTGTTCCGCGCGCGCATTGCCACGCGCGATTCGGTGATTGCTTCCAATTCGGTTGTAACCGTTTTAGAAAATGGTAAGCGTAGCATCATTCAGCAAGCCTATCGCCGGGAGTATAAACGCAAATCATATACACCACCTGATGACATTCCAGTTGTAAAAAGTAAAAAAGGTACACTCGAAACAACTATTGGAAGTAGTTATGGTTACGATAAAATTCAGAATGATTACGGTACATTTCAGGCTGATGGGTTGACGTATAAATTAGAATTAGGATCGGTAAAAGATTCCTCCGATTTTAAACTTGGGTATTTAGCCAAATACGGACCAATTGAAAAGAAAATTTACCCTGACGGAACCATCCGCTACCAGATGGGGCCATGGAATACGTTGAAAGAAGCGGAAGATTTTAAAGCGTATTTGATTGCTCAAGATTCTGCCGCAAAAAAATCCATCGTTACCATTTTCTATTTCGGACAACGCAAAACCGTTCCTGAGTTTTTCAATGGTGGCAATGTTCCTTGTTCTTCCACACCACTTGATTTAGCTTTCTTCAAAGGAAAGTCGTTGAATGATCCTGCTGTTTATGCGAAATTTTTGCAGGTTACCGGAAATTATTGCGCCGATGGATTGATTTACAAAGTACAAATTGGTGCATATCGTCATCCCGAAAATTTCAAATATCCACAATTGAAAAAATTTGGGCCAGCAGAAATTATTGACTATCCAGACAGCATCACGCGTTTCACATTAAAGCAGTTCAAAACAATTCGCGAAGCAGAAGTTTTTCGTCAGGAATGTATTGCGCTCGGCATTAAAGATGCTTGGATTACGGCGATGTACAAAGGTGAACGTAAAACACTGGAAGAATTGATCCAGAACGATTTTTACGGCAAAGGAATTCAATAAATCTGCCGCAATTTTTCTGTTACTTCTAAAACAGCCGGACAAACCATCGTATTCAGTAAGGTGAGATCCAAAATCTGAAACATTTTTTTGCGGTTTGTATGCGGATATTCGCGACAGGCGCGTGGCCGATCGTTGTAGATGGTACAATAATTATCGGCATCTAAAAACGGACAAGGTGCAACATTGAGTACAAAATCACCGTCTTCGTCCATGTGCAAATACGTCTGAATAAAATCGCCCGGTTTCATGCGCAAAGCACCTGCTGCCCGTTCGAGATCGTGCTGATAAAAAATGGGGCTTGTTGTTTTGCAGCAATTGGCACATTTTAAGCAATCGATGTGCTCGAATGCTTCGTCGTGAAACTGATGCACCTGTTTATCCAAATCTTTGGGTTTGGAGCGTTTCAATTTGGCAATCAGTTTTTGATTGGCCTGATGTTGTGCCTCTGCTTGTTTATTAAACGTGGTCAAATCCATTGAAACAAGATTACAATTTTTTTTAAATCCCGAATAGAAGCAAAGTATAAAAACTAAAATAGGCGCAAAGACTACGACATTGCCATAATTTGATAATCACGGATATGAAAAAGCCTAGGTTTTTGATTAATCAACTTGCTGTTTATCGATTTTTTCTGTCTTTTCATCGTTTTGTACAAGGATTTCAGGGACAATTCCGAAACCTTTACAACATCATAATCGTTTGAATGTCAAAACAAAGCAGTATTTCCCCCTACAAAAGTCCCATGAAAGCCCCCCTTTCAATTCTTTTCTCGTTCAGTGTTTTTTCACTATTTGGCCAAGCTGGGCCTAATAGTCCAGCCACTACCGCAAACAATGCTACCGTTGGTACATTAGCTTGGAATACACCCGCCAATATTGCAAGTAGCAACAATGCCTACGCCAGTGTCGCCAGCACGGGTAATACCAACTACTTGTTTGGAACAAACTTTGGTTTCGCCATTTCATCGCCATCGAATATTGACGGCATTGTTGTTGAAATTGAAAAGAAAGAACTGAATCCGAGCAATGTGGCTATTTTAGATAATTGGTCAAACGGTTTAACAAAATCGGTTTCTGCCGGAACAAATCGTTACCTTTTTGTAATCGTTGCACTCGAAAATGGCGGAGGTGTAGTACGCGATGTTACTGCGATGACGTATGGAGGGCAAGCCATGACACAAATGTTTGAATCGAATTCGGGTACACCAGCTGGCTTTCACGATAAACTGGAGTTTTGGGGCTTAAACGAAGCTGGTATTGCGGCTGCTGTTGGAACAACAATTGTTCCGACGTATGCTGCGGGTGTATTGCTCGAAAATGTTGAATTTTTCACCAGTATTTCCATGCAGCATGTCGATCAGATTGCACCACTTTCTGATATACGTTCATCGTTTAGTAACGGTGCTGTTAATCCGCATCAATTGGGTACAGCCGTAACAACACTTGCTGGCGGCATTGCCATGACGGGTGTTATTTGCGGAAATAATACCACACCCGCTTCCTTAATTGGTGCAACAAATACCTATACAATCAATTCAGGTTTCACCGAAGGAGTTGATATTTACACTGCTAATCCCAGCTTTTCGACATCGGGAATCTCTGTGCAAACGGCAACCAAAGTAATCGCTGCCAATGGTAGCGAGCAACCCACATTTAATTTCGCAGGTTCGCCCAATCGCCATGCTTGTTTTGGCATCAATGTACAACGTGCCCGTGCGCTCGACAATGAAGTACGTTTATTAAAATCAGGCTCGCCGGCTGGCAACAACCTTGGACTGACCGCTACTGCCTGGGGTACAACTGATGCGTACACTTCGTATGGTGGTCCAGCGAATCTCTGGGGGACAACCTGGTCTGTAGTTGAAATCAATAGCTCAACATTTGGTGCGGCATTGGCAGCCAGACGCCAAAACGGGAATTTAGAAGTCGATCATTTCCGCATTTCGATTTATTCTACCAGTACATTGCCCATCGAATTATTGGAGTTTACAGCAGCACCTTTCGGTCAACAAGTCAAAACAAATTGGGTAACAGCATCAGAATTGAATAACGATTATTTTATTGTAGAACGCAGTAGCGGCGATGGCGCATTTATGCCTGTGGGCGAAATTGATGGGGCAGGCAATTCAACAAGCATTTTGCGCTACGAATTTTACGATCCCAATCCACTTTCTGGCATTTCTTATTACCGCCTAAAGCAAGTCGATTTTAATGGCCAAACAAGTTATTCCGCTGTTGTTCCAGTATATTTTGAGCAACAAAATACCGTTTCGGTTTATCCAAATCCTTCTATTGACGGTGTTTTTACATTCTTACAAACGTCCACCGCGATTGTAAACGAAGTAGCGGTATTTTCTGCTGATATGAAACTGGTTAAAAAAGTAGTGTTGACCGAAGGCGAACAGCCAATCATCAGCATTACCGATCAGGCCGATGGTATTTATTTTTTGATCTATACCGGATCTGATGGAAAGCAACAAGTGCGTAAAGTTCAGAAAATGTCGCGCGAGTATTAAGTTTCTTTAAAATACTCTATGAAAAGAGGCCAGATCTGCACCAGATCTGGCCTCTTTTATTTTTCTTCCACAAAATCATCGCTTTCTACACCTAAAATCCTGATATTCTTCGTATTTTCGGCCCGCTTTCCGGCAACCGGAAACAATTCAACTCTTGTAAAGATGAAAGTCGCAGTACCTCAAGAAACCAAATTCAAAGAAAACCGGGTCGCTATTACACCTGATGTAGTAAAAGACCTCGTAAAAAAAGGCTTTGAAGTAAACGTTCAGAATGGAGCAGGCTTAAAATCCTTTTTCTCTGACGAATCTTATGCCGCAGCGGGCGCACAGCTTGTAAGCGATGCAAAAAAGCTATACGCTGATGCCGATGTTGTACTCAAAGTCAACGCTCCGCTTCCCGAAGAAATTGCTGGAATGAAAAAAGGCGCTGTCCTCATTTCATTCCTTTGGGCTGCTACCAATCCTGCTGTTGTTGAAGCATGCTGCAAAGCTGGCATTTCGGCTTTTTCAATTGATGCCATTCCGCGTATTTCCCGCGCACAGAAAATGGATGCACTCAGTTCGCAAGCCAATTTGGCCGGATATAAGTCGGTTTTGCTTGCAGCCGATACCATTGGAAAAATTCTTCCGATGATGACCACTGCCGCAGGAACAATCCGTCCTTCTAAAGTGGTTATTTTTGGTGCTGGTGTTGCTGGGCTTCAAGCCATCGCAACAGCCAAGCGCCTAGGTGCTGTTGTTGAAGTAACCGATATTCGTCCTGAAACCAAGGAACAAGTCGAATCGCTTGGCGGCAAATTCATCGAAGTCAAAGGCGATGCTTCCATTAAAATCGAAGGCGGTTATGTCAAAGGCGTTTCCGAAGAATTTTTGAAGATGCAACAAGAACTCGTTTCTAAGCACGTTAAGGAAGCCGATATTGTCATTACCACTGCGCTCATTCCAGGACGTAAAGCGCCACTCTTGGTTACCGAAGAGATGGTGAAAAGCATGCGTTTTGGCTCTGTTATCGTTGATATGGCTGTTGAACAAGGCGGAAACGTTGTTGGCTCGGAACTCAATCAAACGGTACAAAAACACGGCGTAACCATCATCGGTGAAAGTAATATCCCTTCGCTTTTACCTATGAATGCAAGTGATTTGTACGCTAAGAATATTGTTACTTGCCTTTACCATTTGGCCGATAAAGACGCATTCAAATGGGAAATGGAAGAAGAAATTACCAAGGGTTCACTCATCGTTCACAATGGGGTTGCTGTACATCCAAGTGTTGCAAAACCGGTTAACGCATAATTCATAAACTATGGAAACAATATTGAATTTTTTCAACGACCACCTAGAAATTATCTACTTCGTAGTGCTTTCTATTTTTGTCGGTGTCGAAGTTATTGGCGGTGTTCCAACCGTATTACATACACCACTCATGTCTGGCGCAAATGCGATTCATGGTGTTGTTATTGTTGGTGCTATTCACGTTATGCTCCATGTCGATCCAAGCAATACTCTGGCTTTGATCCTCGGTTTCCTCGCGGTTTTGCTCGGAACACTCAACGTTGTAGGAGGTTTTGTGGTTACCGACCGCATGCTCGAAATGTTTAAAAAGAAAAAATAACAGTTAAAGTTCCAAGTTCCAGATCCCAAGTTCCAAATTTCAAGTTCCAAGTTTCAAGTTCCAAGTTTCAAGTTTCAAATTTCAAGTTCCAAGTTCCAAATCTCAAGTTCCAAAATTCAAAAAGTAATTTTAGTCTTTTGATAATTTGGAACTTGTAATTTGGAATCTTAATAAATCGTTCTAAAAAAAAACAAAACGCATAACCAATAACAACTCTAATTCCTTTGGAACTTGGAACTTGTAATTTGGAATCTTAATAAATCGTTCTTTAAAAAAACAAAACGCATAACCAATAACAACTCTAATTCCTTTGGAACTTGGAACTTGTAATTTGGAATCTTAATAAATCGTTCTTTAAAAAAAAACAAAACGCATAACCAATAACAACTCTAATTTCTTTGGAACTTGGAACTTGTAATTTGGAGTCTTAATAAATCGTTCTAAAAAAAAACAAAACGCATAACCAATAACAACTCTAACTTCTTTGGAACTTGGAACTTGTAATTTGGAATCTTAATCCAATTATGAAACACAATCTTTTAGAAATCTGCTACCTCATTGGATCGGTAACTTTTATTATCGGTATGAAAATGATGGGCAATGCGAAAACCGCACGTCGCGGTAATTTGATTGGCGCAGTAGGCATGACCATTGCGATTCTCGGTACAATTTTCCTTGTCGAGCGTCATGAGTCTGTCGATGGTGTTGAACAACACATGACCATTCCAGGATTCATCTACGGACTCATTTTTGGTGCTATTGCATTGGGAACAGCTATCGGTTGGATGACCGCCAAGAAAGTGCAAATGACCAAAATGCCCGAACTCGTTTCCATGTTTAATGGAATGGGTGGTGCTTGTGCTGCGTTGATTGGTTTGATGGAATACGAACACAATGTTGGTCAAACTGGCCCACTGATTCCGATCATTGCTGGACTCGTCATCGGATCAATTTCGTTTTCAGGTTCGATCATCGCTTATTTGAAATTGAATGGAACGATGAATAAGCCGATTCGTCTGCCAGCATACAACATCATCAATACAATCGTGATGATTGCTGTTGTTGCATTTGGTGCTTGGATGGTTTATGCTTCGCCTAGCGGCTACATCATGTTGTATTTATTGTTTGCCGCCGCATTGGTGTATGGTATCTTATTTACGGTTCCTATTGGTGGTGCCGATATGCCTGTTGTCATTTCCTTGCTCAACTCATTTACCGGACTTGCTGCGGCTTTTGGCGGATTTTTATACGACAATTACGTCATGCTTACGGGCGGAATCTTGGTTGGATCTGCTGGCACATTGCTTACGCTCGAAATGTGTAAAGCGATGAATCGTCCACTGAGCAACGTTATTTTTGGTGCGTTTGGTGGTGGAAGTGGTGCTGCAGCCGGAGCAGAAGTAAATGGTTCTATTAAAGACGTTACAGTTTCCGATCTTGCGGTGATGATGAATTACTCGAAAAAAGTAGTCATTGTTCCCGGATATGGATTGGCTGTTGCGCAAGCACAGCACATCATTCACGAACTCGAAATGATTCTCGAAGAACGCGGTGTAGAAGTAAAATATGCGATTCACCCAGTTGCTGGTCGTATGCCAGGACACATGAACGTATTGCTCGCCGAGTCTAATGTGGCGTACGAGAAATTGGTAGAGATGGATGAGATTAATCCTGAATTTGATCAAACAGATGTTGTTTTAGTTGTTGGTGCGAATGACGTAGTTAACCCAGCAGCAAAAAGCGATCCGGCTTCTCCGATTTATGGCATGCCTATTCTTGAAGTTGATCGCGCGAAACATGTGATCGTCAACAAACGCTCTATGAATGCCGGTTATGCGGGTATCGACAACATTCTATTCTACGATCCGAAATGTTCGATGTTCTTCGGCGATGCGAAAAAAGCATTAACAGAATTAGTTGCCGAAATCAAAACATTATAAGTTTTAATAATGCAAGTAAAAACGCCAATCCATTCGGGTTGGCGTTTTTTTATGTTCGTGTATGTCATAAAAAGAATTAAATTAGACAGAACCAAACACCCAAAGCCATGAAACGAAACTACTTTTTGACGTTAGTATTCACTATTTCTTCGAGTGCAATTTTAGTTGCACAAAGCGGCTCACAAATATTCACATCATCGGGTTTATTTATTGTGCCATCAGGAGTTACAACAATCTCGGTCGAAGTTGTAGGTGCAGGCGGCGATGGCGGCGGCAATGGCGGTGGTGGCGGTGGCGGTGGTGGTTATGCAAGTGGTACATTTTCAGTTTCGCCTGGCGATTCTTTGGGCGTGAATGTTGGTTTGGGCGGCGGCGGTCCAAATGCTGGCGCAACGGGTATTGGAAGTTTAGGGATGTATGCTTTCGGCGGCGATAACGGTACATCTGTTTCTAATCCGAATATTGGAGGAGGAGGCGTGGGCGGAAATGCGTCGGGCGGAAATATCGCGAACTATACGGGTGGAACAGGCGGCGGTGGCTATTGGACTTATTTTGGAGGCGGTGGAGCAGGTGCGGCGGGAAGTCTTGGCAATGGCCAGAATGGGGGAAATACAATTGCATGGTCGGGTATGTGCATTACGCCTGGCGGTGCGTATGGCGCGAGCGGTGGTGCGCCGGGGGGCGATGGCGGAAAAGGTGCTGGTTTTACCGATTCAAATTGCAACAATACGGATCCTGCCGGAAGTGGATTAAATTATGGGGGCGGAGGCGGCGGTGGAAATGGAAACGGGGGTAATCCCGGAAATGGAATGGGTGGCTATTGTGTGATTGCTTGGGGGCCATCGGCTCTGCAAGCTGTAAATAAAGTACCGCAAATTTCAATTGCTCCAAATCCGTTTACAGATCGTATTCAGGTACTTCACGCACAAGGAAACGAAATGTATGAAATTGTTAATCCGCAGGGCCAGTTGATTTGGAGTGGAAAAGATATTTCAAATCACGATTTTTCTGATTTAGCATCGGGATTTTACTTGATTCGTGTTTATGGAAACAAGGGTGTTGATGTGTTGAAATTGCTCAAACAATAAATTTGTAATTAGTTGATAGAACAACTAATTTTTCACATGATTTAAAGCCAACTGAAGCGTATCGTTTTTGTTATCTTGAAAAGAGCCGTCGTTAAAAATTAGTTCGACTCTGAAAGTAATTCCTTTTCTTTGGCAGGGTAATTGAATTACTACCTATACCATGAAAAAAATAACTACTCTCTTTATACTCTTTTTAGCTATTGCTACATCGAGTTTTGCGCAGAATTGTCAGAATCCAATTAGCGCCACTGCTTATCAAACAGGTTTCAATAACATTGCTGTTCAACAAGGCGATCAAAATAAACTCATTCGCGCATCGCGCTTTGTGAGCGATAAATGTTTGCTTGCGACACAAGTCAAAAATATAGCACTGTTGTTTAACACCGATTCTACCCGTTTGGAGTTTTGTCGTACCGCATACACGCATACATACGACCCAGCCAATTTTTACGATGTCTATGATGCTTTTCGCTCGTTTTCGTATGCGTTGCGTTTGTACAATTTTGTGCAAATGACAGCAACCGTGAATGCCCCAGCACCAACAGCCGCTGAAGTTACGTTTCCGGCTTATGCGTACCCCGATATTGCCGGATATACTGGTGTACAAGGTTGTGTCGGACCAATTATGGCAGAGTCTGCGTTTAAGCTTGCTGCAAAAAATGTTTACGCTCAACCTACGGATGAGTCGAAGTATGTTGCTATTCAAACGGTAGTCGAACAAAACTGTTTATCGTTTGCACAAAGCATGAAACTTGCGTCCTTGCTTCAAACCAACAACTTCAAACTCAAAGCCATGATGTATGCGTTTCCAAAGATTTACGACCAAGCGCATTACCAATCTGGAATTGTACTTTTCAATGAAGTACAAACGCAAAACGAATGGACCGCTTTTGCTACTCAGTATTTAACACCTCCACCAGCTCCTTGCCTTGTCAGCGAAGAAGATTTAAAAGGTGTTTTACAGGCGATGCGAGCGAAAAATTTCCCCGATGAAAAATTGAGCATCCTCAATGTAGCTGCAAAAGACCGTTGCTTCAGTGTTGCACAAATTAAAACCATTGGTAAAGAATTTACATTTGGCTCCGAACGGCTGAAAGTGTTTAAAATGTTGTACGAAAAATGCAATGATAAAGAGAACTACTTTAAACTCGTTGATGAATTAACCTTCGATTCCGAGAAAGATGAATTGAAAAAATTTATCAATAACGGTGGCAAGTAAATGAGTTTAAAACAACAATGCCCGTCAGGATTTTCTGGCGGGCATTGTTGTTTTTTAGGCGAAGCAATTAATTTTCTTCTGTATAAGGAACAAAGCGAAATGGATGTTCGAGAATCAACGACATTTCTTCGCCTTTGTCCAATAGGTCTTCATCGTGTTCTTCGTGGTGCCAATTGATTTGGATGTTTTTTCCAGTTGATTTGTGGCGGAGTAATTTTGCCAGAATCATCAGTAACGAACGTACAGATCCTGTGTTGAGGTGTTCGAGATTGATATCGACAGACATGCCATGCGTGCTTGCGCTTTCGGCATAACTATCGATCCAATGATCGAGTGGACGAAAGAAGCTATTGGCATCAGCAGGAATGGAACGGCCCCGAATCGAGTATATTTTTTTGGCAGGGTCGAACGCAATTTCTGGTGTCGTTCTGGTTTCTTTGATGAGTAGCGTTTCCATTTTTAATTAAAAGCAAGATTTAGTTCAACGCTAAAAAAAGTAAAGTTATCAGGAAGCGAAATAAATTCGAATCCGATGGGACTTTTAACAGCACGCGCAATTTCAAAGAGTCCTAAGCCAGCACTGTTGCGGTTAGCATCTTCGAGCGTGGAATGCATTTGTGTCATGTACATTTCTCGCAATTGCTTGGGCGAAGCGGCATTGATCAATTCTAGTTTTTTCTGAAGGGCTGGAACCTCAGCCGTATTCATGATATTTCCACACAGAAATCCGAGTCTATTGTCGTCAAATCGTTTCACCATCACCACAGATTTAGCGCGGTTGGTTTCTACTTTCGGGGAATAATTGCGGATGTTTTGCAAGCACTCTACCACAGCACTAATAATTTTACGACGGGAACTTCTTGGGATGTTGCGATAAATCGGTCGTTCTTCCATTAAGGAAACAAACGCACCAATTAAATCATTATCAATATCGCCCAAGTAGAACCAGTCAGTGGAGGAGTCTTCCAGCAGATCTTTTACTTGCATTTCATTGAACATACGGAGCAGCTTCATTCTTTGTGCTAAAGGTACAGATTTATTCAAAATCTGTATTCTTTTGGGCAGAAGAAAGATTGGAAATAGAAAAATGTTCATATTATCGGCCTTTTCTGTTGAAAAAATGGAATCGGATTGGGTGTTTTAACGAATAGATCGAATGGCAATGAAGTATCTTTGAGCGATGGAAAATTTTGTTGTCTCGGCTCGAAAATACCGCCCAGCACTTTTCAATACGGTTGTTGGCCAAAGTTCAATCACCACAACCTTAAAAAACGCAATCCGAAGCAATCACTTAGCGCAAGCATTTTTGTTTTGTGGGCCACGTGGAGTAGGGAAGACTACCTGTGCTCGGATTCTGGCCAAAACAATCAATTGTACCAATCTAACTTCCGAAACGGAAGCGTGTAATCAATGCGAGTCCTGCACGTCCTTCAATCAAGGCCAAGCCATCGATATTTATGAGTTAGATGCTGCATCGAACAATTCGGTTGATGACATACGCAACTTGGTAGATACCGTTCGTATTCCACCGCAATTGATGGAAAGTAATTCCAATGCAAAGAAGGTATATGTGATCGATGAGGTACACATGCTTTCTGCGGCAGCATTCAATGCATTTCTGAAAACGCTCGAAGAACCGCCACGTTACGCCATCTTTATTCTCGCAACAACCGAGCGCCACAAAATTCTTCCTACCATTCTCTCCCGCTGTCAGATTTTTAATTTCAACCGCATTCAGGTCGATGACATTGCTGGGCATTTAGCTTACATCGCCAACAACGAAAATGTAATTGCCGATCCCGATGCCTTGCACATCATTGCGCAAAAAGCAGACGGCGCACTCCGCGATGCCTGCTCTATTTTTGACCAAGTGGTGAGTTTTGCAGGTACAAACCTCACCTACAAAGCCGTAATCGAAAACTTAAATGTGCTCGATTATGAATATTATTTTAAAATGACCGATCATTTGCTGGCGGATCAAATTCCCAATGCGATGTTGGTGTACAATGATATTCTCTCGAATGGTTTTGACGGGCATACTTTTGTTGCTGGCCTCGCCGAGCATTTTAGAAATTTACTAGTCTCAAAAGACCCGCAAACCCTGCAACTGTTAGAAGCTGGGCAAAATATCCGCGAACGCTACAAAGAACAAGCCATGCATTGTCCGCCGATTTTTCTCCTACGCGGATTGAGCCTGATAACGAAATGCGATGTTGGTTACAAGAGTGCCAGAAATCCAAGGCTGCTTGCCGAATTTATGCTCATGCAGCTCTGCGCATTGAACGGACAAAGTTCCGGTGAAAAAAAAAATGACGAACTGATCTCAACGAGCTTTAATCAGGCGCCTTTAACCCAAATTCCGACTGCGCAACCCACCGTTTCGCAACATGCTAGTGCTGAAAAGAACGATGAAGTCAGTACGCCAACTCCAACGACCTCGATTGACACCAATCAAGTAGTTGCTGAAAAGCCGGCAGCAGTTGTTTCGAAAGAAGAAACGCAAAATACCAGTTCCGCACCTTCTTGGAAAAAATCTGGAGTTGGAAAAATAAATCAGTTTACCAATCCTACAGCTGCTAAAACCGACGATGTCGCAACATCGAACGGACAACCCGATTTGTCAAAACCGCGAGAACCCTTTACACAACAGGCTTTAGAGCAAGCGTGGAAAGTATATGCCGAAAAAGTAAAGCCAACAAACTTGAATGTATCTAGTGCCATGAGTATGAATCAACCCCGAAAAGTTTCGGATACAGAATTGGTTTTTCATGTACTCAATGCTGCGGCGCTTGATAGTTTAACAAGCCGTAAAACCGATATCATGACGCATTTGCGCGAGCATTTACGCAATTACTATTTTGATTTACGTTTTGAATTGAACAAAGAAGAAGGCCCGAAACGGATTTATACCGATCAAGATCGCTACGATCGTTTGGTGGAACTTAATCCCAACTTGGCAAAATTTAAGCAGCAATTTGATTTGGATATTTATTGATCCAAACACGTATTTCCCGTTTTTACTTCCTAAAAAGTCTAATTCGTAGCGCAAAGAACGCTATCGATCGAATTTCCATATTAATTTAAAATTAATAATGATCGATTTTGACGAATATAAACAGATTGCTCAAAAAACGATTTGTGAACTTATTCGATTGCTATTTTCTAAAACGGGTTAAGCTAAAAATTATTAATTTATTTTTTAAAATGAAAAACACACACGCCCGTGTTTTTATATACTTTCCTTTATTTTATTGGTCTTTGTCGTTTTTAGGCATAGTCGATTTGACTATTAATAAATTTTTTAGGGATATGTTTGTTATGAAGTTCAACCTTTTAATTTTTTAACACATTAATAATTATTATTTTATTTATTAAAATTAATAAAATAAATAAAGTTATCAACGGATGTTGTTTGATCCATTGCTTTTGGCCTGTTTTGGGTTATACATTTACACCCTCACCAAAACACATTATATTATGAAAACACTTTTCAAATTAATGACAGGAGTACTCCTGTTAGGAACACTTCAAGCAGGCGCGCAAGGAGCAGAAGGCTCACCAAGTTGCGGCAAAACAAAAACATTTCAAACAGCGGGCAATCCCTACACCCCACTAAATGGCAATCGCGTACTCGGCCCAGCTTATCAAGCCAGCAAATGCGGTCTCAATTACACTACTGCAACACGCCGTCTTGGTCAGCGTTTCTCTCCCATCGGTGCTGCACAACCGGCAACATTTACCATTGCTGGTATTCCAGGAGGTGCAGTAATTGAACGTGCATTTGTATGGAGCGATGCTTCTGGCAATGGCGCACCATTCAACATTACCGTTGTTAATCCTGCTGCAACTTCATTTACTATTCCTTCTGTTCTTGTAGGAAGTGATGTGGACAAATGCTGGGGCTATCCAGGTTCTCATACCTACCGTGCAGATGTTACGACTACCATTAGTGGTAATGGAAATTACACCTTAAGCGGTTTCCCAACCAGTACTTCTTCTGGCGGAACAAATGACATCGACGGAGCAACCATGATGGTTATCTGGAGTGTACCTTCTGCAGCTTTTGCTGGCGATATCATCATCTGGGATGGCGCTATCGTTAACACCGTTGTGAATGGATCGGTAGGCCAAACCATCAATGGTTTCAATGCATGCCCTGCTGGAACATTCAATGCCCGCGCTTTTGTGGGTGTTGGCGATTTTCAGTTTCCAAACAATACCGTTACATTGAATGGAAATCCTCCATTTACTGTTACTGCTTGGGATTGGTGGAACTATGTTGATCAACCAACTACTGTAACTGCTGGTCAATCTTCTTCTGTATTTGGAGTATTTGCTCCTGGCGATTGCTACAACTTAGCTTTTGCTGGACTTTATTACCAATCCAATTGCACCCAAAACTGCTTTGTACCTTGCGAAGCAAAACCAGATTTCAAATGGGACGGTTGTAACCCAATTCAATTCTATGGCGCAAACAGCGCTCCTGCAAGCGTTGTTTCTTGGTTCTGGCAATTTGGTGATGGACAAACATCAACACTTCAAAACCCATTGCATTATTATGGTGCATCAGGTTCGTATAAAGTGTGTCTGACCATCATCGCTGTTGGTTCTGATGGCGAAACATGCTGCGAAAAAATCTGTTACGAAGTAGATGTCTGCGATCCGCAGCCTTGCAAAGTAAAACCAGATTTCTTCTATGCTATCTCTATCAACAATCCATTTACGGCATTCTTCTTTGATGCTACTACCTATACTGGCGGATCAATCTGCAACTACCAAGTTGATTTTGGTGATGGATCACTTGTTTACAATGGCCCAACTATGCCAGCAGCACACACTTACCCAACAACAGGAACATTCCTGATGTGCATGACTGTAACCATTTGCTCATACGACGCAAACGGAAACACCATCGACAAGTGTGAAGATAAAATCTGCAAGAAGATTGTTATTTCAACAGGCCACGATTCTCGCATGCCTGCGCCAACAGATGGAAACGGCTTGCAAGTATTCCCTAGCCCAACCAACGGCCAAGTAACAATCTTGATCAGCGATCCAAATCCAACAAGCATTCGGGTCATTAACTCAAACGGGCAAGATGTTGCTGCACCAACACTTTCTGGTAAAAATCAATATCAAGTAGATGCCTCTTCTTTTGCACCCGGTATTTATTTGGTCATTGTTCAATCGAAAGACGGTAGTGTTCAACGACAAGCCTTCATTCGCGAATAATTTTTGTTTGCATAATTGAACGGAAAAGGGTTGGCTGTGGGGGCCAACCCTTTTTTATTTGTCAACAAAATATAAGGTTAGCCCAAATGCTGTTAAAAACACATCGAAGCAAATGAAGGCAATAAGCCTAATGTCTTTAAATCTCTTTTTTTAAATCTGTTATAACCCGATTATTGCCACAGATTATGTAGTTTTGCACCGTTAAAAAAGCACTCAATCTCATCTTTTACACATCACTATGAACAAAATTAAAGTCGCCAACCCAGTCGTTGAACTCGACGGTGACGAGATGACCCGCATCATCTGGAAATACATCAAAGAAAAATTGATCCTTCCTTACCTTGAGGTTGATATCAAATATTACGATCTTGGAATTGAATACCGCGATCAAACAGACGATCAAGTTACTATTGATGCTGCTAACGCAATCAAGCAGTTCAGTGTTGGTATCAAATGTGCAACCATTACTCCCGACGAAGCACGCGTAAAAGAATTTAACCTTAAACAAATGTGGAAATCGCCAAACGGTACCATCCGCAATATCCTTGACGGTACTGTTTTCCGCGAACCAATCGTTTGTCAGAATGTTCCCCGTTTAGTTCCAAACTGGACTGCACCAATCATTGTTGGCCGTCATGCCTTTGGCGACCAATACCGCGCAACCGATACGGTTATTAAAGGGAAAGGGAAATTAACCATGACCTTTACACCTGAAGACGGATCTGCGCCACAAGTTTTTGAAGTGTATAATTTCAAAGGCGATGGCGTTGCGATGGCCATGTACAATACCGAAGAATCTATTCGCGGTTTTGCCAAGTCATGCTTCAACATGGCCCTCATGAAAAAATGGCCTTTGTATCTTTCTACGAAGAATACCATTTTGAAAAAATACGATGGTCGCTTCAAAGATATTTTCGAAGAAATTTTCAATGCAGAATATAAAGATCAATTCGCGGCTGCTGGTATTGTTTACGAACACCGCCTCATCGACGATATGGTAGCTTCTGCTTTGAAGTGGAACGGAAATTTTGTTTGGGCTTGCAAAAACTACGATGGCGACGTTCAGAGCGATACCGTTGCACAAGGTTTTGGTTCACTTGGATTAATGACTTCGGTATTGACTACTCCTGACGGAAAAATCATGGAAGCCGAAGCCGCACACGGAACCGTTACACGTCATTACCGCGAGCACCAAGCCGGAAAACCAACATCAACCAATCCCATTGCATCTATTTTTGCTTGGACACGCGGCCTCGCATTCCGCGGCGAACTCGATGGCAATCAAGAACTCATCAATTTCTGCCATGCACTCGAACAAGTGTGTGTAGAAACTGTTGAAAGTGGTAAAATGACCAAAGACTTAGCTGTTTGCATCCATGGCAATAAAGTGAATCACGGCGAACATTATTTATATACAGACGAATTCCTGAGCGCTTTGGATACCAATTTGAAAAATAAATTGGGTATGTAATTTAGTTGATAGATCAAGTAATTAATAAAAATCGCAACAGCTACATGCTGTTGCGATTTTTCTTTTACCTGCAATTGATGACCAGTTTTTATTTTGAAACATAGGTAGAAATACCTGATTGAGACAAGCTGCTGTTTTCTTAACTTTGCATTAAACCCAAATTCATCCCATGAAAAAAATCGTTACAAAACTAGTTACACTTTTGGCTGTGTTAGGTGGAACAAGTGCTTTCGCACAACTCACCCCAGAAGTATTGTATTACAAGTTTGATGGCTCAGGTACAACTGTCCCCAACCTCGCCAGCGCACCACCTCCAGGCACAGCCACCGCAAACATTCTTGGCGGCTTAACGCAAGGCGGCTCATCTATTTGCCAAGGCACCATGATCGGATCTGGAGTTTCGAGTACAACCGATTATGTCAATACAGGCTGGGCACCGAACCTCGGTACGGGTTCTTGGACCATTTCTTTCCGTACAGAGAACATTACAGCATCTGCAACCCTATTTTATATTTTTGGCGATCTCAATACGAACAGTTTCCGCTGTTTTACAAATGGTGTTGCAGGACCAAACAATTGGATTTTGCGCGGAGCGGGACTTACAGATATTCTCATCACGGGTGGCGCAACAGTTGCTCCTCACATGAATACGTTTGTTTATGATGCTACACTCAATCAAGTTCGCGCCTATTTAGATGGTGTCTTGGTAAATACTGTTGCACAAACTGCGCCCAATGTTACTGGCGCAGGACCATTCAAAGTTGTGGGTTATTCTGCTAATGTCGGTATGCCAGTCAATGGGCACTTAGACGAATTCCGTGTATATAGCCGCGCTTTAACGCAAGTAGAAATTACACAATTAAATAATCCATTTGTTCCATCTGGATTTTTGGGTGCAGATCAAAGCCTCTGTCCAGGAGATTCAATCCAATTGCAATTCAATTCGCCTTATGGAAATGCACTTTGGTCAACTGGCTCTACCACTTCTAGTACAACAGTAACAACTACGGGTATGGTTACACTTAGTATTACTGGTGCTTGTGGAACAGGCAACGATACTGTACTCATCAATCCGGGTGCTGCTCCTGTGTTTACTTTAGGTGCCGATGTTGCACAATGTGGTGGAACTGTTTTACTCGATGCCGGTGCCGGTGCTTATTCTTATTTGTGGAACGACGCAACTACCAACCAAACACTTACAGCAACCGCATCTGGAATGTATTATGTACGCGTTACCGATAACGTTAGTGGATGTTTTGCGTTTGATACCATCAACATTGCCATCAACTCAAATCCAAATCCAAATCTTGGTGCAGACCAGACACAATGCGGTGGAACAATTACGTTGCAAGCCACTTCGGGTGCTTATGCGTATCTCTGGAATGATAGCAGTACCAATAGCAGCCTTTCGGTAAACGCATCTGGTGTGTATGCCGTAGCACTCACCGATTCAGCAACGGGTTGTGTTGGCTTAGATTCGATCACCGTTCAAATCAATCCAGTACCACCTGCAAATTTAGTTGACTCGCTTAGCCAATGTGGCTCATCAGTTTTACTCGATGCGGGAGCAGGTGCTTATGTGTATAATTGGAGCGATAGCAGCAGTGCGCAAACATTAACGGTAACAAGCAATGGATCATATTCGGTTCTGGTAACCGATTCTGTTACGGGTTGTACGAGCAACGATACTACTTATGTTATGCTCAATGCTATTCCTGTTGTATCACTCGGACAAGATCAGACACAATGCGGAGGTAGCGTAATCTTGGATGCTGGCGCAGGTTATATGTACATGTGGAACGATAATAGCACCAACCAACAGTTGACCGTTACCACAACAGGTATGTACGCTGTTACAGTTACCGATTCTGTTACAGGTTGCTTTGCAAGCGATACAACAAACATCACCATCAACGCATTGCCTATTCCAGGTCTTGGAAATGATATTGTACAATGCGGTGGTGCTTCGTTCCTCAGTGCCGACAGCGGAAGTTACAGTTACCTCTGGAGTACTGGCGATACGTCGCAATTTATTGTTGTATCAACCACAGGAACATATAGTGTTTCAATGACCGATTTGGCAACAGGTTGTGTTGGGGAAGATACCATTCTTGTTACGATCAACGCAGCTCCGAATGTAACGCTTTCAGCTTCTGTATCGTTCTTCTGTACAACAGATGCAACTGGCGGATTCACTGTATCGCCATCTGGTGGCTTATTTAGCGGCCCGGGTATTTCTGGAAACATATTTGATCCAGCTCTTGCTGGTGTTGGTGTACATACCATTACCTATACTTATATTGATATGAATGGCTGTCCTGGTTTCGCTACCGTCAACCTCACGGTTGATCCTTGCGTAGGAATTACCGAATCGGATTTGAATACGGCAATCGATCTTTATCCAAATCCAAACAACGGACAATTCAACCTCAATTTTGGTACTGATCTCGGTGAAGTAATGATTGAAGTGATTGGTCTAAATGGTCAAGTTGTGTACAGCGAACAGGTTGCTAATGCCAATACAGGTGCTGTAAAAACAATTCAACTCACCAATGCGGCTAACGGCGTTTATTTTGTACGCATTCAAACGGCAAACGGTTTGGTTGTAAAACGCATCGTAAAACAAGATTAAAATAGGAGCATTCGATTTTCAAACGGGGCAATTGCAACAGCAGTTGTCCCGTTTTATTTTTTGCGCGTATTTTTGTGAAAAATTAAAGCAGTATGAATTGTTACCTCTATAAAATAGAACGCGAAGATAAAATCCTGTCTTTACTCAGTCCGCTAGCACAAACGGAATTGCCAACGTCTGGGCTTTCTAGTGAAGCGATTATCGGTTCTTTGATTGAGCCTTTGCATGGTGTGGTGGTGGGTAACATTGCGTACAATGCCGATTTTTTAATTGCCTTACACGAACTTGTGCGCGATACGATGGTGGATGATGTTGATGTGTTGCAACAAGCATCTGAACAAGACAATGGTTTTGTGTTTATCGTTGATCGGCGCGCGCCCGAAGGAAACGATATTCCGAAACAAGATATCATCGGAATTTTTTTGGTTAACGATAAACAAACCGATGTCTCGCGCTATCGTCCCAATCCCGATTACCAATTGATTTCTGATAAGGGAATGGGGCAATTTCCAAAACGTGTAGAAGAACAATTCCTACAGCGTCTCATGCACTAACGAAATCGCTCACGTCTTTTTTGTAGATCAGTTTATTTGTTCGTTACATCAAATACGCAGTCGTTCCAAGCATGGGAGGATAAAAAAACGGGAGTACCTGCAAGGTTCCTCCCGTTAGTTGTTGAATGATCGTATTTTCTATTAGAACTTTCCTCCAAGACTAATAAAAAAGGTTCTTCCATTTCCAGGGAGTAAACCTGGGCCAGGATAACCACCCGATCTGCGTGTAGCATATTGCTCATCCAACAGATTATTTACACCTGCTTTGAAATTGTAGTGCTGCAAAAAGTTGAAAGCACAAGACGCATCGATAACTTGATACCCCGAAATTTTTCCGATTGTTCCCGTTGCATTTGGTGTGTCTGTATTGATTGCATCGGTAAACACATCACCAACTCGACTCCATTGAACAGTAGCCGAGAATCCGTTCAAATAATACGTTGTTCCAAAACGATGAATGAACTTGGGTGCATTTTCTACTTGTTTGTTTGCGATGGATAGGAGCGGGTCGTTAGCGATTGCTGGATTGTTCCATGCTACATATTTTGCATCAATGAACGCATTGGACGCAAAGATGCTGAGGCTTCCCACTTTTGATTGATCTGTAAATGCCTTCACAAGATTCACTTCAATGTAGGATTCAATACCTTTACTCACCGAAGTACCAATGTTTGTTCTAAATGGTACACCGTTTTGTGTCAGCGTACCGATACGATTATCGTAGTGTACATAAAATACACCAAGATCAAAATTCAAAAAGTCTTTTACCGTTCCACGATAACCGAAGTCAACATTAAAGCCATTGGCATCTTTTAAATTTGGATCAATGAGTTCTGTTGTAGCGCTAGGCGTGAGTTCTGAGAACGTAACCGGACGATAAGCGCGTGCGTAATTGGCATAGAGTTGTGTCTTTTCGGTAAGGATAAATTCACTACCCAAACCATAAAGTAAAATTTGACGAACGCGTTTGTCTGTGTTCAACATTCCCGTTGCGCTGGTATTGATATACCCTTCAAGGGTGTTTTCAAGGTATTCAAAACGAAATCCAGGCACAAGTTTCAATCGTTTCCCGATGTAAAAAATATTTTCTACAAACGCCGCATAGTTGACCGTGCCGAATGTCAAAGATCGACCGTACAAAGTGTTTGTGAGCGTTAAATCAAAATCAACACCCGTTGTACCAACGCCTTGTTGATTTCTCTTAGTGTTACCAAGAAAGGCACGAATTCCACCCGCTAGAGTATTTTCCTTGCCCAGTAATTTATACTTTACCGCTACACGTGCTTCTACGCCATAATTGGCATAAGCATCGCTATCTACTTGTCGCGCATTGTACTGTAACGTAGCCGCATTGATGGTGTCTTGGATATTGATTGCTTTTGTGAAACCAACACTATTGCGTTCGGCTATGGTTGCAAACGATTTGACTTGAAGATTTACAGATGGAGAAATATCATATCGAAAGGTAAGCGCTGCAACATTCCAAGGTGCGCTGAACCAATTTCGCGCTCTAAAAGATTGTTGGTGATTCTCTTGAAACTGTGTATCTGTGAGTCCACCGGCCTGTTGGCTGACATACTCCATTTTGGTGTACTCTGCTCGGATATTTATTTTTTCTGTAAGCTGAACACTTGCCGAAAGGTATCCGGTGAGCGTATTATACCTGCTGTTGCTACGCCAACCATCGGCACTACGGTGATGGATAAATCCGTAGTAAGAAACTTTTTTATATGTTCCACCAATAGCATTGAAGGTATTGACCAAGCCATACGAACCAAGTGTTTGTTGTGTTTCAAAAGATATTGGCTTTTCTGGATTTCCTTTTTTGAGTTGATAATTGAGTAAGCCACCAAACTGAGGGCCATATTGCAACGAGGCAGCACCTCGTACCACTTCAATTTTTGATAGGGCTTCCATTGGTGGACTATAATAGGCTTCGGGATAACCAAATACTTCTGCACTAATATCATATCCATTTTGTCTCACATTAAACTCCCAAGAACGATTTGGGCTTAATCCCCGTGTCGCAATTCCCACTTGAATGCCCGAACCGTCATTTTCCCAAATACTCATTCCCGGAACTTTACTAAAAACTTGACGGGTATTGTTTGTACTGAGGTCGGCATTTAGTTTATCAAGCTGAATCACTTCCGTTTTTTTGCCAGCATAGATCACATTATCTTTTACATCGGGCATGCGTTCAACACCGCCAACAGATTGGTACTCTTCGATGACCACTTCGCTCAGGTCCACCGCTTTGGTGGTATCGGTTCGTTGCGCATGCATGTCCGAAAATGAGCTAAACCAGATCAGGATAATTGCTACAATTACTTGATTTATACTTGTCATACGACTTAATATTTTGTTAAAAAAATCGACTGCAAAGAAATCATGCTAGCCTAGATTGTACAATACCTAAAGCGTGGTATTTGAGCTATTCTAAATAAAGCACCAATGTGCTACTGCCTCAAAGGGACAGCAACAACCTAAGATCAAGGCTTTTGAAGGATCGTATTTTATTCGTCTGTAGCAATTCGCTCAAGTCATGAATATTGAAAAGCGCAAAAAAGGTAAATTGAAATGTAATTTGTATTTCATATTTTAGAGGCCGTATGAGCGAAATGTCAATTGGAGAGTATTTCACGGCTATTTTTTCTAACGTTTGGAAAAACATTGGAGACATCATGTTCCATGTTTCGTGGACCAATCCTTATTTTGTTTTGCTCTTGGTCTATATCGTTGCATTTTTATTGGAAAGTTTTTTACCTGCAAAGAAGCCATACTCAGTTCTTGGACGTAAAGGTTTTTGGACAGATTTGGGTTATCTGCTTTTTATTGATTTTCTTTTTGGTATCATCGGTTTCATTGCATTGACCTATACCGTCGAATTTGCTTTTACAAAGGGAATGCAAGCGATGGGTGTTAGTTTGCCACTGATGAATCCAATTCATTTGCCCTTTTGGGCGCAAGCCATTATCTTTTTTGTGGTGATGGATTTTTGTCAATTTTTTGCTCATTATTTATTGCACCACATCAATTTTTTCTGGAAGTTTCACAAGATTCATCATGCTCAAGAAACACTTGGATTTGCTTCTACGCGGCATTTTCACATTATGGAATACTTTGTGTTGAAACCCATGGGCTGGATTCCCGCAGGTTTGCTTGGCTTCTCGGGCGAAGAATACATTCTGCTTTATGGTATTTACATGTGGGTGGCATACTCGCTGGTGTTTTTTTCGCATTGCAATGTGAATGTCAATTTTGGTTTCCTCAATAAAATCATCATAACGCCAAACAATCATTATTGGCATCACGCAAAAAATATTCCGCGAAAGTATGGTGTCAATTATGCGTCTGTCTTGATGATTTGGGATCATTTGTTTCGCTCGTATTATTTGCCAACCGATCCAAAATTGATTCCACAACTTGGTGTACCCGATAATGATGTTCCAGAAACGTTTTGGGGGCAATTGATTTATCCTTTCAAAACCTTGTTTAAAAAAGAAGAGGAACAACAAGTTGCAAGCACAAAAAGTAAAAAATAGGCCGTACGTGTTCTTTCGTTGAATAAACGATGCTCCATTTTTTTAAATTGAAATTTTCTGCGAACTTATTCCAATTCTCCTTGTTACCTTTATAGGAAATAAAATAAGATGTCAGGATTCCGTTTTTCCAAGCACCAACCCAAAGACGATCAATCGCCATTTGAGCGTTTGTTCAATATCTTTCGCGAATTGCTCACGCATACTTCCGGTGATGTCAATGAAGCGCTTTCCTGGTTGAATGAATTGGATCGCGAATACAAACTGACGGATAAAAATTACGGCATGGGCGATTTTATCGAAGACCTGAAACGCCGTGGTTATTTACAAGAAAACGAGCAGCAGGGAACATTTGTGCCGACCGATAAAATGGAACAGAGTATTCGTCAAGCATCACTCGAACAGATTTTCGGAAAATTAAAAAAGACACGATCGCGCGGGCAGCACAAAACACCATTTTCCGGTAAAGGTGACGAAATGACGAGCGATCGCCGCCAATTTCAATTTGGTGATGGTTTGGAACAGATTGATATGACGGCTTCTATGCGCAATGCACAAATTCATCACGGTACAGATGAATTTATGATGAGTGAAAGCGATTTGGAGGTTGCCGAACAAGAACATCAAGCGCAAACTTCGACGGTGTTGATGATTGATATTTCGCATTCCATGATTTTGTATGGCGAAGATCGGATTACTCCTGCAAAGAAAGTAGCGATGGCACTTGCCGAACTGATTACTCGCCGCTATCCCAAAGACACACTTGATATTTTGGTTTTTGGCAATGATGCGTGGCAAATTGAAATCAAAGATTTACCTTTTTTGCAAGTTGGTCCATACCATACCAATACGGTTGCTGGTCTTGAATTGGCGATGGATTTATTGCGTCGGCGGAAAAATCCGAACAAGCAAATTTTTATGATTACCGATGGCAAACCAAGTTGCTTGAAAGAAGGCAATGAGTATTATATGAATAGTTTCGGGCTAGATCGCAAAATTGTAGCACAATGCTTAAACCGTGCACATGCTTGCCGTCGCTTAAAAATTCCTGTAACCACATTTATGATTGCGCAAGACCCTTACTTGCAAAAATTTGTAGAAGAATTTACAGAAGCCAACAACGGACGCGCATTTTATACTTCGCTGAAAGGATTGGGCGAATACATTTTTGAAGATTACACCCGCAACCGCCGCCGCACTGTGCGTTAAGGCGTTTGCATGACGACTACGAAAAAAATTATGGCCAAGCCAATACACAAAACACGCGGAGAACTCCGTGCATCAGGATATCAACCACGATCCATCAAAGACGAATTGCGCGACAATTTAGTACAAGGCATTCGCACGCAAACTCCTTTTTTCGAAGGCATTATCGGATATGAAGAAACGGTTATTCCAGAATTGGAACGGGCTATTCTTTCCAAACACAATATCAATTTATTGGGTTTGCGTGGGCAAGCCAAAACACGCCTCGCGCGCTTGATGGTGCGTTTGCTCGACGAATGGATGCCTATTGTTGAAGGCTCGGAAGTGAATGACGATCCGATGCAACCGCTCTCTCGTTACAGCCGCGATTTGATTGCGGAGAAAGGCGATGCTACGCCCATTGCTTGGGTGCACCGCAACGACCGCTTTGTCGAAAAATTAGCAACGCCCGATGTTTCGGTTGCCGATTTAATTGGCGACGTAGATCCAATCAAAGCAGCAAATTTAAAATTGCCATACAGCGATGAGCGCACCATTCATTTTGGATTGATTCCGCGCGCCAACCGATGCATTTTTGTCATCAACGAATTGCCCGATTTACAAGCGCGTATTCAAGTTGCCCTGTTTAATATTTTGCAAGAAGGCGATATTCAGATACGCGGTTTTCAATTGCGTTTGCCGCTTGATGTGCAATTTGTTTTTACGGCAAATCCCGAAGATTATACCAACCGTGGTTCGATTGTAACGCCACTCAAAGACCGTATTGGAAGCCAGATTCTGACGCATTATCCCAAATCCATCGAACTCGCGAAAGCCATTACGTTACAAGAAGCAAAATCGGGACGTTTGGTTAAAGTGCTTGTACCCGATGCCGCGCTTTCTATTTTGGAACAAATTGGTTTTGAAGCGCGCGAAAGCGAATATGTAGATGCAAAGAGTGGTGTTTCGGCACGACTTAGTATTTCGGCGTATGAGAATTTATTGAGTGCTGCCGAGCGTCGGGCATTGCTGAACGGTGAAACCGAAACCATGATTCGGCTGACCGATTTTGCGGCTATTGTTCCATCTATCACCGGAAAAATTGAGATGGTTTATGAAGGCGAGCAGGAGGGAGCGGCTGGTGTTGCACGTCATCTCATTGGCAAAGCCATCCGTTCTTTGTTTATAACCTATTTCCCATCGCCCGAAAAACTAAAAAAGAAAACTGACGAAAGTCCTTATCAAGCCATCATCGATTGGTTTGGCGAAGGTCATTCGCTTGATCTGATGTGCGATATTACGGATCGTAAATACGCTGCGGCCTTATCTGTCGTTGATGGATTAGATGAGTTAGCAACAAAATTATACCCACAAATACAAGGAACAGAGCGTTTGTTCTTGATGGAATTTATATTGCACGGCCTCGCGGAATTTTCGCGACTGAATAAAAATACGATGGAGCAAGGCGCACAGTTTGGCGATTTGTTTAACAGCATGCTTACAGAATAATTACTGAATTGGCGAATTATTGAATTGTTGATTTACTGAATTGTTGAATTTGTTATTCAATCACCAATTCAGTAAATCACCAACGAGCGCGGACAATGCGGGAAGGAAATCAATTCACCAACTAGCGCAAGCCCGTGCGTTGTCAATTCACCAATTCACCAATGAGCGTGGGCAATGCGGGAAGGAAATCAACTCACCAACGAGCGCAAGCCCGTGCGTTGTCAATTCACCAATTCACCAATGAGCGTGGGCAATGCGGGAAGGAAATCAACTCACCAATTAGCGCTGCTCTGTGCGTTGTCAATTCACCAACTCACCAACGAGCGTGGGCAATGCGGGAAGGAAATCAATTCACCAATTAGCACAAGCCCGTGCGTTGTCATCAAAGCATAACAACACTCCACATTCGTCCGGTGCGTCCGGCATCGCGGCGGTAGGAGAAGAAATCGCGTTCTGTTGAGCAACGATTGATTACATCGATGTTTTTTTCTTCAATTCCGGCTTGAAGCAGCACAAATTTATTCGCAGCGGCTAGATCTAAATTTCTTCCTAAGAAAATTGTTTCTGGAAAATCAGCTGCTCGAAATTCGGCAACAACATCCTCGCCAACTTCGTACTTCACTTGCGAAATGCCTGGGCCAATAGCAACCTGAATACAAGGACGTTTAGCACCCAACGCACACATCGCATGAATTGTTTCAGACGCAATTCGCGCTACCGTCCCGCGCCAGCCCGCATGCGCCGCACCAATGACACCGTTCGTTTCATCATGAAATAAAACGGGGTAACAATCTGCCGTTGAAATCGCTAACGCAATTCCTTTTTTGTTGGTAACAAGCGCATCGCCCGTTTGCTGACCAATTGCCGCATCGCAAACCAAATTGCCATGTACCTGTTTTAAAAATGCAACTTGTTCCATCGAACCGCCGAGGTGTGCCAAGGCCAGTTTTCGGTTGCGCAAAATAGATTCGGGATTATCTTCCTGCCCACCAAGATTCAACGAATCAAAAGGCGCTTCAGAAATACCACCATGGCGTGTGAAAAAAGCATGATTGACGTTTAGTACAGTGCTTGTAATCGCTTGAATGCTCATGCTCGTTATGTATCCAGATCAATGCGCAATGTTTTTACGCTATGCGATTTTACGATTTTTCCGGCAGCATCAACCACAACAGCGCTCAAACAATTGCCTTTAAATGCGCCCGTATCGATACAAATCGAATCTGTCGCTTGGTTGTACACCAACTCTTTTTGCGGCGTATGTCCATAAACCTGAAGTTTACTTAATTTCTTCACAGGCAAACGTCCCCAAAGCACACTGTCTGGATGATCTTCGATAAATGGAAATGGCGTATGAGAAATACCGGCATGACAAACGAGAAGTGTTTCGGTTTCATAGACGAGCGGCCGTTCGGCCATCCATTTTGCGTCAGACTTGGGATCTATTCCTGCGCGCTCGTATTGTTGCAGCATACTTGCACCCAAAACATCATACCACCAGCTTGGTCCTTCTTTAAAATGCCGAATCATTTCGGCTTCGTGATTCCCTTTTACCATACTTACGCGGTATGCTTGATGGCTCATGAGCGCACGAACATGCGCAACAACTTGTGGCGAGAAATTTCCACGATCAATCAAATCACCTACAAAAACAAGATGTTCGTTCTCGGAATTCCAATGTGCCAATAACGCTTTCAATGTGTGAAAGCAGCCGTGAACATCGCCAACAATAAAATGTGAATCCAATGATGTATTTTTTTACAAAATTACAAAGGATAAAGCCGTTTTAACGGGGAAGAAAACCCCATTCGTGATAAAAAAACAACGGGAAGCGAACGACGCCCCATGACGTTCGACTTCCCGCGCTGAGAAGGTTACCCTTCCGCAGTTTGAATATCATTCGTTTATACGATGCATAAACGCATTTTGTTTTCTTTTTAATTGACGGCAATGCTAAATACATATTTTGGATAAATTCTGTGTTTCCAATCTTTTTATATACTTATTGAAAAACGACACGAAAAACATGTTCGTCATGCTCATATTGATACTGGAGTTTTAATCCCGTTGCTTGAATGATGGAATGCACAATCGCTAATCCCAAACCCGTAGAATCACTTCTTCCACTTTCTTTATAAAAACGGAGGTATAATTTTTCAATTGCTGATTTTAAAGGCGGTCCTGGGTTGCGAATTTCAAAATGTGTGTCGGTTAACGTGAGCGTAATTTTGCCTTCTGCTGAAGCATGCTTAATGGCATTGTCGATCAGGTTTTGAAAAAGCATGGCTGCTAAATCAGGATGAATGTTGATGACGATATTTTTCTGAATGGTAATCACAAAAATGTGGTTATACTCTTTAGCTAAAGAAAGATAGTATTCCAATTTTTGTTTCAACAAGATACTTAAATCAACTTGCGATGCTTCCTGAAACTGCTTGTTTTCGATACGCGAAAGCATCAACAACGATTTATTTAACCGCGAAAGGCGATGTGTTGCTTGTAGAATATTATTGATTTGTATGGCTTGTGTTTCTGTTAAATCTTGATTTTGAAACAATGCCTCAGCACTATTTTGAATGATCGAGAGCGGTGTTTGTAATTCATGCGCAGCATTCTCGCTAAACGCTTTCATGTTTTGAAAATCGCGGCGTACATTTTCGGTTAGTATAATCAGCGACTTATTTAATTTCTGAAACTCGTGTGTATTGGAACTTTTCAAATCTAAGGGTTCAGCTTGGTTTGATTGGAAATGGCTCAATGCTTTAATCGTCTTGTAAAATGGACTCCAAATACGCCTAAATACCCAGCGATTGGAGATGTAAAGAATAACAATACTAAGGATGCTGAGTATAAGTGCCGCATAAATTAAAGCTTGAACCAATTCATTAGCCTCAAATAAAGAGCGTTTGATCGTTACGCAGTAGTATTTTTTTTGAATTTCTATCGGAAATTGAAAGCAGCGAAATGGACTCAATTCTTGATCTTCATAAGGATTGGTCAGCAACGTATCGTTCAAACTTTCTTGAACAGGAAAAGGAGTTTCTCTATAGGTTACTTCATCACCTATAAACAAAGTATTATTAGGTAAACGTTTTTCGCGGCTGATAAAACGAATAATGTCGTCTTTTTCTCTATAAAGTGTTTCTGTGGCCTCTTCGTCAAGCAAATCTTTTAGAAAAAAGAAGAAAATACCTGTACCCAATAAAATAATTAAAGCCGTAACAAAAAGGTACCAGAGATTGGTTTGTGTGGTTAGTTTCATACTCATTCTTCCCAGCGATAACCCATACCATAAACCGATTTAATGTAATCGCCACCACCTTTTTCGGTCATTTTTTTGCGCAAGTTTTTAATGTGCGAATACAAAAAATCATGATTGTTGGCTAAGTCCATACTATCGCCCCAAAGATGTTCGGCGATCGAAATCCTAGCCATGACACGATGTTTGTTGATGATAAAAAACAGCAACAACTCATATTCCGTTTTCGTTAGATTGAGCCGTTCTTCATTGACATACGCCAACTTTTCGGTTGGGTTGATCTGAATTTCCCGAAACTGAATTTGAGTATGGCCGTTAAATTTACGCCGACGTAAAACAGAACGAACGCGGGCTTGCAACTCCGACAAATGAAATGGTTTTGATAAATAATCATCAGCACCCATATCCAATCCTTTGATGCAATTGTCTAAATCATCTCGTGCTGAAATAATGATGACACCCGTTTGCGGATGGTCTTTTTTCAGGCGCGAAAGCACGTCAAAACCATGTCCGCCCGGAATCATCAAATCGAGCAAAACACAGTCGTAATTATATAACTCAATTTTTTGAATGGCCATTGCAAAGTCGCACGCAGTTTCGCAGACATAACCATCATCTTTTAAATAATTGGCTATGGTCTGCGACAAGGAAAACTCATCTTCGACGAGAAGTATTTTCATGGATTTAGTAAAAACATTTTTACGATGTAAAATTTAAAAGGTTCGGTCTTCGTCTGGCTTTTCTTCGTTTGCTTTAGGGCGGTAATCGTATATAAAACGAGGATTTGAGGTTGACTCTGTTGGATGAGCAACGGGCGTGTGCGAATCATCATCCAGTAAATGGCTGAAATCCTGCTGTAGATCTGCTGTTGATGGATTTGGTGCGGTGGGTGGTGTTTGAAATGAACTGGGCTGAGCATCGACCACCGGATCAGGCTCATCATCCTCTTCGGGCCAAACATGCTCCTGTCGTTGTAAACCCTCTTTGCGAAACAACCAAGCCGTCAATACCCCCGTCAACGCCCCACACAAATGCGATTCCCATGAAATAGAAGGATCAAACGGAAAAACACCCCAAATAAAACCACCATACAGAAACACAATCAACAACGAAATCAACATGAGGCGAATATGCCTACGGAAAACACCACTAAAAAATAAAAACGCAGTTAAGCCATACACCAAGCCACTCGCTCCCAAATGCCACGAAGTACGACCAAAAATCCAGACCAAAATTCCGGTCAACACCCACGACCAAATCCATACTTTCCAAGCAATTTGCCGATAAAAATAAAACAGAAGAAAGCCACAAACCAATAAGGGAATGGTATTGGAGAACAAATGTCCAAAATCGGCATGGAGTAGAGGAGCCGTAACAATTCCCCACAAGCCCTCCCGCGAACGCGGCATGAGGGCATATTGGCCCGGATCTTTATCCAGAAAACCCAAAATAATATGAATGAGCCATAAAGCAATCACAAACGTAAACGGGAAAAGCTCCCGAAACCAGACTCCATGTTTTGATTTTCTTGACATAGCTCAATACACGTCAACCGCCGTGCCGTTTCAAATGTAATGACAAAGCGGCATACATTTTTATCGCATCAGACCACTTTTGACACAAGCCTGTAATGTGGTTGTCCTGTTCTGGCATGAAATGAAATGTTTATATTTGTTCATGCGTTTCAAGCAGTTCTACGCTTTTTTAATTGCCACACTTATTCTCGTGAGTGCTTTTTTTGCCCCACTTCAATTTGTGTTGGGAAAAAGCAAGCACCAGCAATTCATGCAACGCAAATCAAACGACAAGACCGTAACCTTACGGTTCTCGAAAATTGATTTTGAAAATCCCCAAACCGGCCCCCATTTTATCGACAAACATGAATTTGATTTTGAAGGCCACCGCTACGATCTGATCGAATCGCACGTTGAAGGAAACGAAATCGTCTTTACCTGTCGTCAAGATGATCACGAGAAAAAAGCGGAAAATCGTTTTGCGCAAAAACATCAAAACGAAAACAAAACAAGCAAAGCACAAAAATTAATCGACGATTACCTAAAAACAGATTCGTTTTGTTTGCAAGCAGATACCGGATTTTTGGTTCAGCCTTGCGTAAGTATTTATTTATTGCCCCCAGCTCCTTTCTTTTCAATTTCTCCGCCACCAAAATTGGGTTGATTTTTTTTCTCAGCCTTTAAAGGCACTCAAAAAATTCAACAAACATATTCATCCCGAACATGCCGTTCGTGAGGTGAATGTATTAAACCCAATTTTACCATGAAAAAAATCATGACGCTTTTTGCGTTGTCGTTTAGTGCTGTTCTCGCTGCACAAACAGTAAGCATCAAAGACAATGCCTCCCTTCAACCAATTGAAAAAGCATACGTTTATTACAAACCAAGCACTGCCGGAACAACTATTGCTGGCGTTTATTCCAATGTACGCGGCGAAGCAACATTAAGCGGAACCCCAACAGATAGTATCGTTGTGTTGCACGCTTCGTATGGCCGCCAAGCTTTTTTAAGCACAGCAGTTGCTACGGCTAACAACCAAATTTTGATGACACCACGTTCGTTGATGCTCAATGAAGTTGTGTTTTCGGTCAATAAAACCGAAGAAAAACAAGCCGAAGTACCTTATGCCATGACGGTTATTGGCGCGCGCGATGTTGCTGCACTAAACCCACAAACTTCTGCCGATATGTTATCCAACAGCGGACAAGTTTTTGTTCAAAAAAGTCAGATGGGTGGCGGAAGCCCGGTCTTGCGCGGTTTTGAATCGAGCCGAGTGTTATTGGTTGTTGATGGAGTTCGCATGAACAATGCTATTTACCGTGCGGGGCATTTACAAGATGTCATTACCATTGATCCAAATATGTTGGATCGTACCGAAGTTTTATTCGGGCCATCTTCGGTTATGTATGGTAGCGATGCGTTGGGTGGTGCGATGCTTTTTTATAGCCGTCAGCCCAAACTCAGTACAACCGATAAGGTCAGTTTAAATGCCGGTGCCTACCTCCGTTTTTCATCTGCAAACAACGAACAAACCGGCCACCTCGATTTCAATATTGGTGGCAAACGTTGGGCTTCATTAACATCTTTTACACGTTCAAGTTTTGGCGATTTGCGTCAAGGCGCGCGAGGTATTCCTTACCAAGGCGATTTTGGCTGGTGCAAAAATTATGTCATGACCGATGCCAACGGAAAAGATAGCATGTATGTAAACGAAGACCAATTGGTTCAGAAATTTACAGGCTATTCGCAAATTGATGTGATGCAGAAATTTTTATTCCAACCAAACGATCGTGTATCGCATTTGGTCAACATCCAATACTCAACTTCGTCAGATGTTCCGCGTTATGATCGCTTGCAACAATACAGCGGCAATACCTTACGCTTTGCAGAATGGTATTACGGCCCACAGAATCGTTTGTTGGCTTCTTATACACTAGGTCTAAACGCGAGTGAACGGAAACTATACAACACTGCTCGTTTCATTGTTGCCGCGCAGAAAATAGATCAAGATCGTATTTCTCGTCGTTTCAACAATAAAAAACGCACACGTCAAGAAGAAGATGTGATGGTGTATTCATTCAATGGCGATTTGAAAAAAATCATCAACGCTAAAAATGATTTATACTATGGTGTCGAATTGACGTATAATGATGTTACTTCGACAGCAACCAAAACGCACATTCAAACTGGTGTAGAGGAAAAATCAGATACCCGTTATCCCGATGGAGGAAGTAGCATGACAACAGCTGCATTGTATGTAACTCATTCTTTCCGAATCAATGATAAATTGATGCTTTCAGAAGGGTTGCGCATGAGCTATGTGCAACTCAAATCGTCTTTTGTGGATACTACATTTTTTGCGTTTCCATTTACCGATATTGCACAAACACATCTTGCTCCAAGTGGAACGATCGGATTAGTTTGGAATGCTTGTTCTATTTTCCGAGTACATGGCAATATCTCAACCGCATTCCGCGCACCAAACGTGGACGATTTAACCAAAGTATTTGAGTCGGTTGCTGGTACTTTAATTGTTCCAAATGAAGACATCAAACCAGAAATGACTATTGGTGGCGAATTGGGTGGTGCATTGACTTTGAATGGTGGCGCGCGTTTGGAAGCCAATTGGTTTTATACTTCATTGCGCAACGCAATGGTTGTGCGTCCATTTACATACAACGGTTCAGACTCGATTGTGTATGATGGATCGCCTTCGGCAGTTGTGGCCATGCAAAATGTGGACAATGCATTTATTTACGGGTACAACCTGTTGTTCAGTGCCGATTTCAACGATCATTTTGGATTCCGCGCAACGTATAATTACACGTATGGTCGCTATAACGATACTAAAAACGACACCTTGCTTCCGCTTGATCACATTCCACCAGTTTTTGGTATGGGCGAATTGGTTTATCGCGCGAAGAAAATTGAATCTGCTGTTTATGTCCGTTACAATGGCTGGAAACGTATTGCCGATTACAGTCCGTCTGGCGAAGATAATTTATCGCAAGCCACGGCTTATGGTATGCCGGCATGGGCTACGGTCAATTTCCGTGCATCGTATCGTGTGAATAAAAATTTCGGAATCAATGCGGCTGTCGAGAATATCACAGATCGTAACTACCGTCATTTTGCTTCTGGTGTAAGTGCACCAGGACGAAACTTTATCGTAACGCTTCGCGGGAATTTTTAATTCTTAGTTACTGAAATTAAAAGCGTCGTTCGTGCTGTACCAATCAGTATGGACGACGCTTTTTTATTTGGATGTATATGTTGTTTAATGTGAATAGAAATTCTAGAATTGATCAATCACGCATTTTAAGTAGGTCGTGCTTTGAGTGAAAATAGACTAGATAGGCCATTGTATAGCTGTTCTGTCCTCTTGTGTAAATTAATCTGCACGAAAAACAAAATTCTAAATAAAGTCGTTAACAAGCATAACAATCGGATAATGATTTGCTAAGTTGCTACTGCTGAAAGCACCTGAATTTTGTGCCTATAAATTCAGACGTATGAAAAAAGCACTCATTTCCATCTTTACTATCTTCCAATGCGCCTTGCTCTCCGCACAGGCAGGACCAGGATTAATTATTTCAGAAATACTTCCGAATCCTGCTGGTACAGATTCTCCATTCGAGTTTGCAGAATTTGTAGCAACTCGCACCATCAATTTTGCTTCAACACCTTATACGGTTGTTGTATGCAATAACGGAACGGCAACAGCACAAGGATGGATTTCGGGTGGCGTACTTTCGTATGCATTTGAAATCAATACGGGAACAGTCAATCAAGGTGATGTGGTTTATGTGGGTGGCTCTTCGATGGCTGCAACCGGAACGATCCTTCGCGCAATCAATACAGGCACTACTGCGGGCGATGGTTTTGGCTCTTTTGCAACAGGTGGTGTTTTCGGAAATGGTGGCACAAATGCTGATGGAATAGCTGTATTCGCATCTCCAGTGGCTGCATTAACCAATACAAGCGTTCCCATTGATGCTTTGTTTTTTGGAACGGGAACAGGAACTGCTGTTGTTAATGCTGGTGTAGATGGGTATCAATTGCCATTCAATGATGTATATGCTGGCGGTAAATTGCAAGCAGCAAGTTTTCTTGCGCCTGATCCGGCTTCTGGACAAGTTTTAGTTGCTACTGGAGCATTCAATCCAACAACGGGTTCTTTTACCACGCTTCGTAGTTGGGCACTTGGAACGTTTACAAATAATACAACAACGGTTTCTATTGCATCTACTACACCCGCTGCAACGGTTGCATTCGCAACAACAAATCAAGTAATTTCCGAGAGTGCAGGAACAGCAACGATTACACTTAATATCAGCAATTCAAACGGTGCACAAACCGTATTTACGGTTTCTGCGCTTCCTATCTCTACGGCAACAGCTGGAGTCGATTATACACCCGTTGCTACGACTGTTGTTGTTCCGCCAAATACAAATGGTACACAAACGGTAACCATTGCGATCACCAATGATGCAAGTATTGAACGTGATGAGTATTTGATTCTTGCATTGAGCAACCTGACAAATGCTACCGCTTCGGCAACAGCAGCACATTATTTATACATCAAAGACAATGATGCGTTGCCGATTGTTGGCAGCAACGAATTGTTTCTCGATTTACAAACAAGTTTTTCAAATGGCACAGCTGCAACAAATTCTGCAGAAATTGTTGTACATGATCCAAGTACACAACGTTTATATATCGCAAATAGCATTGGGGCAAAACTGGACATTTTAAATTTCGCAAACCCTGCTGCTCCCGTTTTGATTAGTTCAATTCCAGTTTCTACTTATGGCAACATCAATAGCGTTGCCGTTTTGGATAGCGTTGTGGCTATGGCCATTGAAAACGCAAGCAATCCACAAGACAGTGGAAAAATTGTTTTTCTCAATTACAATGGTGTTTTTATTAAGGAAGTAAAAGTCGGTGCCATGCCTGACATGATTACGTTCAATCATGCTGGAACAAAAGTTTATACGGCTTGCGAAGGAGAACCGAATACGGCTTATACCAATGATCCTGATGGTTCGGTTGTGATGGTGGATATTAGTGGTGGTGTTGCCAATGTTACACAAGCGAATGTTACCTTCATCACCTTCACGGCATTTAACGGACAAGAAAGTACATTACGCGCACAGGGCATTCGTATTTACGGACCAGCAGCAACGGCAGCAAAAGATTTTGAGCCGGAGTACATTACCATTTCGGATAACGATCAGAAAGCTTGGGTAACCTTGCAAGAAAATAATGCCATTGCCGAAATTAATTTGCAAACCAATACAGTTGTTCAGATTAGACCATTGGGCTATAAAGATTACAGTACAGGAAACAATGCGTTGGATGCATCTGATCAAACTGCGGGTATTAGCATTTCTAATTTTCCAGTAAAAGGTATGTACCAACCTGATGCTTTAAGTCAGTTTACCATTGGCAATCAGGTTTATCTCATTACGGCTAATGAAGGCGATGCGCGCGCTTATACCGGATTGAATGAAGAGTCGCGTATTTCGGGTTTGCCATTAGATGCAACCGCTTTTCCTTATGGTGCTTATATGAAATCAAATTTATTTCTAGGTCGTTTGAATGCGACAAACAAATTGGGCGACACGGATAATGATGGCGATTTTGATGAAATCTATACTTACGGATCGCGTTCGTTTTCGATTTGGAATGCTACAACGGGTGCTTTAGTTTTTGATAGCGGTAATCAGTTGGAGTTAATGACCGCTACACATCCGGTATTTGGAGCCATGTTTAATGCGAGCAACAGCACATCAGCCACAGCGAAGAATCGAAGTGATGATAAAGGTCCTGAGCCAGAAGGAACAGCAGTAGGAAAAATTAATGGCGAACAATACGCTTTTGTTGCATTGGAACGAATTGGCGGTGTTGTTATTTATAACATTAGCAATCCGGCGAGTCCAATTTTTGTAGGTTATTACAACAATCGGAGTGTGTCAACAAATGGCCCTGATCGGGGTTCGGAAGGAATTATTTTTATTCCAGATTCTCTTTCACCAAATGGCCATGCACAAATTATTTTGGCCAATGAAACATCGAGTACGCTTACTATTTTTCAAATTACAACGTGTGCCGAGCGTGCAGGAATTGCTATTTCGCCAACAGCACCTGCCGCAATTTGCTCTGGCGATTCGATTCAATTGAGTGTTCCTGTTGTTGCCAATACAACGTATCAATGGATTCAAAATAGTAGCCCTATTGTTGGCGAAACTACGGCTACTTATTTTGCCAATACAAGCGGCGCATATCAAGTTATGATTGGTTCTACAACGCATGCGTGTACGGGTAAAACTGATTTTTCAACTGTATCTGTTTCAATCCCTCCAACAGTTTTGGCAACGGCAAGCCAACCATCAATTTGTGTTGGTTCATCAACAACATTGAGTGCTAGTGGCGCATCGTCTTATTTATGGATGCCGGGTGCTTTGACTGGAAACTCGGTTACAGTATCGCCATCAACAACCACAACTTATACAATTACAGGAACAAATGCAGCAGGATGTACCGCGACAGCAACTCTTGCTGTTGTTGTTAATTCATTGCCAACGGTTGCTGCAAACACAAGCCAAACATCAGTCTGTGTTGGTTCATCAACAACATTGAATGCCAGTGGTGCATCAACGTATTTGTGGATGCCGGGTGCTCTGGCTGGCAACTCGGTTTCCGTATCACCAACATCAACCACAACTTATACGATTACGGGAACAGATGCTGTGGGTTGTACAGCAACAACAACACTTGCAGTTACCGTAAATTCGCTTCCAACTGTTACCGCTAGTACAAATCAAACAGCGATCTGTGCAGGTTCTTCCGTTACCCTAAATGCTAGTGGTGCTTCAACTTATTTATGGATGCCTGGTTCTTTGACAGGTAGTGGTGTTTCTGTTGCTCCAACATTAACCACAACTTACACGGTTACAGGAACAAATGCCAATGGGTGTACGAATACGGCCACTATTGCCATTACAGCTTTGCCACGCCCAGTAGTTGTTGCAAATACATCAACACCTACAATTTGTTCTGGAAATGCTGTTTCGATGACAGCATCTGGTGCAACGGTTTATACTTGGTTGCCGGGCTTGTTGACTGGAAGTGCTGTTACTGCTTCGCCAAGTGTAGCAACAACTTATACGGTTACTGGTGTTGGGGCAAATGGATGTAGTAACACGGCCACCTTAGCTATTGCCGTAAATGCATCGCCAGTAGTTTTGGCTAACGCATCTGATTTGAGTGTATGCGGTGAAGCCAATATTGAATTGGTTGGAGCAGGGGCAAGTACTTATGTATGGATGCCCAATAACAACGTAGGTGATACAATTAATGAAACCGTAAATGCGACCATAACTTATACCGTCATTGGAACTTCTACAAACGGTTGTACCGATAGTGCAAACATTACCATTCAAGTTAATCCATTGCCCTTGGTGAGTTTTTCTCTTGCACAAGACACATTTTGTTTGAGTATTGGCAGCATTCAATTGAATGGAAGTCCGGCTGGTGGAGTATTCAGTGGGCCAGGCGTGAATGGCAATATTTTCAATCCATCATCGGCACAATTAGGAGCAAACGATTTGATCTATACTTATACAGATGCTAACGGTTGTGCCAATGCAGATACAACAACTGCTTATGTCGAACTCTGCACCGATGTTGTTTCGTTGGAGACAAATACTGTTCACGTTTTCCCAAATCCGGTAACAACAGCTACAACCATTCGTGCAACAGGATTGATTGATCAGATTGAAGTTTATGATTTAACGGGTAGTTTGATCTTACGAACAGCGGTAAATTCAAGCATGTTTGAATTGAATACAAGTGAATTTGCAAGTGGGATTTATTTTTTGAATGTGTTTACTGAAAATAAGGTTTCGATAATTCGGATTTTACGGTTATAGTTTTTCTGTTGTCAATGGTTTAAAACAGGTTGCTTCTCCTCCGAGGCAACCTGTTTTGTTTTTTTTGGGATGAATTTTTTAGTGGAGATACCGGAAAACAGGTTGGTCATGTAGGGATGATTCTTCCCGTTAATCCCGTGTTGCAAATACAAGTAACACTCCGCGATGAAAAATCGCGCAGCGTTTTTATTTTCCAAACAAATAAACGTCTATGGCGGTTTACAAATGAAACAACAACAATTACTCCGCAGCAATTTTCGCGCACCAATCCTTAATGTCTTTTGTAAACGATTGAATTCCGCCAGTATAGTTGTTGTTAATTACTTTAACACTATTTTTCTCTGTACGCAATTGTTGCATAATCGTAAATAGCATTTCTTTATTGTTGAAGAATAAATAGTTTACAATACCTCGTGAAACTGAATAATTTCGATGCTCTCTGAAATTGTGAAAACTTGAATAGGACTTATTGAGACAAGATCGAATTATACGTTGCGGGTTGGATAAATAATCATTTGTTTGCTGCACAAGTTTTTTTCGAATTGGAAATCTAACACGCCCCAATGTATCTACTGATGCGTATTCGAAATGCTCTGCCAGTCCTTCATTGATCCATGTCGGAATTTTATTGCTGTAATTGTGGTAGATAGCATGAACCATTTCATGAAAACAGACATTAACAAATCGTTCTGTTTTCATCAAATACATGGTTTTTGATTTTGGCGAGTAAAAACCGGCGCTATTGGGAACATCATTTTTCCACGCTTTTATTTTGTATTCTATTTTAGAACCATAAATAATAATGCGAAGCGGCATGAGTCTTTTCTCACCAAATACCTCCTTGAAAAAAAGTGCTTCCTGCACAGCCATAGCCGAAATTTGCTTTTTCTCGGCTGCTGTAATTGTACACTTTCTGGTCGTAATTTGAATCTTTTGTGCACAAAGTGCTGTGCTCAACAGCAGTATGGATATGGACAGAATAAAATATCTTATGTGGTATAATTGAATGGAATTCATGGGATTATTTTTTAAATGCTGTTATGAAATTGAGCATGGTATGGAGTAATAGTCTTATACCAAAGCTATAAAAAATTCTTGGTTACCTTTCTTTCTCAACTTCTTGTATAAACAGTCAACATTTATATCTTCTCATTTGTAAACAAGATGGCCTAGGAACTAGTATTTCGTTTTTTGTTTTTGTCAATAAACCAGTCTTTAAATTTCGTTTGAATACAACAATATTATTAGTTGTCAAGTTCGCAACTAAAAGAAATTTTCCAGTCGGATCAATTGTGAAATTTCTTGGATGCTCACCAAACGTATTTTGATGTCCAACCAATGTTAGTTTCCCATTGCTTTGTTCTATTGAAAATATTGAAATCGAGTTTTCAAATTGGCGGTTTGACGCATAGAGAAAAAAACCGTCTGGGGAAATGTGAATATCCGCACTAGCATAAATGTCTTGAAATGTAGAATAAGATCGTATTCTTTGGATAGAATCCAGTTTCCCGTTGGTATAAGAATATGCTGAAATCATACCGCTTAGTTCTTCGATGCAGTATGCAAATCTCCCATTGGGATGAAATGTAAAATGCCTAGGACCACTTCCTAAAACGGAATTTACAACATAATCAGAGACTGGTGCGATTGGCTTTGAAGCAGTTGAATCAAATTTGAATACGCGTATTTTGTCTGAACCAAGATCGGGCAAAAAAAGGAAGTCGTTATTTTCGGAAAAAATTGCAGCATGAATATACGCTTTGTCTTGTCGTGTTTTATTGACGCTACTATCCGTAAACTGTATGATCTGTGAATACGGATTTAAGCTACCGTCTGCATTGGTGCTAAAAACAGAAACATTTCCTTCCGTATAATTGCTAATGACAACAAATTTATTGTTCCTATGCACCGTTAAATAAACAGGATTTTCACCACCACTAAGTTGTTTATTAATCAGTTGTATGTTACCATTAATGCTGTCTATTTTGAAGGCTGTTACGCTTCCTCTATTGGGCAATTTTGTGTCAGTACAAGCATATAGAAAACGGCCATTGGGTGCAAGTGCCAAGAATGAAGGATTCGTAATATCTTCTACATGACCAGTAAGTTCTAACTGCCCCGATTTTGAATTAAATTCAAAAACGTAAATTCCGAAGTCTGGTTTTCCTTCCGTATATGTGCCTATAAACAAAAATGTCTTAGCCTCTTTTGGAACATGCGCTGCCGATAAAAAGCTTATAACAAAAAAGGTCAATAATAATTTGTAGGTCATTCTTTTTGCTAGTGTCAACTATGATTGTAAATGGTTTGATGCTACTAAAATAAATAAAAAAACCGCGAACGAACTGTTTTATAGTACGTTGAATGAGTCGGCAATTCATACTCATTCTCCTACCCATTCTCATTCACTTCCCGTTAATCCCGTGTTGCAAATAGAAGGAGCACTCCGCGATGAAAAATCGCGCAGTGTTTTATTTTAGCTCCTCCGCGCAAAACGTTGAAAAAACGTTTGCGCTGCGCAGCTAAAATAAAACAGTCCCGCTGAAATAGCGGGACTGTTCTTGTGCTTGAGTGGTCATGTAGGGATGAATTTTCCCGTTAATCCCGTGTTGCAAATACAAGTAACACTCCGCGATGAAAAATCGCGTAGTGTTTTATTTTAGCTCCTCCGCGCAAAACGTTGAAAAAACGTTTGCGCTGCGCAGCTAAAATAAAAACACCGCTCACGAAAAGTGAGCGGTGCTTCTTGTGCTTGAGTGGTCATGTAGGGATTCGAACCCCAAACCTCCTGATCCGTAGTCAGGTGCTCTATCCAGTTGAGCTACATAACCTCCTCTTTATTGAGGCTGCAAAAATACGCTTTTTTATTGTTCTAGCAAGAAATTGAAAAATTTCTGCAAAAAATTAATGCTTGTTTTTGTTTTCTTCACGGGTAGCCGCCCCTTTTTTCGCCGATTTCCGACGCATCCGCATATTCAGCAATTCGACCAAGAAGGCAAATAACATGGAACAATACACATACGGTTTCGGAACCTCAACATGGAACGCTTCTAATACCAAGACCATTCCAATCATCAACAAAAACGCAAGCGCCAACATTTTAACCGTTGGGTGCTGGTTCACAAAATCGGCAACCGGACGCGAGAAAATCATCATCACTACCGTTGAAATAATTACCGCAATAATCATTACTGCTAGATTATCGCTGATGCCCACCGCAGTCAGAATCGAATCGAACGAAAAAACGATATTAACCAGCGCTATTTGTAACAACACTTGTCCAAATAGAGCTGTTTTTTTCTTGGTTTTGTTTTCTTCGTCATCGTGGCCACCTTCAATTTTTTCATGCATTTCTGACGTTGTTTTTACCAAGAGAAATACACCGCCACCCAATAAAATCAAATCCTTTCCGGTCATTGGGTGTCCAAAAACGGTAAACAATTTTTCGTCCATCTGAAGGATTATTCCCAAGAAAAATAACAGACCAACCCGCAAGACCATCGCTAGGATCATCCCAATATTCCATGCTTTTTTCTGCTGCTCTTTAGGCAAACGATCGGCAATGATCGACACGAAAATGATGTTATCGATGCCTAAAACCACTTCTAACAAAGAAAGGGTCAATAAATTGATGAGGTTTTCGGGTTTGCCTAATTCAGAAAACGAATGAAGTAAATCGGTCATAACGATAGAAAAATTGGTTTGCAAAGGTAAAAAATGGATTTGATCTGCACGCATTAAAAATTATTTACTTGATTATCAATAAATTAAAAAATAATATGGTACTATGTATTGCATAGTACAATTGAATGGATATATCTTTGCATTGTCAAATCAAAGAACTTTTCAGCCGTGACTACAAACACAGAAAACACAAAAGCCCAAATGCGGAAAGGCGTGCTCGAGTACTGCATCCTTTCTATTTTGGCCGACGGCGACGCATATCCTACCGAAATCATCGAACGCATGAAAGCCGCCCGATTGGTTGTTGTTGAGGGAACACTTTATCCGCTCCTCACACGCCTAAAAAATACCGGACTGCTCACATACCGTTGGGAAGAATCGGTGAGTGGCCCGCCCCGAAAGTACTATCGGCTTACCGAAACCGGTGAGCAATTCCTCGCGGAACTCCACATGAGCTGGGACGAACTTGTCGCTGCCGTTGCTCAGGTAACTCAAAAAAGCAATCCTTCCTGAATCCTACACATCCACCACCATGAATAAAACTGTCACAATCAATTTAAGCGGTATTGTTTTTTACATCGAAGAACATGCCTACGAGATGTTGAGCCGTTACCTCAACGCATTACGATCGGGCTTCGCAAACGAGGAAGGCCGCGACGAAATCATGGCCGATATCGAATCGCGTATCGCCGAAATGTTTCAGAGCAAACTCAACCCGTCTAAACAAGTTATTGTTCAAGACGATGTGGATGATATGATCGAAGTGATGGGCCGTCCAGAAACATTTCAAACGAATGAACAGCCCGACAACTCGACCAATTCCGGTACAAACAATCAAACAAACGACACTAACCGTCGTCGCAACTACCGCCGCTTATACCGCGACGAAGACGATAAAATTGTCGGTGGTGTTTGCTCGGGCATTAGCCATTATTTCGATCTCGATCCAATTTGGATTCGCGGCATTTTTGCCATCGCTTTTTTTGCGTTTGGAACAGGATTCTTGCTGTATTTGGTATTGCTTATCATCATTCCCAAAGCCAAAACAACGTCTGAACGCCTTGAAATGAAAGGCGAACGCGTTACGGTTGATAGCATCAGCAGAACCATCCGCGAAGAGTTCGACGATTTTCGCAACCGCATGAGTGGTTTAGGAAACGAAATGGGCCGACATAGCCGAAACTGGCGCGACGAGAACAGTCGGAGAAATCACGACTGGCTGGCAACCGTTGGAAGAATACTGGCTCGTGTTTTTGGAATACTCTTTTTGATTTTGGGAATCTTGTTGTTGTTTGGCCTGCTTACACGCACATTCAATATTGGTATTCTGCGCAATGGCGATTTTGGCCCAGTGATTCATACTGTTTTTGCCGATCGTTTGCACTATGTGCTTGGCATCATTGCCATCTTGCTCATCTTTGGTATTCCGTTGCTGATGCTAATTTACAAAGGTGTGCGCATCATTTTTGGAATTCCTCGCGCTGTTCGCTTTGTACAACCCATTGCGCTTGGACTTTGGGTACTTGGAATCATGCTTGGTGTGTATGTTGGCGTGCGAACGGGCGAACAATTTGAAGCAAACGGACGCGAACGCATTGTGTTTCCAGTATCACAAGATTTTGGCGATACACTCAACATCATGGTCAATATTGATCCTGAAATGGAAAACGAAAAAAAATCGTACCGCTTTGGCAATATGTCCATTGATGTGAGCGATTGGGAAGATGTACATTACGATGGAAATGTCTTGAAATTGGGTACACCAGAATTGAAAGTCGTACGCAGCGAGAATAATTTAGTTGAAGTGTATGTATATAAGCATGCGCGCGGCAGCAATAAAATGGAAGCCTTGCAGCAAGTGCGTAAAATAAAATACAACATGCAGCAAAAAGGGAATCAACTCTGGCTCGATTGTTATTTTGAACCAGGCGAAGGAAATATTTGGCGCAAACAAGAATTGCGTGTCGAAGTGCGTGTGCCGGATGGAAAAGTGGTGATGCTTGGCACACAAACCGCTAAAATGATTACCGATATTACCAATGTACAGGATGTTTGGGATCCGCAAATGGCCGGCCATTATTGGCTCATGACCAAACGTGGCCTTTCTTGCACCGATTGTTCGGAAGAAGATATTCGCATCAACGACAACGAACATGGAAACAGCCACTACCAAGCTCCTCCAAAACCAGATAGTGCCCAACTGGCCAACGATAGCCTAGAAGCACAGATTCAGCGGATGAGCGATAGCATCCGAAAATCGGTCAAGAAAAATAAATAATAAAAGCTGTAACATTTGACGAAGCTAACCGTCATACACATAGATAGAACAGGTTTAGGTTAGCAAGGGAGGAAAAAAGGAGAAATCGGATCGCAGCCCGATTTCTCCTTTCCCTTTTTTATGTGGAAGATGTTTCCCACGCAATTCAAGGAGATGTATCTTTGTTGCATGAATTCGCGCGCAACAGCATTGATCAACGAATTAAATTTACAGCCGCATCCAGAAGGTGGTTTTTTTCGCGAATTGCACCGTTCTGCGGAGCAAGTCAATTTTCACGACAAAAAACGCGATGCAATCACAACCATTTATTTTTTATTGCCCGAAAAGCAATACAGTCGTTGGCATTTAGTTGATGCCGATGAAGTTTGGCATTATTACGAAGGAGCACCACTCGATTTGTATATGGCTTCGCCAGATGCTTCTTCCATCACACACATTCGTCTCGGAGCGGTTGATTTGGCTTCTGGTACGCAACCCGTTTTTACCATTCCCGCCGGATATTGGCAATGTGCCGCTTCATCAGGCGATTATACATTAACGGGGTGTAGCGTTGGTCCAGGCTTCGATTTTTCGGGCTTTCGTTTTTTAAACGAAACCGAAACCACCCTTTTTGCCGCAAAATTTCCAACCATGAATCAATTTCTCTAAATACGCAGGCAACCTCTTTCAATCTACACGTCATTCCATCAAGAACATGAAACCATTTCTAATTTTTCTGCTTGCTAGTCTTGTTACGTTTTCCGGTTGTCGTAAACTAGATGTTCCCGATCCCGCATTTGAAAATGTGTTTGATCAATGGGAATGGGTACGCACTACGGGCGGATTTTCCGGCACGGTGATTACGCCTA
>JAAFIA010000032.1:13891-49739 GCA_013298545.1 Bacteroidota bacterium | reverse complement strand
CATCCAGCTTCGAGCACCAAGCGACACGCTTCTGGAATGGTCATGAAATAACGCGTAATTTCTGGATCGGTTATGGTTACTGGGCCACCATTTTCGATCTGTTGCCGAAAACGAGGAATGACAGAACCTTGTGAGCCAAGTACATTGCCAAAACGTGTTGTGATGAAACGTGTAGCCGAATTTTGCTTATTCAGGGCTTGCGTATAAATTTCGGCAATGCGTTTGGATGCGCCCATCACATTGGTTGGATTGACGGCTTTATCGGTTGAAACAAACACAAATTTTTCTACGCCATACTGAACCGCTAAATCGGCACAGATTTTTGTTCCCAACACATTCGTCAACACCGACTCCGATGGGTTGTTTTCCATCATGGGCACATGTTTGTATGCTGCCGCATGGTAAACCAGTTGCGGATTGAAGGTCTTAAACACATTCTTCATGCGTTCTTGATTGCGCACATCGCCCATCACCACTTCGCAAACAGACGTCGGAAATTGTTCGGCCATTTCCAAACTCAAATCATGCAACGGCGATTCGGCTTGATCGAGCAAGATCAATTGCTTCGGCTCAAAACGGGCAAGTTGACGTACAAGTTCACTTCCGATCGAACCTGCTGCACCGGTAATGAGAATTACTTTTCCTTTGAGTTGCTTGCGCAGATTTTCTTCGTCGAGTTGAATCGGATCGCGCTCCAGCAATTCTTCGATTTGTACTTTCCGAATTTGCCGGAAACTCAATTCGCCATTGATCCATGTTTTGACGGGCGGAACAGTCAAGACGCGTGCATTGTTTGTCAAGCACAAATCCACAATTTCTTGCTTGCGTAAGGGCGCAATGTTTTGAATGGACAAAATCACCTGGGCCACATCGTTTTTCTGAAGCAATTCGGCTAATTTTTCTGGGCCAACAATGGTAACACCTTCGAGCTTGCGACCAACTTTTGCCTGATCGTCGTCGATAAAAGCGAGCACGCGGTATTTTGTTCCCGCATCGCGATCGAGGGTACGTTTGGTGATGATGCCCGATTCGCCAGCACCAAAAATAATGACGCTACGTTTTTCGCGGTTGGGGTTTTTAATTTCGAGCCAGAGCGCTTTGTAGATGAGGCGCGCGCCAATCATGCCAAAGGTAGTAGCCAAAAATTCGATAAAAATAATGGTATGCGGAATGATGTATTTGCCCGAAATGAAGTGAAACGTAATTTGATTGAGGGCAAAAAACGAAAGTGTAACGAGGGCAAGGGTAAACAAAATGCGTTGTGCATCTTTCTGGCTCATGTAACGCACAATGGCCCAAGGAATACGGGCAACAAGAAAACTCAAAAGGCGAAAACCGATGATGATGGGAATAACCAAGGGAAACCCATCAATCTCGACTTGCGGAATACGAAAATCGAAACGCAACAAATACGCTACCGCAATTGCACCAAGTACAATAAAAAGATCGATCAAGAGAACGATCCAACGCGGCGTATAACCTTCTGAGAGTTTGAGCACAGGCTGTAAAGATAACGGAAATTGGTGTTTTGTACTTGTGGTGCTTAATTTAACCGCAAAGGGCAAAAGTGTTCTTTGTTTTTATGCGCCGATACAGAAGATCTTGGAGGATTGTTTGTAAATTGTGTGGGTAATTTATGAGTTAGTGGGTATTGTAAAACGCCATGACATTGAGAATTGTAACTTGGAATTGTAATGGGGCATTTAGAAAGAAGTTCGAAAATATTTTGGACTTCAATGCAGACATTTATATTATTCAAGAATGTGAAAATCCAAGTGAATCTGGACACAAGGACTACATCAAATGGGCGGGTAATTATCTTTGGACTGGCGACACTAAAAATAAAGGACTCGGAATTTTTGTAAGGCCTGATTTAAAACTTGAAAAATTAAACTGGACGAACCAATTCAAAAATCATACTATAAAACATTTCTTGCCTTGCAAAATAAATAACGATTTTGACCTTCTTGCTGTTTGGACGCACAGAAATAATTAACCAAATTTTGGTTACATCGGACAACTTTGGAAATATATACAGGTTAACAAAGACAAGTTAAACGGAACGATAATCGCTGGAGATTTTAATAGTAATACAATTTGGGACAAATGGGATAGATGGTGGAATCATTCGGACGTAGTAAGTGAATTAAAGGAACTTGACATTGAAAGTATTTACCACAAGTTGACTGGGGAACAACAAGGAAATGAATCTAAACCGACTTTGTACTTTCAACGGAATCTATCAAAACCTTATCATATTGACTATATTTTCGGAGCTAAAAAATTTGTGGAACGAACAAAAAGTATTGAAGTAGGACAGGCTGACAAATGGTTAGAACTTAGTGACCATATGCCTATAATTTGCGAAATTGAATAGACTGAATAATAAACAACTAGCCGCTAACACGGTTTTGGCAAAAGTGTCGGCTTCGTACTACGCAAACACATTTGTGGTGAATCAAACATTGGTTCTTCGCAGCAACATGTGTGGTGAAAATCACCACCTTCGTCAAACGGCAAAACCGTTATCACCGATAAGCAATAACACTATCCCCGCCTCCCCCGGTAAACCTCCGCAAATTTTTTCCCAAGTGTTTTGCTTTCAAACCAAGCAATAAAATCGAAGTATTCTTCTGCCTTGCGCTCTAAGGTGTTGCGGAATAATTTTTCAAATTTAATTTTCTGTTGCATACATATTTCGCGAAACATTTTATCCGAATGAATGGATGGGTATTGATTGGCGAAATCGAGAAATAAGGTTTCGGCTTTGTAGAGGCGTTTGCGTTTTTGCAAATAGTTAACCGCTGCACGTGTAAGCGAAGGAATCAATTCGTCGCGCCCCAAGTCGATATGAATCATGATGCGCAACAACAAGGAAAAACAAACCACATCTTCTGCCACTTCTTGCGCACTTTCATGAATAATGCCATTGAGCCAACGTAAGGCTTTGCGCGGCTGCTCTGCTCCATAAAAGATCAACGCGATGTTGAAATGGGTAATGCGTAACAAATCGCTCTCCATATAAGGCGCAAAACGCTTCAAATTTTTCTCTAGCATCGGCAACCGCAGTAGCCCTTCTTCAAACAGACCAAAGTATTGCAGAAAATCGGTTTCTAAAACCGTAGCACGTTTAAATAAAACCGATAAGTTTTTCTCCGTCATAAACTGCGGGAAGGTCTCTGCTAATCGCGTTATGCGTCCTACTGTTTGCAATGCTTCCGTAGCACCTTGAAATGCCCGTTGACTCACGGCCAAATCGTAGAGCGCCGACGATTGTTTCAATACTTGCTCCGCGTCGGGTGCCGGCAATGTTGCAAACAATTCAACCAAATGCTTGCGGTGTAGCATGGCTTTTTTATCTTCTTGCAATAAACTCAAACAAATCCCTTTAATGCGGTGAAAGAAAAATTTAGCCTCCCTACTCAACGCTTTATTTTCATGACTGAGTAGCGGATCATGCAAGATGTCGCGAAACGGGACTAAATCTTTTGCTGACCGTTGCACCACAATCATTTTGCGCAAATAAAAAATTCGGCTATCCAAATCGATGTAGGCACTGAGGTTCTGATGCCGTTGCATGGCCATCGCTTCTTCGTCCTGCAACCGTTTCATGGCATCGCGAAAATTTATTGTTTCAATTCCGCGAACAATCATTTTCTCCAACGCAATGGCCTGTAAGGCTAACAAATACAAATCGTGCAACAAGGCCAGCTTACGCGCTTTAATCAATAGCTTGTGCGCCGTTTTACGCAAGCCTTTCGCAAGTAGCAATTCTGCTTTACGCAATTGTTCCCGAATCATCACATCAACCGTTGTGCCGCTGTATTGCCTGACCAAACTCTCCAACACTTGATGAAAAAGGTAATTTTTTACGGGTGCAAACCGACGCAAAAAAGCGTCTCCGGCAAATTGCAGTTTGATGGCGGCTTCATCATACACACGCTGGCGCACAATGGCATCAAACAAACGTACATAATCGGCATGCGGGTCGGAAACCAATTTGAAATACGCTTTCTCTTTCTTATCGAGCGAGCGAATTAACTGATGTAAATCAGTAGATGGAATCATGCTAAACGAATAATAACATAGCAATATATTTAAAAAGTGATTATAAACAAGCATTTCGAGTTAATATAAAATTAAAAGATGCATTTGCTAATAGAATAATAAAACAAACATGGCAGATCAATTTGCTTCGTGTAAACTATGTTTGAGTGATGAAAAAAATCAACAAAATCAAAACACAGTTCACCCTGCTTGTTGTATTGACTTTGTTTCTTGCCCCCAAAGTTGCGACAGCACAAGTTTCTGGATATGCGTTTTCGGAAACCGCCGGAACGTATTCGCCAATAGTTGGCACAACAGTTCATGCTGCCGGTTGGACCGATCCTGCGCCAGTGAGTGTGCCCATTCCATTTTCGTTTACGTTTAATAGTGTTGCTTATAATGCTTGTTCTGTAAACGGCAACGGCTACATTACATTTGGAGCAACAGCTTCCTTGGCCAATGGTTATCAACCCATTTCTGGCGCAACAGGGTATGCAGGAGCGATTTCGGCCCTTGGACTCGATTTGGTGAGCAATGCTTCAACCATAGAATACACGACAACAGGTGTTTCGCCCAACCGTGTGTTTGTTGTACAATGGAATAACTGCCGCCGATCGGCGAATAATGCGGCGGGTGCCGATTGGAATTTCCAGATTCGTTTGCTTGAAACATCCAATGTGATCCAAGTAATTTACGGTGCCTGTGCGGCAACCAATGCCACCAATACGGTTGTTGCTCAAATTGGTCTGCGCGGTGCGAATAATGCTGACTGGAACGCGCGCTATTTAAATTCTGCGACGTCGTGGGCCAATTCAACCAATGCCAACATCATCAATTCGCAAACGGTACTCAGTCGCAATACGGCACTTCCGCCATCAGGCCGCACCTTTATCTGGACACCTGCGCTTTTCACCAATTCGTGCGATCCGAATGGCAACCTGATTATTTATTCCAATTACGATGGCGGTGTGTTGAACATCAATGTGGATCAAAATATTCCCAATCTAAAAATTGGTATTTGTTCGTACGAGGGTGTTACCATCAATATCGCTGGAACCTATGTTGGCAATGTTACAGCAGTAAGGTATGCAGGTTACAATGGTGCCAATGCACATTGCAGTATGAGTGCCATCAACACAACAATCAACGGTGTTCCTGCGGGGATTACCTCCATCAATATTTATCCCCCCTCAACCATCATTGTTCCTAACGGAAGTTCGAATATTGTTTGTGCATATCAATGCAATTTGGGCAATAACGGTGGTTGCAATACAACAGGACAAGTGGCGCATTATTTTTTGACTCATTTGGGCGGAACCTTGCGGTATCAGATGGCGCAATATGGTTGCTGGTCAGGAACGCAATTGGTTTCTACTGGCGGCAATTGTTGTCTTGTAGCCCAAGCATTACCCGTTGAGCTGAGTTATTTTTCTGCACACTGCACCACAAACAACCAAGCGGTGATTTCGTGGGAAACGGCATCTGAAATCAACAACCATTATTTCACCTTGGAGCGTTCTACCGACGGCATTGTATTTGAAGAAATTGCAGTCGTTCCTGGAGCAGGAACAAGTTCGCAACCATCCTTATATCGTTATACCGACACCGAACAACTTACGGAAACGAGTTATTATCGCCTACGTCAAACCGATTACAACGGCCAATCGGAAACCTTTCCGGTACGCGTTTTGGAACGCAGTGCGTGTACCGAATCATCGACACAACTCATTGGGTTTCCCAATCCTACAAAGGATCGTTTTGTCGTTCAACTATCCGCAAAAGAAGAAGGCGAGATGCAGATTTATTGGTCCGATCTTCATGGAAAAATTATTCGAACCGAACGCGTTTTTGCGGTCAAAGGATGGAACTCATTTGCTTTTGATGTTTCGGAATTACCCGCCGGAAGTTATACGCTGAATTTCGATGGTTTCATTCCGCTCGAACAAAATCATTTACTCCTCATCAAAGAATAGTCATGGAAAAAATTTCGCGTATCTTCTTCTCAAACTCACTGCGCAACCCCGTAAGTAAGTTTCATGCTTTTGCATTTTGGATTTCATTGGGAATTTCCATTCCTTTATTGTTGCTCCTCTTTATGAAAAGTTAATTGCACCAAACTAAAACCACCGCCATGAAAAAAGCACTACGTTATTTTACATCTGTATTCACCATTATGCTCCTGAGTGTTGCTGTGCAGGCGCAAAGTACGGTATGCGACTCATCGAGCAATATTGTGATTTATTCGAATTACGATGGTGGAATTTTAAACATCAATGTCGATCAAAATATTCCAAACCTAAAAATTGGTATTTGTTCGTACGAAGCCGTTCAGATCAATATTGCTGGAACGTATGCGGCCAATGTTACGCAGGTTTGGTATGCCGGATTTATCGGCACAAACGACAATTGCAATTTGGGGATCACAACAACCACCATCAACGGTGTTCCGGCAAATGTGGACACGATTCAGCAATACCCAACCGTTACACTCAACGATGCAAATGGTTACGGACAAATGATATGTGCTTATCAATGTACCAATGGCAACCAAGGTGGATGCAATACGCCGCAGCAAGTTGCGCATTTTTTCATGACCAAATTCAATGGGACAACAGTTCGTTTTCACCGCACACAATATGCGTGTTGGCAAGGCACACAAAACATCAGTTCGGGCGGAAATTGTTGTTTAATTCCGGTTATGACGGATCTGCTTGCGTTGACGCAGCAAACACAAATCGAGGCATTTCCGAATCCGGCAGATGAGCAATTAACCATTCGTTTAACGACTGAAAAATCATTTCGCGGCCAGGTTCGTTTAACCAACATACTTGGCGAAACGGTTTTATCGCAACAATATTCAACTGCTACGGGCGAAAATTTCTTGGTGCTTGACCTCGCACAAATGGCCGCAGGTATTTATTTCCTTGAAGTGGAAACTCCAACGGGAATGCAGACACGCAAAATTGAGGTGCTTTAGATTTTGTTACTTAGCAAATGACAAGGCGAATTTGAGTTGTTTTCTTGTACGTTCGTGGTTTACTCACTGAAACGATGTACTCAATTGAAACATGGGTAAATACATAGCGACCAAAATAACCGCTACCAAAACCCCTAAGAAAACAATCATCACCGGCTCAATCACACTTCCTAAAATCGAAGTTTTGTGCTCAATATCTTCGGTCAATTGTTTCGATAATTTTCCAAACATCATATCCAGTTGATTTACTTCTTCTGCAACGCGAATCAACGATACCAAACGGCGCGGAAAAATCGGGAAACGCCCCATACTCACCTGCAACGATTCGCCCTTTAAGATATCGGCTTTAATCGCAACAACGGCTTGCTCAATCGGGTAAAAACCAATCATCTTTTCTACCAATTCCAAGGCTTGTACCAAAGGCGTGCGCGCACTCATGAGCAAATGCATGGCCTGACAAAATCGTTCCAAATAAACATCCTGTACAATTTTTCCCAAGTAGGGTATGCGCATCACCAAGGCCGATGAAGCTGCACGGTACCAGACTTGTTTGCGCTGTGTCATCATAAAAAATACAGTTCCTGCAAGCACGATAAAAATCCATGGGCCATATTTCCCAAACCCATCCGATAAGGCAATAATCATTTTCGTCAAAGCCGGCAACTCCGTTCCAAAACGCGCCAACATCTCCGCAAACATCGGCACAACAAAACGTAACATAAACCAAACCGCACCAAAAGCAACGCCCATCACCAACAACGGGTACGATAAAGCACTCGTTACTTTACGCCGTTGCTTAATTTTTTTGGTATAAAACGAAGCCAAATCCGTTAAGACTTCCTGCATCCGTCCGGTCTCTTCCCCAATGCGCATACTATAATATTCATATTCCGAAAAATATCCTGTTGCTTTCAAGGCTTCGGGCAAAGTGCTGCCATTGACCACTGCTGTTGCCACCGCTTTAAAAATTTTCTGTTCCTCTTTTTTTACCGCCTCGCTCTCCAACAATTCCAAAGCCGTACGAATATCGATCCCTGCGCCCAATAAGGTTTGTAATTCACCGTAAAAACGTTCCTTCTGCCGATCGCCAAATTTGCTCTTCCCTAACGTAATATCGCGATTGAGCAAAGCCATCAAACCCGATTCTCCTTTTTCGGTTTGCTCAACTGAACTACTCGCTGTGTCGCGCCTTACTTGGCGTAAATCAATTCCGCTCATCGTTTTGTACAAAATTGTGTTTCAAATAAATGGCTGCTGGGTATTTTTTTTCAAGACGGAAAGGTAAGCGACCCGAACCAAAATCAAAGTCGATTCGTAAATCTCGAATCAAATAATTCGACGCAAACCAATCCGAACGATGTTCATCAATATGAAGAACCGTATTTTTTATTAAAAAAGTATCCGTTGCCTGTCCATCGTTTCTAACCACAAACTGTTCCGTAAAATGATACGCCACCTCACGCTTTCCAAAGACACGAATCGTTTGCTCATCGCTGGTCAAAACACTATCTGCATGAAAGAAATCGTACCCCAACGCATGCCGAAAATGAATTAGCTGATGAAGCGCAGCACTCCGTTCTGAATAGCGTTTATGCTGCATCGAAACCATACGAAAAGCCGAAAAAGCCGCCGCAACAACCAACCCACTAATCAACATCCCAATCAGCATTTCCAATAACGTAAAAGCCGCCAGTCGTTTCATGGTTTGCGAATTAGTTCATGATACTCCGCAATTTTTTGTCCATCCACATAAGCATAAAGATCGAGCTGCTGCACATTTTCAGTATTGTTGTACAAACGAACGCGACGTTCCAATTGCAATCCCTCCCGCTCCACCGCTTCGTCCAGAAAACGCTTTTCAAGTTTAGTCGCATAAGCCCAATCAGCAAGCAACAAATCTGCTTTAAGCCGCAATGCAGATCGGTTTCCAGCACTCACATTTGTATAAACAGTAAGGCCAATGGCAAAACATGTTGAGATCACCAACAAGGCCAACAACGATTCCAACAAAGCAAATGCAGGCATCTTTTTTCTCATCGCATCTGTTGTAAAATGGATAAACGTTGTTCTTTACGCGCTGTCAATGCCGCATACGAAAAACCAATAGGCAAGCGACTACGATCAATCGTTGCGCCAAGCAAGTGATTCAGATATGTTGCTGAAGGTGTTTTTAATTCAAATTTCGAAGTCGTTACATCGCCCCACACACGCCCCTGCACATCTAGCAAATCAAAACACCACACTTGTCCTGTAACATGGGTTTCTTGCGCAAGTCGTACCGTAACATGCTTACGATAATCAGCTACCACAGAACTACCAAACACCAAACCCGCGCATACCGATTTTTTGCCCAAAATGAGGTAAGCCAAATCTGGCGATTGCTGCGAAGCTACAATACCCAATACGCCCGGATACCGCACCTCCACATTTTCGCCCACCAGCAAACTATCCCGAGCAAACGCTTGAAACGAACCCACAACATCGTCTTCAATAAAAATTTTAGGTGCAAACAAAAGCACACCATCCAAACGCATTTCTTTTTTTACACGAATACTTTTCGACGAAAAAATACAGACCTGCCCCCCGCAAAATCCACCGCGCAACGTTAGTGCCGATGCCGAGCGCAACACCAACCGATTGGAACGATACGAGTGATAAAGCGAATCGCCATCTGTAAACCCGCCAAACGCAACAACACTATCCGTAGGCGAAAATTTCCCACCCAGCACCTCATCCAACTGCTTAACCAAATTTGTATTGATCGGCTCTAGCCGCCGCGCACTGTTGCGCACAGGCCCACGAATCAGATCAAAACCCTCAAAACTTTGTCCTTCTATATATGCCCGTTGCACTCCCGCAGCAGGTAAGTAGCATGTTCCTGTAATGCTTGTTTTTCCCGATAATAAAAGCGCTTGATCCAAATCGGCTAAATACAAAGTGTATGCGGTTGATGAGTCTGGTAACCAGCCCGCAAGTACGGTTTGTTCTTCCACCTGCTTTCCCGAAAACGAACGCACATTAAAAAGCAAATAAGCCCCCCACGTCCGCCGCATCATTGACACCGAATCTTTGCCGCGCCCATATAAATCAACTGTTTTCGTTTCTCCTTCTGCAAAATCGTCTGGTGCGGCAAGTAACCATTCCATCGCCGATGTTACATTGCGCTGCAAATCTTGTGCGCGTGTTTCTTTGCGAATCAGCAAACGTTCGGTATAGGCATAAATAATGAGCGAAGTACTCAGCAAACCGATCAAAACGGCAATGCCTAGCGCATAAAATAAAGCACTGCCGCGCAGCATCATTAGCGAAAAGATGAAGTAGAAGAAACCGTTTTTTTCTTACGCGCTTTTTTCGGCTGCGGTTGTTCCGATGCCCCTACTTCTGGCTTTTTTTTGTGCATGCGCGTTTTTATTTTTTCTCTCAACGAAATCTTTTGGGGTTGCGAGGCTGTATCTGCAGTTTGCGTAGGTGCAACTTGCTCTTCGTTTGATTTTTTCAAACGCTTCTCTTTTTTCTCTGATTTTGGTTCTTTGCTTTTTTTCTCCTCCGGCACAACATCCTCCCCATGTTTATACAGTCGTTTGTTCACCACTTTCCCATCGCGGTAAGTCATCATTTCGCCATGCAGTTGCCCGTTGCGGTAATGCGCCACCAAAACAGGTTTCCCCTGCTCATCAAACGATTCATACATGCCATGGCGTAAGCCCTTACGGTAATGGATGATCTCTGCGAGTTTTCCTCCTGCATGCCATGTTTTCCATTCCCCTGTCTTTAATCCCTTCGCAAATTTTCCCGCCTCTTTCAAATTATTGTCCAAATAAAAAGCCTTGTAATCACCATGCAAAAGCTTTCCGTCAAAACCGCCCCTAGTTTGCTGAATCGCATTGGCCCCATACCAAAAATACGTCAACGCATTATTCGCCACGGTTCGTCCATTATCGCGCAAAACATACGCCCGAACAGAGTACAATTCGTAATTGACATACACCAAATACGTCTTTGATTTTTCAGGCGATGGTTTCGCCCAAGCAGTAACGGAAAACAACAGCAAAAAGAGGAATAAACGAAACGGCATGAAGCGTTGGGGTTTAATGGAAAATAACGTTTTCAAAAATACATGCTTCGACGGCGGAATAAAAAGCAACTAATTAACAATTGGGGCAGACTTATTCACAACTTATCAACTTACGCACCAATAGGCACTTCTACACGTATTTTTGTTACTTATCAAACTAATTAGCCTAGTAATCTTTTTTCTCTAACCCGTCAAACCCCATGCCTCGCGTTTCCATTTATCGACTTAAAGCATTTACTTTAACAGAGTTATTGGTGGTACTCGCCATTATCGGAATTTTAGTATTGATTGCGTTACCAAATCTCATGCCCCTCATTAGCCGCACACGCAGCACCGAAGCCAAAAATACACTCAGCTACTTACACAGTCTAGAAAAAACATATTACTACGAACATTCAAAATATAGCAATGACTTACGGGAATTAGGTTTCGAACTCGATAATTCTGAAAACATACAATACACATTTGAAATTGTTGAAGCGGGCACAACCAATTTCATCATCCGTGCTACCGCAAAAACAGATTTTGATAACGATGGCGCCATCAATGTTTGGGAAATCGATCAGCAGAAAAATTTAAAAGAAGTAACCCCCGACTAACATGGAACGCCTTGCCGATAGTGTTGCACTTGTATGTGCCCTTGTGCTTGCTGTTCAAGATTTCCGAACACGGCTCATCTCGCCCCTTGTACTGCTTGTACTTGGTGTGGCATTGGCCCTTGCCGGTTCGGCGCAAGCTTCGTGGACCGAAATCGGAACATGTTTCCTGATCAACTTGGCTTTTATTGCAACACAACTTCTCTTGCTTACACTTTGGTTTTCGGTTCGGCAACGTAAATTCGTTTCCATCTTCGACACACACATTGGTCTTGGTGATATTTTTTTCTTCGTAGCCATTGCACTCGCTTTTGCGCCTGTCAATTTTATATTTTTTTATGCCCTCGGTTTAGCCAGCACCTTACTCGTAGTTATACTCCTCTTACTCTTGCGCAAAACGATAACAAGCATTCCACTTGCAGCAGCCCTTGCCATTCCGCTGATGATTCTTTGCTGCTGGCGCATTTACCAGCCACAACTACAATTTCACAGCGATGCTTGGTTGAGCAACTGGATCGAAACAACATATTCCTGAAGCCATGACAGAAACAAGCTACATTCCGCTTTCTGTTGATTTGCAACAGGTACTCACCACCGATCAGGCTTGGCACTATGCCGTTGTTCCCAAACATGCCGAAGCAAACCGCATCGAATTGTATGTCGATGAAAAAAATTGGACCGCGCATTTACAAGACGAGTTGGAATTACTTTTAGGCAAAACCATTGTGCTTGAGAAAACCAATTCGGCCATTGTTCAGAAAACACTTGGCAAGTATTATTTACGAAACAACACCTCGCACCGAAGTGGTGAAACGAGCGGAAGCAAATCGCTTGCTGCAAAACAAGGCGACGATTTTTTGCCGTTACTCATTGCAGAAGCCAAACGCCTCGGCAGCAGCGATATTCATGTAGAAACGTATGAAGAGCGTTGCCGCGTACGCTTGCGTATTGATGGCATGCTCGTAGAGCGTTATACCATTGCCAAAAGCGATTATCCGGCACTCATCAACAAAGTTAAAATTCGGGCAAACCTCGATATTGCGGAGAAACGTTTGCCGCAAGACGGACGCATTTTCTTTCAGCAAGACAATTTAAAATTTGATATCCGCGTTTCGATTCTGCCCACTTTGCACGGCGAAAAAATAGTCCTGCGTTTGCTCAACAACGATGCCACCAACATTGATATTCAAACACTCGGTTTTTCCGAACGCGAACTAAGCGATTACCTCGAAGGCGTAAAACAACCACACGGCATTTTGCTCATCAGCGGCCCTACGGGGTCTGGAAAAACTACCACGCTCTACGCCACGCTCAAGCAATTGAATAAAGATGAAGTGAATATACTCACCATCGAAGACCCGATTGAATATACCTTGCCCGGCATCAATCAAGTACAGTTAAAAGAAAGCATCGGACTCTCGTTTGCCAGCGCGCTGAAAACATTTTTGCGGCAAGATCCCAACATCATCATGCTCGGCGAAATCCGCGATAGCGAAACGGCACAAATGGCGGTGCGGATGGCCATGACAGGCCATTTAGTGCTTTCTACCATCCATACCAATTCGGCTTGGGGAACCATTTCGCGCTTGGTGGATATGGGCGTACCGCCGTTTCTGATTGCGGCAACATTAAACACCAGTGTTGCACAACGCCTCATTCGCTTGCTGTGTCCACATTGCAAAAAAGAAGAATCCTTTTCACCCACACTTTTCCCACGCGGATTTCGTGCTCCGGCTGAATTGAAAACACATTTCGTTGCACAAGGTTGCGGACAATGTTTTCATACGGGCTACCGCGGACGAAAAGCCGTTTACGAAGTCATTCCCATGGATCACGAATTGGCAGAATGCATCAAACGCAACGAAACCGATGTTTCACAACTCCTTAAAAAACGAAACATTGGTATTCTCGCCGACAATGCATTTAACTTGCTGAAAACAGGCCATACCTCCATCGAAGAAGTTTACCCCATTTTATTCAACAGTTCGATCTGATGATTATGAAAGCACTCCTGCGCTACTTATTTATTTTCCTGCTTCCCACATTACTCTGTTTCGTCCCAGGCGATCCTGCCGATGAACGCATCGTCAACCTTGAGAAAAAATTGCAAGCGCTTACCACGCAAGTGCCCGGCCTCAACAACAAAGTTGACATCTCCGTAAACGGTGTGAATGTACAAGAATTTATTCGCGGACTTGCCGTTTCCAACAACCTCAACGTAAGTGTTGAACCCGGTGTAGAAACACGCATCTTCGACAATTTCGCTAACGTAAGCGTCATCGATGTGTTTTTGTTTTTGTGCCAACGCTATAATTTAGACATCACCTTTATTGGCAACATCATGGTGTTTACCAAATACACACCACCACCGCCACCATCCACATTCGTTGCCAAAAATCTAAACATCAATTGGGATCCAATTAAAAACTTAATCGGGTTCGATTTCCGTAACGATAGTCTATCCACTGTGGCACGCGAGTTGACCAAAAAAACAGGGAAGAATATCGTGTATGCACCTGATTTATCAAGCAAACTCATTACCGCATACATTCAAGAGCAACCACTCGATAAAGCACTTGATAAACTCGCTTTTGCAAACGATTTGAAAATCACAGCGAGCGACAATGATTTTTTCATGATCGAACGCAACGATAAAAATACTGCGGGCCAATTGAAAAACAATGCGGCTGCAAAAGTGGGTTTGCCCAATGGCGTACAACTCAATACCGATAACAACCTCGTTACGCTCGATGCCGTGAATGCGCCTATTGGAGAACTGATCAATGCCGTTTCATCCAATTTAAAAATGCAGTATTTTCTGTTTACCGACATCAAAGGATTAGCTACGTTACACATCAAAAATGCAACGTATGAGGAATTTTTGAAATACGTCCTCAACGGATCGGAATTTACATTTCGTAAAAAAAATGAAACCTATTTTATTGGCGACCGCAACCAAGAGGGTTTACGTTTAACCAAAGTCATTCAGTTGAAATACCGCACCGTTGACAAAGTAGTGGATTACATTCCATCCGAATTGAAAAAAGGAGTCGATGTAAAAATGTTTCCTGATTTAAACAGTTTGATTGTATCCGGCTCAGAGCCACGCATTCAAGAGATCGAAACATTTCTACGCGATATTGACCGTGTTGTGCCGATGGTCTTGATTGAAGTCATTCTGATGGATGTCAGCAACTCGCATACACTCGCATCAGGCATTCAAGCAGGTGTTGGAAATCCGCCACCTGCAAGCGGAACAGTTCTTCCAGGAATTGATGTCAACCTCGATGCAAACGCCATCAACAACCTCATTGCCGGACTCAATGGATTTGGTTTTATCAACCTTGGCAATGTTGGTCCAAATTTTTACCTGCATTTGCAAGCTATGGAAGAACAAGGCATTTTAAAAATTCGTTCTACGCCCAAGCTTGCCACGCTCAACGGTGCCGAAGCCAAAATGAGTATTGGCAAAACAGAATACTACAAAGAGCAATCCAACAACGTCATTGGCGCGCAAAATCCACAAAACATCATTACAACCACGTTTAAACCCGTTACCGCAGATTTATCAATCAACATCAAACCCATGGTTTCTGGCGACGATCAAGTTACGTTAGAGATTACGGTCAAACAATCGTCGTTTACCACACGCTTTTCGCCCGACGCACCTCCAGGAACAACACAACGCACCTTTGAATCCTTGGTACGTGTAAAAAATGAACAAATGATTTTGCTCGGTGGTCTTGAAGAAGACATCAGCACCGAGAGTGGAAAAGGAACACCTTTTCTTTCACGCATTCCGCTCCTGAAATGGTTATTTAGCAGCCGCACCAAAACAAAAACAAAAAGTCGGCTATCTGTTTTAATTCGTCCTACTGTTATTTACTAACACCGTTTCTTCGATACCGATGCGCAAACTCATGGACCACTTACTGGCTGCAAAAACCTGTACAGGTGTAGAAATACAACTGCGTGGCGATGCCGTTGTATTTCGGTCAATGCATTTACAACGCAGCGGAAATCAAGTAAAACCTATTGGAACAATTCAGGAGTGTACATCGCTCCCTGATTTGCTCTCCGAGTTAAAAGCGGGCGTTCCTATTGTATTGGTATTTTCAGGCAAAGGTGTTTTACACCGTACCGTTCCCAAACAACAAGCGGCAACACCTGCACAGTATTTACAATTGGTTTTACCCAATGCCAATGTCAACGAATTTGTTGTGCAGCATTTGATCATGGGCCAAACACAAGAAGTTGTTTCGTTGCTTCGCCGTAACGTGGTGGACGAATGGATGGCCAAAATCCCAGGTGTTGTAGGTGTGTCTATTGGACCATTTGGTTTTGCCTCGCTTGGCTTGGTAGCCGATGGAAGCATTGAAACGGGTGAAATGACCTTGCATTTTTCGGAAGCACAATTTTCAGACTGGCAGTATGCAGAATCGGCACCTTCCGAAAAAATTGCCCTAGGCAACGATTTTATTTCGGGCAATGCCGTTGCTGCGTTTGGGGCTGCGTTTGGTTATTTCTTGGGAGCGCGTTTTGAAGCAAGCGCTTCGCATCCTGCGCTCGTTCAGGCGCAAGATGATTTTAAACAGCAACGCATTTTCCGAACTGGCGGCTTGGCTTTACTGGGTTTTACCTTGTTGATTTTGCTCGTCAATTACATTGCGTTTTCCTCTTATTGGGACCGCAAAGGAACGCTCGAACAAGAATTGAGTTTGAATGGCGACGCCTTGAAACGAGTACAACAACTCGAAAAAAAAACAGCCGAACGTCGTGTGTTTTTAGAACGAAGTGGTTTGATCGAAAAACCACAACAAGCATGGAACGCCGATCAACTTGCGCTTCAGCTTCCCAAAAGCATTCGGTTAACGCGCATGAATATAGCGCCACGCCAACGCACCGCCAACACCGATACCATCGCCTTCCAACCGCGCCACATCGACATAAACGGAACTACCGAACAAAGTACAGACCTCAACGAATGGATTCGCTTGCTCAATTCCATGCCTTGGATTTCGAGCGCAACACTCGTTACCTATAACCAATTGAAAGGCGAAACACGCGGCGAATTTTCAGTTTCTATTGATGTAAAAACGGCACCATGAAAAAACTGACGTGGAAATTTAAAAACCGTTTATTGCTCTTCACAGCAATTGCTCTGCTTTGGATTGTTTATTCCTTTTCGGTACGCAACACACTCGAAACCAGAAGCACGTGCATACGTCTTGAAAAAAAAATAGACAGTGCCAGTGGTGCGCCACAACGCCAAAAAATACTCGAACGCGAATTGCAAGCATTTAATCTCCTCCTCGGACAAACCGATTCGGTTGGCGGTATGCACGAACATTTGCTCGGCGTTACCAGTACGTGGTGCCTCGCAAAACAACTGGTCTTGCGCGAAATTCCCGCACCCGTGCGCTACACCACCCGCGACTGGCTCGTCGAAACGCATACCATTGTGGTGGAAGGAAATTTTACAGCCTTGCTGCGCTTTGCCGAACACCTCGAACAAGAGAAATCATGTCGTCTTGTTTCTACCGATTTTAAAACCATACGCGATCCAAAAACAAAGCGTCTTATCCTTACGGCAACCTATTACCTGCAAAACATTCTGACCGAAACTCCATGAAAAAAATATTCTTGTTCTTTGCCCTCGCCAGTTTGATCGGAGCCTGTTCGCCCGATTACATTGCGGCTGATTTGTCTGGGAAAAGCATGTCGTTTTACGCACCTGCCGACCGCGATACCGTTTCTACCACAACGCCTTTATTTTGGTGGAGCGAACTAAACGGCGCAACCACATACCGCTTGCAATTGGTGTGGCCATCTTTTGCAGCACCGCAACAAATCATTTACGACTCGGCCATTGCTGGCGATCGCTTCTATCCCGTATTGCAAGCCGGTTTAACATACGAATGGCGCATGCGGCCAGAAAACGGATCGAGCGAGGGAAACTGGGTTACGCGCACATTAACGGTTGACAGTTCGGTGAGCTTGGGTGTGCAAACGATTATCTTTCTAAGCCCAACGGCAAATCCCTACATTACGCAAAACAACCAAACCAGTTTTACTTGGAACACCATCAACGGCGCAACTCTTTACCGCATTCAAGTGGTAGATAATTCCAATAACACAACCATTGATAACGTTACCAGTACAAGCACAACCTATACCAATACCTTTGCAGAAGGAAATTATACGCTAAGCGTTCGAGCTGAAAACCAAAGTTCGCTTACCGCTTGGACCGTAAAAAACTTAACGGTTGATCAAACGGCACCCACTGCGCCCATATTGATTTTGCCAGCAGATGCCCAAACTTTTGCGTCTTCGCCAGGCACCATCAATTTTGATTGGACAAGCAGCAGCGATGCGTTGACAGATAGTTTGTTCATCAGCACCGATTCTACGTTTGCTTCCAGTCAAGTAAGTTTATTGTTGAATGCTTCGCAAGGTTCTTATTCATGGCCTAGTGTACAAAACACAACAACCTATTACTGGCGTGTAAATAGCAAAGATGCTGCTGGAAACACAAGCAATTATTCTGTTCGACGTCGCTTTACGGTAAACTGATGAAGTCTAAAAAAAGCATGTATGTGTTGCTGCCCGTTGTACTCGCTATTTGGGGAACAATCGGATGGAAAATTTATGTCGGATTGAAAGATCAAGACGAACATACTGGTGCAACACAAATCGAAAAACCAATAGCGATCGATCAAGTGGACGCAGCGCGTTTGCCCATTGTGGCCAATTACCGCGATCCGTTTTTGGATGGTGCCGTAACACATGCCAATACGGGTCAAACGGGAATGCCCAAGCCAAAAGCAGTTGTAGCACCTGTAGTAACGGTAAAAGCGCCTGTGGAAACGCCTCTGCATTGGCCCGAAATTTCGTACAGCGGTTTAATCAAACGAAATGGTGAAGAAAAAGTGGTTGGATTCTTAAATGTTGACGGGCAAAGTCATTTTGTAAAACCCGGCGATAAAGCAGGAGCTGTAACGGTTTTGAAATTGTGGAAAGACTCAATTCAACTTTCTTGGAATAAGCAGGTGCGCGTAGTGCGGAAGTGAAAATACCGATTCTCTCAATTCACCAATTCAATCATTCACCAATTCAATCATTCACCAATTCAGTAATTCACCAATTAAAAAATTCCCCAAGGAAATCGGTATCTTCGCGGCGTGAATTTACTTTCAGTTGAATCCGTTTCAAAATCGTATGGCGAACGTGTCTTGTTTAAGGACATTAGTTTTGGCTTGGCACGTGGCGAAAAAATTGCTTTGGTAGCGCGTAATGGCGCAGGAAAATCGTCGTTGTTGAATATTCTTTACGGACGTGATGTTCCCGATTCTGGGAACGTAGCCATTCGTCGCGATTTGCGCATTTCATTTCTGGAGCAAGAACCTGTTTTTGACGAATCGTTGACCATTCTCGAAGCGGTACTGGTTGCCGAAACACCAGCATCTGTTGCTGTGCGCGAGTATGAAAAAGCCTTGGAGCGGGCACAAGAAGATTTTTCGGATGCTGCTCAAGAGCAAATGCACCGCGCTTCGGAACGCATGGACGAATTGCAGGCTTGGAATTTTGAATCAGACATCAAACAAACCTTGGCGCGTCTTGGCTTTACCCGTTTTTCGCAAGAAGTGGCAACGCTTTCGGGTGGACAACGCAAACGCTTGGCTTTGGCACAAGTGCTGTTGGCGCAACCTGAATTATTGATTCTCGATGAGCCTACAAACCATTTGGACATTGACATGATTGAGTGGCTCGAAAATGAGTTGATGGGCCGCGACATGACACTCTTGTTGGTTACGCACGATCGGTATTTTTTGGATAGCATTTGTACCGGAATCATCGAACTAGAAAATCAAAAAATATATCATTACGCCGGAGGCTTTGAGTATTACTTAGAGAAAAAAGCGGAACGGGAATTGGCCGACTCGGCTTCGCTTGAAAAAGCGAAAAATCTATATCGCCGCGAATTGGAATGGGTACGCAAAATGCCGCGGGCGCGTGGAACAAAAGCTAAATCGCGTGTAGATGCGTTTGACGATGTAGCCGAAAAAGCGAAAGGCAAAAAGAAGGAAGAAGAATTGCAGCTTCAAGTAAAAATGACGCGGCTGGGTGGCAAAATTTTAGAGTTGATTCGCTTGCGTAAAAATTTTGGTGAGCAAATTATTCTGGATGGTTTTGATTATACATTCAAACGCGGCGAAAAAATTGGGATCGTTGGAAAAAATGGCACCGGAAAATCGACGCTGCTCAATATCTTGCTCGGATTAGAACCATTTGATGCGGGAAAAATTCAAACAGGCGAAACAGTTGTCTTTGGGTACTATTCGCAACAAGGCTTGATCATGCAGGAAGACAAGCGGGTGATTGAGGTGATTAAAGACATTGCCGAAGTATTTCCGCTCGCTGATGGCAGCAAACTTTCTGCTTCGCAGATGTTGCAACGCTTTCTATTTATGCCGCATACGCATTATAGTTTCGTATCAACATTGAGTGGCGGCGAGCGCAGACGTTTGTATTTATTGACGGTCTTGATGAAGAATCCGAATTTCTTAATTCTCGATGAGCCTACAAACGATCTCGATATTCTGACATTGGGTGTGTTGGAAGATTTCTTATTTGATTTCCCGGGGTGTTGCTTGATTGTTTCGCACGATCGTTACTTCATGGATAAATTAGTAGATCATCTATTTGTCTTTGAAGGTGCTGGAAAAATTCGCGATTTCCCAGGCAATTATACACAATGGCGCGCCAAGCAAACGGAAGAAGAAAAAGTTTTGCGAAAGCAAGGACAACAAAAACAACCTGTTGTTGCAGAGCCTGAAATTGTAGTGGAAGCCCCAGCGGCAAAACGCAAAGTATCGTTTAAAGAGAAGTATGAATTTGAGCAACTCGAAAAAGAGATTCCAACACTCGAATCGGAGAAAGCGGCATTGACGGAGAAAATGACGCATTTATCAGACCATGCCGAATTGCGCGATGCGGCTGAAAAGTTTGCGAAATTGGAAAAAGAATTGGAACAGAAAACGATGCGTTGGTTGGAATTAGCAGATTTGATGGAAGCATAAAGGATTCTTTTTTCACTTAATTTTTGTTTCTTTGAATAGATGTTACATCGGATTCGCTATGGCTTACTTTTCTGCGTTATAGTTTTTGCGCACATTGCATACGCGCAACGATCACGTGTCGATTCATTAAAACAACAGCTAAACAAAACGCAGGATCTTTCGCGCAAGATTGAGTTGCATGGGTATATTGGTGAAGCCTACTACAATTTTTCGCCCGATACGGCGATATTGGAATTTGAAAAAGGGTTAAGCATAGCACGAAAATTTCCAGCCGAACAACGCGATTCTGCTTATTGGGAATACACCAGCGTTCTACTCAACAATGCAGCATTTATACGTCAGCGCAAAGGCGATTTGTACAACGCCGTTTTGCTCTACAACGAATGTGTTGAAATGAATAAAGCGCGCAACAACAAGAATGGCGAAGCAACGGCATACCTCAACCTCGGTTCTTTGTATAGTATGCTTGGCGATTACGATTTGGCACTTGACTTTCTAAAAAAATCGCAAAAATTAAGCGCTCAAAATGACGAAATTTCCTTAGCCAATAGTTATGCGGCAATTGGGAATATTTATATGCTTCGCAAAAACAACATCGAAGCTAAAAATCAGTTCTTTGCAGCGTTGGCCTTATATCAAAAAAGGAAACACAATTCAGGCTTATCCAAAATTTACAACAAAATCGGAGAGCTTTATTTCCTTGAAAAAAACTATCCTGTTGCCCAAGAATATTTCAATCAAAGCATTGCGATTGCTAGCGTGGAGGAAAATTACAAAGCACTTTCCGAATCGTATTATCAACTTGCTCGCATTGATTTTAAAAGACTAGCACACAACGAAGCTGAAACAAAAGCGCTGAAAGCATTGGAATATGCTAAAATCACGGGCTATCCAGAAAATTTACGCGATGCCACTTCCCTGCTCTACCAAATTTACAAATCGGAAAATCGTTCTGCCGAGGCCTTGGCGATGTACGAAGTATTCAACAAAATGCAAGATAGTTTGCAAGCACAAGATGCCTTAAAAATTGGTATTCAAGAAAAACTTCGCGTTGATTACGAGAACAAAACAGCGCAAACCAAAGCAGCACAAAAAGTCAAAGATGAACGTCAGCAGTTTATCTTCTATTCAGGCATCATCGGATTTATTTTACTCGGCATCTTACTCTTCTTCGTTTGGCGAAGCTACCGCATCAAGAAAAAAGCAAACATCGAAATTTCTACACAACGCGATATTATTCAAGGAAAAAACAAAGAAATTCTCGACTCCATTCACTACGCCAAACGCATCCAAGATGCCTTGTTGCCCAACGAAAAATTACTGACCGATTTTTTTGCCGATGCCTTTATTCTTTTTCAACCACGCGACATTGTCAGTGGCGATTTTTACTGGATCAATCAACATGCCGATCGGTTGAGCTTGGCGGTTTGCGATAGCACCGGTCATGGTGTTCCGGGCGCATTTGTCAGTTTGCTCAACTTATCATTTTTGAACGAAGCCATCACAGAAAAAGAAAGTATTAATCCTGCAGATGTGTTTAATTTCACGCGCCAACGCCTCATCGAAAGACTCTCGTCTGATTCAGGGCAAGATGGTATGGACGCTATTTTATTTTCGTTCGATAAAAATTTCTCCTCCGTAAATTATGCGGCTGCCAACAACAAACCGGTGCTGATCCGTAACGGAATACTGCATGAATTAGAAACGGATAAAATGCCTATTGGAAAATCGCCCAAAGAACACATGGCGTTTCAAACCTTTACAACACCTTTGCAATCGGGCGATATCCTGATTGCTTATACCGATGGTTTTGCAGATCAATTTGGTGGCCCGAAAGGAAAAAAATTCAAATACAGTCAACTCCACGATTTGCTACGAACATACGCTGCGCTTTCGCTTCCTGATTTAAAAGCGGTCTTGCAAAATTCGTTTCATGCGTGGAAAGGTAGTTTGGAACAACTAGACGATGTACTCGTCATTGGCGTTCGTATTCCTTAATTCAAGCGGCGGTTGAGAATCCCTGCTACTTTCAAATACAATTGCGACGGGCTGAATGTGCGCCAAGGCAAATCATCGAGTTCGCCGCCCCAAACACAATACCAGTCCACACGCGCGCGCTTCATTTCGGCCTGTACGTGCGGACGAAAATCGAGCATCGCAATCCATCCTTCATCTAATTCTTCAAACCATTCTTCGTAATAGGAATCATCGTCGCCATGAAAATTGAGCACATTTTCACCAATTAAAATAAAATACTGAATGCCTTCGCTCATCAACAATTCCATAAAATCGCGTTTGAGGATCATGATGTCGTTGTAAAGCAAATCGTTCCACTCGCCAATCAATTCGATGATCGCATACTTTTCTTCGTAATCGCAAAACAAGAGTTTGAGATAAAGCGTTTGTGAGCCAAACTCATCCCATTGTGGATGGAGGTAATAATTGTAAATGGTATTGGTGCATTCAAATTCACTGTATTCGCGGCCATAAAACGGCGATCGCGGATCTTCTTCTGCTGTATATAAATGCCGCCAGTTGAAATACGGTTCGAGTTCGTGCATGGTTATGCAAATGCTGCTTCTAATTTTTCCCAGTCGCCATCAAGCACCATCACCCAATACAAACGGGCTTCTTCGCGCGTAGCAACTGTTTTTTCACTCATGTATCTTTTATCTTCCGATTTTATCAGTCCAAAGAAACTACTTTTTAGTTTCGGACGTGTAAACATCAGCAAAAATTCTGAATCGTTTTCCGTTCCTACAATAGAAGCCGAAAATTCGTGCTGTTGATCAGTATGCACCACACCAACAGAAGGAGAATAAAAGATTTCTTGATCGTCGCCAGCACGTTCCATATCATTCAACAGTTTGATCCATTGAAATTCATCAAATAATTGGAGGACTTGTTGGCGATTCTGTTGATCTAAATCAACAATCTCCTTTTGAAAGGGTGCACAAAAATTGCAGGAATACATAATTTTCAAGGCTACAAATTAGTCTGATACGCATTTAGCGCTTGCCTCAAATACACTTCAAAACGTGCCCTTGAAGTAAACACATCAGCTGGTGCAAGATTAAGCAATTGTCCGTTTGGATTCAAGAGCGCAAGTGTTCTACATGCATTGGTGTGCGTATAGTTTACTTGTAAATAAGCATTGTATCGACCAAGGGTAGTGATGTGTAGATCATTATTTTGCAAAAGGGAATCACTTATTTCCTGAGTAAGTGCCTTTTTAGAATCTAATTCAAGTGCGGAAAAAACGAACGAATTTAACTGTCCTACAATCTCCTCATTCAATATACATGCATCGTCAAAATGTTCGCTTTGTGCGTAGAAATAAATTAGAATAGGTTTCTGTTCTTTTTTTGCAATGGTCAATGCTTCGTTAAAATTTTCTGTACGCGAACATGCTAAAAGTTTCTCTTGATTTTCGCGCCAATCATTTCGCTCATCACAACCAAGAATAAATACGCTCAAAAAAGCAACATGCAGTCCAAAAGCAATTTTCATTTTTCGTTCATCGTTCTAAATTTTTCCACAGCCCCCCGCACACTCCCGCACACCTGCAACAATTCCTGCGCAGCCTCGTACCCCAACCCAGTAGCATCCATCACCATTTTTGTTCCGCGATCAATCAGTTTGTTGTTGCTCAATTGCATATCAACCATGCGATTTCCTTTTATACGCCCCAACCGAATCATAATCGTCGTTGAAAGCATGTTGAGGACCAATTTTTGCGCGGTACCCGATTTCATGCGCGTACTTCCTGTAACAAATTCGGGACCTACAACTACCGTTACTGGAAACTTCGCCGTCTTCGCTACCGGACTTTCTGGATTGCACACAATACACCCCGTTGCAATTCCGGCTGCGTTGCATTGTTCCAAAGCACCCACGACATAAGGTGTACTGCCCGATGCCGCAATGCCCACAACCACATCGTTTTCATTCACTAAAAAATCTTGCAAATCGTTCCAGCCACCCATGCGGTCGTCTTCGGCAAACTCTACGGCTTTGCGTATTGCTTGATCGCCGCCAGCAATGATGCCATTGACCAAACCATGAGCAACGCCATACGTGGGCGGACATTCCGACGCATCAACAATTCCTAAACGCCCGCTCGTTCCAGCACCGAGGTAAAACAAACGCCCACCTTTTTGCATGCGCTCCACACAAACCTCAACCAAGGCTTCGAGTTGCGGAATGGCTTTTTCGACGGCGTGTGGAACGGTTTTATCCTCGGCGTTGATGTATGTCAACAGTTCGGTTGTTGACATCGTTTCCAAGTTATTGTAATGCGATTCGGATTCGGTAATGCGTTGCATCGTGTGAAGAAAAAAGGGCCGTCTTCTGATAGAAAAGACGGCCCGTTGTGTTTATCTGATTAATAAAGTGCTGGCCATTTTACGGGATTCGATTCGTGCATCATGGCATAAATCGCATCGTAGATATTTTCGGTTGATGGTTTGCTGAAATAATCGCCATCAGATCCGTAGGCCGGACGGTGTTCTTGTGCGGCGAGTGTGCGTGGCGCAGCATCGAGGTATTGATAGCCGCCTTGCACTTCGAGCACTTGTTGCATCATGTAAGCCGAAGCTCCACCCGGTACATCTTCGTCTAAGAAAAGTACACGGTTGGTTTTTGCAAGCGATTTGACAATGTGGTGATTCAAATCGAATGGCAATAAAGTTTGCACGTCGATGACCTCTACTGAGATATTGGCTTCTTGCAACTGACGGGCAGCATCCAAGGCCAAACGCAAAGTTGGGCCATAGCTTACAACGGTTACATCTGTTCCTTCGCGCAGTGTTTCAGGAACACCAAGTGGTGTACAGAAATCGCCCCAGTTGGTTGGAGTGCGTTCTTTGAGGCGGTAGCTGTTGAGCGGCTCAACAATAATTCCGGGTTCATCGCCACGGAGTAAGGTGTTGTAGAATCCTGCGGCTTGTACCATGTTGCGCGGCACACACACATACATACCACGCAAGGCATGAATAATCATACCCATCGGTGATCCCGAATGCCAAACACCTTCGAGGCGGTGGCCACGTGTGCGGATGATCACGGGAGCTTTTTGTCCGCCCATCGTACGCCATTGCAAGGTTGACAAATCATCGCTCATGATTTGCAGCGCGTACAGTAAATAATCGAGGTATTGAATTTCGGCAATGGGTCGTAAGCCACGCATGGCCATACCAATGGCTTGTCCGAGAATCGTTGCTTCGCGGATTCCGGTATCAAAGACACGAATCTCGCCGTATTTTTTTTGCAAGCCTTCGAGACCCTGATTCACACCGCCAATAAATCCAGAGTCTTCGCCAAAAATGGCAACTTCGGGATGACGTGCGAGAATGGAATCGAAATTGTCGCGCAAAATTTCGCGGCCATCGCATTGTTTGTCTTCGGCTTCGTATGTTGGCGCAAGCGGATTGACGTTTAATGCTGTTCCGCTGTATAATTTTGCGCTGTACCGTTCAAAATTACGCGCCGTATTTTCAGTAAGCCATGTTGAGATTTTTGTTTTTGCAGCACAATTTTCGGTGCGCGTATAACGCATCGCGGTTTTGAGTGCGCCAAAAATATCGCGGCGAATGGGTTCTGTTTGTCCAGCCAAATCGTTGCGCACTTTGGTAATGAATGCGCTATTATCGCTTTGCTGCGCCAATTCGTCGAGCATTGCCAATGCATCGCGTTGTTCATTTTTCAATGGCGCGAGATAGGCTTCCCACGCAGCGCGGCGCGCCTGCTTTACTTTTTCTTTCGATTCGTTTTCGATGGTTTCGAGTTCGGCTTCGGTAGCAATTCCGGTAGCCAAAATCCATTCGCGCATTTTTTTGATGCAGTCGAAATCTTGTTCCCATTGCAAACGTTCTTTGCTTTTGTAACGTTCGTGTGAACCAGAAGTAGAATGGCCTTGCGGCTGCGATACCTCTTCGACGTGTACCAAAACAGGAACATGTTCTTCGCGACAAAGTTTCGAGGCTTTCTCGTATGTTTCAACTAAGTGGGCATAATCCCAACCGCGTGTTTTGAAAATTTCAAATCCTTTTTTCTCCGGTGTGCGTTGAAATCCGGAAAGTGCTTCGGAAATGCTTTCTTTGATGGTTTGGTATTTTTTCGGAACAGAAATGCCATAGCCATCATCCCAAACCGACATGAGCAAAGGCACTTGCATCACCCCCGCAGCATTGAGCGCTTCCCAGAATAAACCTTCCGAAGTAGAAGCATCGCCAATGGTACCAAAAGCAATTTCGTTTCCTTTTGACGAAAACTTAGCGTAGGCCGCAGCGTGTAACAATTCGTTGTGTCGAAAATGTTTGGATGCCAAAGCAAGCCCCAGCAAACGTGGCATTTGTCCGCCGGTAGGCGAAATATCGGAAGAAGAATTTTTGATTTGGGTAAGGTCATTCCACGAGCCATCGGGATTGATGCTGCGTGTTCCGTAGTGGCCATTCATTTGGCGACCAGCAGACGAAGGTTCTGCTTCAATATCGGTATGGGCGTAGAGTTGAGCAAACCATTGTTGAATGGTCAGATTGCCCGTTGCGAGCATAAACGTTTGATCGCGGTAATAACCGGAGCGAAAATCGCCGAGGCGAAAAGCGCGGGCCATAGCGAGTTGTGCTACTTCTTTGCCATCGCCAAAAATTCCAAATTTGGCTTTTCCGGTAAGCACTTCTTTGCGTCCGGTAAGACTGGTTTCACGGCTCTCGTTGGCCACACGGTAATCGGCCAGAACGAGTGCACGAAATTCCTGCAATTTCTCTGACGTTTGTTGTGCTTGTTTTTCGGCTACGTTACTCATACGTTTGTTCTTAAAATTAACTGAAACGAATATTGCGTAAAAATACGCATTTCGGCCCGAAAATTTTGCATTGCTAGAGTTTCGGTATTTTTGTCTTCGTTATCAAAACGTTATGAAAAAAATCATGTTCTCTTTGGTCGGTATCTCGATGCTGATCATGGCTTGTGGTCCTGAAGGTATTGAAGCTCCTGTTGTTGCTTTTGACGATTCAGAAACAACGGCGCACAATACAACCACAGACTCGGTAAATCCGGCAAAATCGTGGTTACTGGATGATTTATTGAAGGTGAATGACGAGAAACAACTCATTGCCTTTTTTGGTGCTAAACAGGTTGTTTACGATACCATTCGTGGGCCAGAAGGAACGTTTACGATGGGCACCAAATTGATGAAAGGAACGTCTAACGAAGTAGAGATCATTTGGTATAATGATACGGCACATGCACGTGTGGCCTCGGTAAAAATTGCCAAGCATTTTTATGATAAGCCTTTGAAAGACACCTTGTTTTGGAAAACAAAAGCGGGTGTTTTACCGGGTATGGGTTTAGACGAATTGCAAAAGATAAATGGCAATGCGTTCGGTTTTAGCGGACTGGGCTGGGATTATGGTGGAGCTGTGATTGACTGGAATAATGGTACGTTAGCGAATACGAATGTCTTTATTCAACTGGATGTACCGGAACTAACGGGTTTCTCAGAAACAGAAATGGCGCAGTTTACGGGCGAGCAAACGGTGATGAGTAATTTACCGATTTTGAAACGTGTTCCGTTGAAGGTAACGGAGGTTATTTTGAATGCGGGGAAGGATTGAAGTTTGGTGTTTTTGCTCAATGGATGATAAACGATAATCAAAGAATGTAGTTTCTTAATGATTGTTGATGTCTTCGCTCGGATTTTCTCGACGTGCTGGGTACAATTCTCCGCCTTAGGCGGAGGGCTAACGGTTAGGATGTTGAAACGGAAGTTTTGTTGTTACTTTTTTGCTTGTCCAAAAAAGTAACCAAAAAAAGACACAACGGAAACCAAATTACAATGAAAATGAGCCTGACCCCGCCTTAGGCGGGCAGCCGGTTAGCTCATTTTCAAATGCAACTTCGCACCTTCCGTTGACATCTTCGCGCGGATGTTATTGATGTGCTTTGTACGATTCCCGCCCCAGGCGGAGTGCTTAAGGTTGGAATGTTGGAATACAAAAATCCCCGCAAACAATGTGTTTGCGGGGATTTTTAATGATGGATTGATTCTTATTTCTGTGTTACACGAACAGCAATGCGGCGGTTGGCTGCACGGCCTTCTTCGGTTGCATTATCGGCAACGGGATGTTGATCGCCGTAACCTTCAGACTCGAGGCGTTTCGCATCGATTCCACGTTTGACGAGTTCGTCGAGCACTGATTTGGCGCGTTCGCCAGAAAGTTTTTGATTGGCTGCGGCATTGCCTGTGTTATCAGTATAGCCACCAATTTTGAGCGTTACGGTTGGATAAGCTTTCAACACGTTGGCGATGTTTTCTAATTGTTCGCTTGTGCCTTGATCGGCTGTGTTGAGAACCGATTTTCCGCTTTCAAAAACAAGACGGTCGAAATCAAACCATGTTGTTTTGTCAACGGCTTTTGATTTATCGTCGATAAATGCAACGAGTTTCGATTCAATACCGTCAGCAGCACCGCTGAGTTCGAGACCGCTAGCGAGTTTGGTCATCACCATTCCGGCATGCGCGCTATCGGCAGCATGATCGTTAGGGTGTGCGAGTGAATCGTGGCCGTGCATATCGGCAGTTTTGCCGTGTGCATCGTGGCCTTTTGCGTCGTGGCCATGACCAGCGCCGTGCTGTTCAGTAGCGCAGCATTCGTCTTTTTTGCCCCATTTATCGGTGCCGGTCATGTTAATAAACCAGCCAACAAGGAATGCAAAGCCGAAGAGAACTACGGCAAGTCCGATAAGTGGAACCCACCACCCTTTTGGGTAATACTGACGGTTTCCTTCGGTGTGATCGTGATCGTGGTGATCGTGGTTTTCAGCAGAATGAGCCATTGGAAAAGTGTTTTTTCAATACGGGTGCAAGTATAAGAATTTTATAGGCTTTTTGAAGCACCAAATATCCTTATTTATACAGATTCTATTTCCAGTATTCTATATTCCACCCGTCGGTTCTTTTGATGGGCTTGTTCTTGCTGCTCCTTTTTTTGCATTTTCTTTATTTCTGCATCTGGAATCAACGGATTGCATCCTTCGTAGCCTTTATAAACGAGTTGACTTGGATTTACACCTTTGCTAACCAAATAATCGTGAATAGCGCGTGCTCGGTTGCAACTGAGGCAGGTGGAATAGGATTTGGCACTACGGGTATCGGTATGTACCGAAATTTCTATTTTCAGTTTTGTGTGCGTTTTTAAAAACATAGCCACGCTATCTAAATGAGCGAACGATTCGGCGCGCATGGTACTTTTGGCAAAGTCAAACAAAATTTGCCGTGTTCGCAAAATCTGTCCCTTGAAAAAAATCGAATCGTTTAACGAATAGGTTTGAGGGACGGCAATGTTGTGGCAATAAAAATTACTTGCCAGTTTGATCGTATGTGCATTGATCAGGTAAAGTGTGTCAAGCAACACTATTTCGCCTTTCACGTTGTAAATTTTCTGTTCTGTCTCAGTAAGTGAATCGTACTGAATAAAAATAGAATCGTTTGTAACGTGGTAAACTCCTTTGCGACGGAAGGAATACAAATCGCCATAAAAATCATATTGCATTTTACCTTCTGCGAAGAACTGATATTGAATAGATGCGGGAGTTTTGGGCGTTTTCCAATGGCCAACGATTTGTTGCGCTAAACTCGTTGCGGTAATCGCCAAGAAACAAATGCAGGTGAGGATTTTTCTCATGCGTGCGCGTTTGTGAGGCATTATTTTTCAACTTGTTTTAACCAGTGCTGAATGACTTTTTGCAAGTCTTTTCCTTTGGTTTTTAGATCGTCGGAATTTTTAAATGTTGCTGTGCGGCGGCCATCGGTAAAATCCCCTTCGAGCAATCCGGTTTTATCGGGAATGGTTGCACCAGTTGGAAAAACGAGTAGTACGAATCCTTTTCGCAAGTGCATGACCACCAAATCGCGTTTGTATGTTTTGGGGTCAAAGGGTTTCATTTCTCCAGTGTAAAAAAATGCGGGGGCATTCCATTTGATATGTTCACCAATTTCGTTGCTACTGGTCAGAATTAACTTGCGGACAGCTTCAACGAGCGGGGCAAATGCTAGATCGAGCTTTTGAATGTATGCGGTTACACTTGCCGAATCGTTGATCTCTTTTGACATGGTTTATTTAATTGAAACGCGCTCAATACATGAGCGCGTTTGGGTGATGCTTTATAATTCAATATGTTTTACTTAATCATGGGCAAATACTTCGCGCGGTTTTCGTACATGATCCAGCCAAGGATAGCAGCCAAAACAAGCGCTACGGGAAGTGTAGAGGTATCGACAAAAATATGGGTAAGTAAAATACCAACCATCATTGGGAAAATGACAACTGCTCCGAAAGCGCGTGTTCTTGGAAGGATGATTAAAATACCGCCAATAATTTCCATGACTGCAATCAAGGGCATGAGCCAGCTGATTTCCATCATGGCTGCAAAATCTTTCATGCCTTCTGCGGGTGGATTTTCAGGCATCGGCATGTACATAAAAAATTTGTTTAGTCCGCCATTGATAAACATGAGGCCAAACAAAAGGCTCAGGACAAAAAGTATTTTATTTTTCATGGTTTGGATGATTTGATTTAGGCGTACAAGTTAATTTATTTTGATTGCTTACGCTACAATTTGTTTCTCAAAACAAACGCTGCTGACGACATCTGCGTATTGGCCATAATTGGGAATGACGGTGTACTTATTTTTTTGGTAGAGTCGAATGGCTTCGGGTTGCTTTTCGCCTGTTTCGAGGATACATTTTTGATAGTTGAGTTCGGCGGCCCAATTTTCCAGTTCGCGCAAAACCTGCGATGCGATTCCATGCCCACGTTTTTCTGGAAGCACATACATGCGTTTTACTTCCATGACGTTGGCTTCGTATTCTTTAATTGCGCCACATCCCACAGCTTGATCGCCATCATAAGCGAGCACAACATGCTTAATTGCATCAATTTTATTGAACTGAGCAAAAAAAGCGTGTTCGTCTCCATCGCGAATGGCTAAATCGCGATCGAGTAAAACAACAAGTTTTTGAAAATCGGGGTGGGCTGAATTTGTGCGGGTGATGGTGAGCATGGGTTGTTTTGTTATTCATTTTTTGTTGGCACAAAATCGATTTGCATCGTAGCAATCATTTTTCGCAAGCGATGATACGCAACAGCGAGCAAAATACCTCCAACGAAATTAAGAATGTGCATGAAGTTTCCGTAATGCATAGATGATGTAACAAGGAGTATGGCATTGCCAATTACAAACATCACCCATCCCAATAAATCAGCCGAATTTTGTGGTGTGCTTGATGCGTTAACTTGTTGGATGGCTTTTTGCGTAGATTTTAAAATCAGGAAGGGTAAAACGAGATTTACGAATGGAATAAGCCAAGCCCAGATGGTTGCGGGAAGGCTGTGCGGGAGTGCGATAGCGTGTTGCATCATTTTTTTACGCAGCAAGTAAAGCCAAGCAATCAGGATAACAAGGGTAATGGGCACGAGAATGAGTGCAAACTCCAGCGCATCATTGCTTCCGCTACGGATATTATTAAGCGCATCCGTTATGCCAATACTACCGTCAAACCGATCGAATAAGCGTAAGAACGATCCTGTCCCTGCAAACACGAAGACATATACGCAGGCGTATAAAGCAAGATTGAGCAGTGGTGTAAGATTGCCTGCTCGGAGTTTTTGGATGAAGGATGCGAATTCTTCTTTTATTTTTTGTTGTATGGTTTTATTCATGACCAAAAATCATATAAAATGACATCATTTTCGAGACAGTTTATCGCAACTTCCTCAAGTATTTAATCCAATTTCCGAAATTAATCGTTTGCTGATCGCTTGTTTGGAAGAAGGGTTGCAATTCGTTTCTGAGCCATGCCTCTACTTCGAGATAAGTCGTTTGCCCTGTTTCGATTTGAGCCGTGATATTGCTCTGCGTTGTGAAATAGAGTATCAATTGATCGATGTTAAAACATACGGGATTTTTAAACTCATCCTCTTCTAGCATTTCAAATCCCAAATGTCGCGTATGCTCATTTGTCCAATTATAAATTTCATTTCGTTTGGGTGAAGGAAATTTCTTCAAGTAGCTATCTGGAAACCAATTGCTAAATGCATCGACGTTTACCATTTCCGAAATAAAAAAATTGTCGTACAAAACCAGATGCGCATTTGTTTTTAAAACGCGTTGCGCTTCGCTTAGAAACTTATCGATGTTGAACCAATGCACGCCGGACGAAACAGTGATCAACTGAAAATGGTCGTTTTCAAAAGGCAAATTTTCAGCAGAAGCCTTGAGGTATTTTATGTTTACGTGAGGATTGGCATTGCGCAACATTTCATCAGCGCTATCTGTACCATAAACCTGATCCGCAATTTTTAAGAGTGCTTTTGTAGAAAGCCCTGTTCCACAAGCGACATCAAGTGCAAGTGGATATTTTTCGGTGATGTTTAAATAGGCAGCGATTCGCGAAATGGTATTTTCATGAAAATCGGGACGACCTTTGGCATAACGTTCGGCAGCGGATTGCAATTCAAAATAATTCATCGCGCGTGAATTTAATTTAGGTATTTACAATTCGGATAATGGCTAGATCATCTGTTGGTTTTAAACCAATGTCTTAGTATTCAAAATCTTTTATCCAATCATCGAATTCAGCTTGTGTTACTTTTTGTCCGTAAGCCCAGTTGTTATCAAAAAAAATTCCATCAACTTTAGCTCTAGCAAATTGAGTACCTTCAACGGATAAATTTTCAAAATGTGCGTTTGTTAAATCAGCTTCCCTGAAATCGCATGTTTTGATATTACAGTTAATAAACTTTGCGTTTTTCAAATTTGCTCTTCTAAAACTCAAATAAAAAAAACACTTCTCAAAAACAATGTCTTGAAGATTCTGATCATCAAAAGACTCGCTATCAATATCAATGTCAATATCAGCAAAATAGCGTTTGCCATTACGATATTCAATCAGTATTTGCTCAACAATATTTGTTTTCACGTGTTCAAAAAAAAATGGCCCATACTAAACCCTCAAATCCCTTTCAACCCATACATCTTCGCCAACAAAAACAATTGCCCCGCATGTGTTCCTTCGTGGCGGATGTGATGCGCAAACATGAATCGTATTGGTTTTATGCCTGTTCCGGGAAACAATTCAAATGCCGCATCTTGATCAACAATCTCGGGCGCGCTTTGCGCTAAATGTTGTAATGCTACTTGATGTACTTTATCAAATCCGGCACGGGCTTCTGCAAAATCAATGATTCCTTGCGACTCGCTTCGGGGCTTGCCAATACCAAAATGTTTCAACCATTTTACCTCTGGATTTGGGCCACCACTGCAGCGCAAAACCAAATTGTTTTGCGCCCAAGCCATGTGTCCGACTTGCCAATACACACTGTTCAAAATTTTTCCATCTACTTCAAATTCTTTATATGGATCAATTTGCGCTTCATCCATGCGTTTCAAAACAGAAACAGCGATGTTGCGGGTTTGCTCTACTAAAAAGCGGTATGTTTCGAGTTCTGTTTTCATGCTTGATCGCGTTTTTTGACCATGGTTAAAATAGTAGCAATGGCAACGGTTTCGCCTGTTTGATCATACACATCGACCAAAAATTTAACAATGCCTTTCGCAACATCTTCCGGTGTGCGTTTTTCTTGATCTACTTTTTCTTTGACGGTTAATTTTACACCGATCGTTGTTCCGGGATAAACAGGTTTTGTAAACCGACATTCGTCCAAACCGTAATTCAACAAAACGGGTCCTTTCTTCGCATCAACAAATAAACCAGCGGCAGCCGAGAGAATAAAATAACCGTGCGCCACGCGTCCTTCAAAAATGGTTCCGTCGAGCGATGTTGCATCGGTGTGTGCGTAAAAATGATCCCAACTCACATTCGAGAAATTGACAATATCGGCTTCGGTAACTGTACGTTTTGCCGTGATGAGTGTTTCACCGATCTGCAAATCTTCGTAATGTTTTTTGAAAGGATGAATATCGTGTTCGTGCTGCGCACCTTTTGGCATGTATTGATTGGTGATGCGTGTAAGTGTGGTTGGATGACCTTGCACGGCGGTACGTTGCATGTAATGAAATACACCACGAATGCCGCCCATTTCCTCGCCGCCCCCCGCGCGCCCTGGCCCACCATGTACCAAATGACCAAGCGGCGATCCGTGTCCCGTGCTCTCTGCCGCACATTGCGCGTTGACAACAAGCATACGCCCGTGCATACACGCACTACCCAAAACAATGTCTGCTGCAAAATCGTCGTTAGCCGTAAATACCGAACCAACCAAACTGCCTTTTCCTAATTTGGCGAGTTCAATCGCTTCGTCGGTATTCTTGTACGGCATCACCGTTGTAACAGGGCCAAACGCTTCAATTTCGTGTGGTTGTGTTTTGCCAAACGGATCGGCACACCACAACAGCGTAGCCGGAAAAAATGCGCCTTTTTGTTTGTCAGCACCTTTTACTTCGAGGCTATCGTAATTGCCGCAAACCAATTCGCATGCTTGCATAAGCTGGCTGACTTTATCTTTTACATCGGCCACTTGATCTAAACTTGCAAGCGGCCCCATGCGCACGCCTTCGAGCGAAGGATCGCCAGTTGTATTGGTTTCGAAGCGGCCTTTGACTGCGGCCATCACGGCTTCGGCTAAATTTTCGGGAACAATGACACGACGAATGGCGGTACACTTCTGCCCTGCTTTCACGGTTACTTCGCGCACTACTTCTTTGATGAATAATTTAAATTCTTCAGTTTCTGGCGTAGCATCAGGCCCCAGAATACAGCAGTTGAGCGAATCGGCTTCCATGTTGAAACGCACACTGTTGTTGATGATACTTGGCATGGATTTTAATTTGCGCCCCGTTCCGGCAGAACCCGTAAACGTAACCACATCTTGACAATCGACATGATCGAGCAAATCGCCGACTGATCCGGCGAGAAATTGAAATGCACCTGCGGGTAAAATATTGGATTTAATAATTTCTTTCGCCATCGCTTCGGCCAAGAATGAAGTAGAAGTTGCCGGTTTGACAATACACGGAACACCCGCCAACAAATTGACCGCAATTTTTTCCA
>JAAFIA010000032.1:0-13881 GCA_013298545.1 Bacteroidota bacterium | reverse complement strand
CCCCAGCAAGGGAAATTAAATGCGTTGATGTGAATGGCCACACCTTCGAGTGGCACATGAATGTGTTGCGCGATAAAATTTCCGCCTTTGGAAAGAATTTCTGGTTTTCCGTCCACCGCAAAACGCTCGTCGGGCAATTCGCGGCGGCCTTTGCTTGCAAAAACAAAAACAGTACCAATGCCACCATCAATATCAATCCACGAATCGCCTTTGGTAGCACCCGTTGCAGAAGACAAGGCGTAGAAGTATGCTTTCTTTTCGTTGAGGTATTGTGCGAGTGCTTTGAGCATACGTGCACGCTGGTGAAACGTCATTTTGCGTAAAGTAGGGCCGCCCGTTTTGCGACCATATTCCAACATCGCTTTAAAATCGATTCCTTGGGTTGTGGCTGAAGCAACCGATTCGCCGGTTACTGCATTGTATAAAGCGACACCGTCGCCATCTCCTTCGATCCATTGACCGAGTGCGTAATTCTGAAGTTTCATACCGTGTTTTGAATTTGTGTAAAAATACAGTTTTCAGTTCGTTTTATAGCGGCTCTTTTTTTGAAAATCGTAGCACAAAAAAACGCACAAACTACCGGAGTAGCTTGTGCGTTTTAGCAATGTAAGCGTTGGTTTGCGAGAGCTTAACGCTGAATCACAAAACGCATTTGTTTTACTTGATTGTTGGCGGTTGTAAACTGCATGTAGTAAACACCTGCTTCAACAGTATTCAAAATTAACTCCTGCGTTCCGGCAGTTGTACGTTCGCTGTACACCACTTGACCAAGGCTATTGAAAATCTGCATTGTTCCATTTTCGGTCGATGTAAATGTAAACTGACCGTTGTTTGGATTTGGATAAAGATTGATGCCTTGGTTGTTGTTTACAGTTGGAATACCCGTGCAAGCATCGACCAAAACAATAGCCGTTGTTGTTCCGGTACAACCATTCGCATCGGTGTAGGTGTAGGTTACAACGTTATTGCCAAGCAAAGCCTGAGCCGGATCAAACGTATTGTTTGGACCAACACCAGAACCAGAATATGTACCACCCACAGGCGATTCGCCAGAAAGTGTAAATACCGCATCGCTTTGGCAAATCGTATCAAACGGGAATGTAACCGAAACGGCTGGTGCATCTGGATCGGTTACGGAAGCAGAATCTGTTGTTGTACATCCATTCGCGTCGGTGATGATTACGGTATAAGTTCCAGCGGCAAGACCAGAAACGTCTTCTGTTGCTGGACCATTACTCCAAGAGAATGAATAGTTTGGTGTTCCACCAGTAACGGTAATATCAATTGTTCCATCAGCACCGTTACAGGTTGTTACGTTTGTTGTTGCTGTAACCGTTGACACCAATACACTTGGTTCGGTGATGCTGAATGTTTGTGTTGTAGAACAACCGAGCGAATCGGTAACCGTACAGGTATATGATCCAACACCAAGGCCTGTTTCATTTGGACCTGTTCCACCAGATGGTAACCAAGCAAATGAGTAAGATGGTGTACCACCCGAAACAATAACAGAAGCAGAACCATTTGATCCGCCGTTACAAGAAACATTCGTTTGCAAAGCAGTAACAACAGCCAATACAGCCGGCTCTGTAATCGAGAAGGTTTGTGTCGTTGTACAATTATTTCCGTCTGTGATGGTACACGTGTATGTACCTGCGGTGAGGCCCGAGGCCGTAGCATTGCTACCACCGCTTGGTGCCCAAGCGTAAAAATAATTTGGTGTTCCACCTGTTACACTAACGGTTGCATCACCATTTGCACCACCGTTGCACGATACGTTTGTTTGCGAAACAGCAGTCGCAACAAGTAAAGCAGGATCAGTAATGGTAAAGGTTTGCGATGTGGTACAACCATTAGCATCTGTTCCTACGCAAGTATATGTTCCTGCTGTCAATCCGGTTTCAACAGCATTTGTTCCACCAGAAGGCGACCACAAATAAGTATAACCCGGAGTTCCGCCTAACACTTCGATTGTTGCTGTTCCATCGTTACCACCATTACAAAGTGGGTTGGTTTGCGCAAAGACAGACGAAACCAATTGCAACGGATCACCAAGTGATACAGTTTGTGTGGTGGTGCAGTTATTCGCATCCGTAATGGTGCAAGTAAATGTACCAGAAGCAAGACCTGTTGCTGTTGCAGCAGAACCACCATAAGGAGCCCATGAATAAGTATAGCCTGGAGTTCCGCCAGTAGCTGTAACCGAAGCCGTTCCAGAACTATCGCCAAAACACAAGATATTGGATTGTGCCGAAGTTGCTGAAAGCACACTTGGTTCGGTAATGGTTACAGATTGTGTAGCTGTACAACTGTTAGCATCTGTGATGGTGCAGGTGTATGTTCCTGGAGCAAGACCCGTTGCGGTAGCTGCGTTTCCACCAGAAGGCAACCAAGCATAGGTATAACCCGGAGTTCCGCCCGAAGCAACAACGGTTGCTGTTCCATTTGCAGCAGCGTTACAGGTTACGTTTGTAACAGAACTACTAGCCGTAACAACCGAAGGCTGTGTGATGGTTACAGATGCCGTTCCAACATTGCCACAGATATTGGTGATGGTACAGGTGTATGTTCCTGCCGCCAAACCAGTAGCCGTTGCTGCGGTTCCACCGCTTGGAGCCCAACTGTATGTCAAGCCATTTCCACCAGCACCAGAAACGGTTGCTGTTCCATTGCTTCCACCGTTGCACGAAACGTTTGTTTGAGCAGTTACTGTAAACGCAATGGCGCTACAAGGCAATTCGTCGGCACCGATGGTTGGGAATGTTGCACTACGCGCTGTGTTATCATAATCAACAGTTACAGCAACAAGTGGTGTAGCCAATGCTTCGGGATAAGTTGACGTATTGATGTGCAAATCGCCAAGCGTAGGATTTACGAAAAGTGAAACCGCAGTAATCGTAGAAGTGATTTGATAAATACTGTTGAGATCGCCCCCCGAATTGACGCGCCATGCCGACATGTTGTTGGTTGCAGCACCCCACTGGTTAAGTTTGGTCGTATCAGCAGTAAGCATTGCATTGTAATTGCTATTCCAACCAATTGCAGGAACAGCAGGACCATTACCAACCGCAAAATGGCTACCAGATCCTCCTGAACGACGGTTGTACAACAAATTATTACGAAGCGTTGTATTCGCTTGCCCACCGCGTAAATAAGTGTAAGTATCCGTTGTTCCAGCAGGTTGCGAACCACCTACAAAAATACTGTTGTAATAATAGTTCATGGTTGCGCCTTGCCCAGCAAAATCGGTAATACCAGTCAAAACGAGGTTGTTTGTAAAGCCTGTATTCAACAAACTAATCATGTTGTTCGATACAGACCAATTGATACCGGCAGAGAAATAGATACCCGCCATGCCCGGAGTACCTGTGTTGGCATTGCGCAAATCCCAGATACGGTTTCTCGAAATCGTACCACCAGTTGTATTGCCTTGAATTTGCATACCCACAACATAACTGCTAAATACTCCGGTATTGGAGTTGAATAAACCTGAAATCAAGTTATTGCTGATGGTGTGTGTTTGCCCAGCAAAACCCTGCATCGAAATACCATAGTTAACAAAAGCAGGTGCAGCAGGAGATGCGGCAATGGCCATATCCGAAATGGTATTATTCGTCATTGTGATTGTACCTTGCGAACCAACAGTACTGGTCATGAGAATTCCAAAATTTGACGAACCCGCATTGGTACCATTATCGGTGATGTTGCGAATAATATTATTGTTCAACGTAACTGCTGCACCAGATGAAGTTACTTGACGAATTCCAAAAGAGATAGCCGCAGCAGTAGTAACGTTGTTTTGAATGCTATTTGCGAGTGTACCTCCGATGATATTGTTAGAAACAATCGTTGTTTGCGAAGGTGTTCCTTGAATCTGAATCCATTGCGGAATAACAGCACCCGTGGTTGTACCTGCAATTGTAATACCAGCAATGGTGTTATTTTGCATGTTGTACGATCCTGCTGTCGTAGCTGCAAGAATACCTGCAAGGAAATTACTTACAGCACCACCCGCATTGAGCGTAATTTTAATGGAGTTGTTTGTAGCTAGATCACCAATGGTATTGCCAGTTGTTGAACCAACATTGTGAATACCTTGACCAAGATTAATTCCAAACCAATTGGTAGCAGCAGCGGTTGGTGTGTTTGTTGTAAAATCAATTTTACGAATCACATTGCCTTGAATTTGATTGGGGATCAATCCAGTAACTACACTGATACCACCAAATGCTTGCGATGTACCAACACCAGAAACGGTCAAAATCATATCGCTACCAGTTGCGCCAGGAGCAGAACCACCGATAAAATTGCCCGAGATGGTATTTCCACCATTGTTGTTTACCGTTGAAGTAAACGAGATGTTAATGGCACGAATAACACCACCAGAAAGCGTATTGGTACGCGTTGCTGTTTGGTAGAAGCTATTGCCTTGAATGGTCATGGCCGTTGCACCCACACCGGTGTTGATGGCATAGCTCGTTCCATTGAGTAAAAACCAATCGTGGATGCTGTTGTTGGCAATCGTAATGTTGCTGTTGTATTGCGGAATTGTTCCGTTTGTACCAACAATATTGATTGCAAAAGCAGCTGTTCCAGCCACATCACTACGATCACGAATTTCGCAGTTGTTGATGCTGATGTTATCGTTACCTGTTCCACCTGCTAGCGCAGTACCAATAAATACAGCTCCACCTAGCGTAGCAGAAGTCGATGTATTGCCGCTTTCAACAATGGTATATTGCAACGTATTGTTTTGCGCATCATTGATATAACCAATAGAAGGCGCGGCATTGGATGTATTGCGGAACATGAGGTATGTTCCATTACCACCAAATCGGCCATCAATATTTACACGATCAGCACCATCAAAACGAACGAGCGCCGCAGTTGCATTTGAACCATAGATATTACGCACAACAGCTGCACTTGGAGCAATGGTTACGGTATAATTTCCTGCGCCTTGTTCTGCCCACTGATTGAGTGCAACAGTTCCCGTTTCTGCAGTTAAATCGCCTGTGATGTTGATGGTTAAATTACCTGACAAAACACCCGCATTGATGAGTTGGAAAATACCGCCTGTGTTGGTAAGTGAAGTAACAAGCTCGGCAGGACCAACGTTTACAACACCAGAAAGTGCGCCAGCTACAATCGTATATTGATTGATCGTATTGTTCAGTGGGAAATTTGCCGCACTTAAATTAACGTTAGCGGGTTGTACGGTAAAGCCACCGCTATTGATACCCACAATTGGTGTACCGTTCAAATCTTGAGCAACGACAAAATACTGAATGATGTCGCCAGCCACAACACCGCCGCCAAAGAGCAAGGAATAATCAATGGTGAAACTAAATGGCGAAGCGGCATTGCTTGCTTCTACATATTTCCAGCCATCCGTTGCGTTAGTATTGGTGTTATAGGTATTCGCATTGGTTGTGCGTTTATAATAGATACGCGGACGTGTTCCAACGGTTGTATTGATACCGCTAGGATCTGTGATGGTTGCAAAGGATGTGAGTACACGGTTTGGTGCAACTGCCGAATTGGCAAGCAACGTGTATTGAATATCGGGCGAAGCAATATCGACGGTGATGCCGCTAATTTCATCAGCACCCACATCGGGTGTTGCTCCACGAGTTGCATTATCGTAATCAACTGTAAATCCAACAATCGCTTTACCACCGCTTTCGCATTGTGTGGCAACCACATTTTGTAAATGCAAATCGTAAGGAGAAGTTGCTACGTTTACAAATGGCGGAATTGCGCTGAACGAAGATTGCTCGCGTGGTCCAACACGATTTTTAAATGCTTGTAACGTTTGATCCGCATTGGTGAAATCATGATAGATCAAATTGGTTGCGCTCGGAACACCTGCATACAAACAATTGTAGCCAGATGTCAAAGAATAACTGGTAATGGTTGTGTTTGAGCGTGTGATGGCGCGCGTCAATCCTGTGCCTGTGGCATTCGATACGTTTACGAAGATGTTGTTACGCAAATCAATACTTACCGGTAATGGACCGCAATAAACCGCCGAAGAACCAAAGTTTGTTCCAGTTCCAATAGCATTGAGATAAACGGTATTGTAATACGCATTCATGACCGAAGTGGCCGAGCCATTAAACCAAATACCCATGATACAAGCCGTAGTGCTAGTTGCATTAGGAGCTTTGAGTTCGGAAACGAAATTGTTGTAAACGTTTGTCAACGTATTTACGTTGCTACCCACAATGATTCCAGCCGTAGCAGGTACACCACCTGTTGTTGAAGTATTGCTAATGTTATAAATATTGTTTTTGTAAACATTGGTCGTTGTACCATAATCAACATAAATAGCACCAACCGTGGCAGCGGCAGAATTGCCAATAATGGTATGAACAAGGTTTCCATACACTTCTTTATTCGTAGGGCCAGATCCGCTTCGGGCGTGAATCATGTATGTTTCACCAGCTCCGCCAGTATTGTTATACATCTGGTTATTGTAAACATTTTCATTATAACCAAAAGCAAAATTGTAGTATCCGTACGTTCCGCCACTCGATGGGCTGTTGTTGTTGTTAAACAATTGGTTGTTGTAGCAATTGGTTGTATTGGTACTACCACTTGCATAAACTAAATACATGATCCCAGCTGTTCCTGTTTTGGTATTTCCGCTTACGACATTGTCGTTGAGGTTAACCACCAAGCAAAGTGTAGCACTTGAACCGGAATAATAAATACCACTCAATTCGCCTGTACCGGGCATCGAATTGTTGGTTACTTTATTGTTGTATATATTGGTGTACGATGCCGAAGCGGAAGAAAAAATACCTCGAAACAAACCCGTGGTATTGGTTGTATAAGTACAAGCATCAACAACGTTGTTATAAATATTAACAGTATTTCCAGCACCTGTTCCACCAATCGAATTGTTAATCGCTACTAAAGCTGCACCTGTTGTAGATGCACTCGACAATGTAAGCGTATCATTATAGATATTCAGACTGGAATTTAAACCCGTTACGGTATTAATCCCGTTCAGCGTTCCCAATTGTGGCGCACCACCATTGTTGTTGATGTATGTTTTGAAAATACTCAAGCCATTTTGGTTGGTTGCAGTAATACCACTGGCGGCTGTTGCAGTACCACCAAAATTGGTAATCTGACTGCGACGTGTACTTACACCATCTGTACCAATCTGATTGCTTTGGTCGTAAAAATCGTATGGCGCGGCAGCAGCAAAGCCTGTTATCGAATAGCCGCCATAACAATTTGCAACCGTATTGTTATAAAATTTATTGAACGAGTTTGGGCCAGCGACCGACGAAACAGTCAATGCCGTTGTAACATTAGAAAGGTGATTGCCCAAATAAATACCAACCGAAGCGGTATTGGCTTTATTTAAGGTAACGGTACAATTTTTAATGGTATTGTACTGTGCACCATTTGTACCAGCGGTTTTGGTCAAGGCGTAGCCCCATTCCATTTGTGTGGTAGCCGTTGCATTGGCCGCATTTTCTTGCAAGTCGATGCCGTTGATGGTAACATAATCTACTCCATTGAGGATAAAAATACCATCAACAGTAGTCGATACACCTGGCGTAAATGCCGTAATCAACGGATTTGCGCCTGATCCTGATTTTTGGATGACCAAAGGGTTGGCCGCGGTTGGTCCATTGGTAGCCATCGTCAAAATGAGCGATGTGGTTGGTGTTTCGGTGTATCCGGCTGCAACATTGATCGTTGCACCACCAGCACCAACACCAGTTGCGTTGAGTGCTGTTACCGCTGCTTCTAATGTAGCAAAGCTACCCGGAACAGTCTGAATACCTGTTACCTGCCCGAACGAAAATAGCGGACATAAGCATAACAAGAAAGCCCATAAGGCTAAACGGGATTGTTTCATAAGTTGTGTTTTGTGTGTATTCTTTAACTAGAAAGTGTGTGCTTTCGATGGCTAATATAGTACAAATATAATAACTAGCAAGTAAGCGTTTGCATAAATTGAATCCTGACAATATTTTCCTGCTTTCGCCCCTAATTCAACCAAATGAAAAGCGAAAATACGTCAGCAATAAACGAATAAGTGTAGCTTTGTTTCGCTCAACATAAAAACAAATCCATGTATAAACTTCTTTTCGCACTTGCCATTGCGCTATGCCTTGCACTTCCCAAACTTCATGCAGCAAACGGCGATACCACGCACATCATTACGCATAACCAGCAACTAGTCGTAACCGATCCTAACCTCGGCTCGAACGAATACAAGGCTTGGGGCGTGTTTCCATCAACCGCCACGCATTACCGCAAAGCACTTGTGTATATGTCGTACCGTTGTCCAACCAACCAAAATTGTGGCGAGTGGGATTACATCGACCAAATTTGGTTGCGTCGCAAAGGCGGAGTCGATTCCATTCCACTCAATCTCGAAATGGTTCGTTTCATTACACCGTATGGCAATTCGTTTAACGGTTCTTGGAATTTTATGTGGCATGCCGACATCAGCGATTTTGCCTACCTCCTTCACGACTCCATCGAAATTGGGTATGTGCATACAGGTTACGAAACAAACATCGGACGTGGCTGGGTCTTAACACTCGATTTTGCACTTGTCGAAGGACCTGAACCCATGCCACCGCTTGGCTACTCTACGCTTTGGAATGGAAATTGGATTATCGGCGATGCCAACAACCCAATCGAAAATTATTTACCCGCCGATACGCTTTCGTTTGATGCCAATGCCGCGCTTGGTCGTATTCGCATTAACCACACCGGACATGGTGCTGACAATGCGAATGGTTGTTCCGAATTTTGTGATCTCTACCGCGATTTAGTGATTGATGGCAATCAAGTAGATCGTTTTCACCGTTGGCGAAAATGTGGTGCAAATCCACTTTATCCACAAGGCGGAACTTGGGTGTATGATCGCGGCAATTGGTGCCCAGGCGCTGTCGTCTATCCATACATATACGATATGGCTGTTCAACCATCGTCCACACACAGCATTGATCTGAACATGCAACCTTATACAACCTCAGCCCCTGCGGGTAATGAATATATTGTAGGCTACTTGTTCCAGTACGGTGCACCAGTGAATGCGAACGATGTGTCTGTCGATGAAATTTTACGTCCTAATAAATTGAACGAATACGCCCGTTTCAATCCCATTTGCAGCAACCCGCAAATTTTGGTTACCAACAATGGAAGTGCATCGCTCACAAGTGCCGTGATCAACTACGGTTATATTGGGCAACCCGTTCAAACATACAACTGGAGTGGAAGCATTGCTTCACTGAAAACCGATACCATTACACTTCCGGGCATTGTTGTTCCGGCTGCTGCAACCGATATTTTCAAAGTTTATTTTACGTCAATCAATGGTGGTGCAGATGCGTATGTGATGGATGATACAGCGTATTCAAAAGTTACTGTTCCAACAGCATTTCCCGATACCGCATTTTTCCTCGAATTGCGAAGCAACAACGAAGGTGTAGAAACATCCTATCAATTGACCGATGAATTGGGCACCGTATTGTATAGTCGTGGCATTGGTGTTGGTCTTCCCAACAACACCACCTTCCGCGATACCTTCCATTTAGCTCCGGGTTGTTATTCGTTTACGTTGTTTGACGATGATTTGTATGGCGGCGATGGCCTTTCGTTTTGGGCAAATCCTTCAGGTGGAACTGGCTATGCACGTTTCAAACGTATTGGCGGTCCAATCATCAAAAATTTCGGGGCCGATTTTGGAGCGGTAATCTGGTTCAATTTCACCATTCTCAATACCGTTGGCATAAACGACCAACCAGTTGGTGAACAACAGATTTTAGTGTATCCCAATCCGAGCGAAGGACTGTTCACACTTGATCTTTCGATGCCGGAAGCGCAGGATGTGATGCTTGAAGTGTATGATGTAAATGGCAAAAAAATTCGCGAAGAAAAAATTTCGCAAGCCTTGAGTACAAATTATGCGCTCGATCTGAGCAATGAACCGAAAGGCATGTATTTCATCAAATTATACAACGAGCGTTTTACAACAACACAACGGGTTGTAACACAGTAAATATTTCAGGTTTCAGATTCCAAGTTCCAGATTCCAGATTCCAGATTCCAAGTTCCAAGTTCCAGATTCCAAGTTCCAAGTTCCAAATCTCAAGTTCCAGATTCCAAGTTCCAAATCTCAAGTTCCAAATCTCAAGTTCCAGATTCCAAGTTCCAAGTTCCAAATCTCAAGTTCCAGATTCCAAGTTCCAAAGTAAAAAGAGGGTCTTCTTCTTTGGAACTTGGAACTTATGCGTGAACAATGCGCGTTTTTTGGAACTTGGAACTTGGAACTTGAAACGTCTATGTATATAAATCGCAACAATTTTGGAACTTGGAATCTGGAACTTGGAACTTGGAACTTGAAACTTTAAACGTCTATGTATATAAATCGCAACAATTTTGGAACTTGGAATCTGGAACTTGAAACTTGAAACGTTTATGTATATAAATCGCAACAATTTTGGAACTTGGAATCTGGAACTTGTAACTTGTATTTTTTTATTCCCTTTATTTCCTTGCTTATGTGAATCCGATCATGGAGATTTGTGTCATGCAGGTACAATTTCTGGGCGCAGCACGCACGGTTACCGGATCGCGCCATTTGCTTACGGTGAATGGTAAAAAAATTCTTCTTGATTGTGGTATGTTTCAAGGACGGGGCGACGATGACCGCCAACGCAATGTGCACCTCGGTTTCGATCCACGAAGCATTGATGTGCTTATTCTTTCCCACGCGCACACCGATCACGCGGGAAGCATTCCGAATCTGGTAAAACAAGGCTTTAACGGACAAATTTTGGCTACGTCAGCCACCCGCGATTTGTGCAACATTATGCTGACCGATAGTGCGCGCATCCAAGAAAGTGATGTTCGGTTCATCAATAAAAAAAGAATGGCAACTGGAAAATCGCCACTCAAGCCCATTTACACGGAAGAGGATGTACGCGAAGCCATGCGCTTGTTTGAGCCAGTCGATTACAACGAAATTCATGTGATTGAAAAAGGTATTTCATTCCGCTTTACAGATGCTGGACACATTCTTGGCAGTGCCGCGGTTCATCTTGAGCTTACTGAAAACGGACAAACCATTCGCCTTACGTTTAGTGGCGATGTAGGGCGTTACCACGATTTGATTTTACGCGCTCCGCAAGAATTTCCACAAGCCGATTACATCATCTGCGAATCGACGTATGGAAATCGCTTGCACGAAAAAACAGACGATGCGGCACTCAAATTGCGCGATGTGATTCAACGCACCTGTGTGGAACAAGGTGGCAAAGTTTTTATTCCCGCATTTAGCCTCGGACGTACACAAGAAATTGTTTATACACTCGATCGCATGCGCTCGAAAGGATTGCTTCCGCGCATTCCGGTTTTTGTAGATAGTCCACTCTCGACCAATGCCACAGAAATTATGCGTAAACATACTGAGTGTTTTAACGAGGACTTATTAGAATATCTCGAAACAGATGACGATCCTTTTGGATTCAACGGACTGGAATACATTCAAGACAAAGAAGATTCGATGGCGTTGAATCGGTTCAATGGGCCGTGCATCATCATTTCTGCTTCGGGTATGCTCGAAGCGGGGCGCATCAAACACCATGTCAAAAACGGTATTAGCGATGAACGCAATACCATTCTCATGGTCGGCTATTGCGGCCCCAATACGCTTGGTGGCGATTTGATGCGTGGCAAAAAAGAAGTTCGGATTTTTGGCGAGTTGCACGAAGTAAAAGCGGCTGTTGAAATCATCAGTTCATATAGTGCCCATGCCGATTACGAAGAACTTTTTACATTTCTTTCCTGCCAAAATGCTTCGGAAGTAAAAAAAGTGTTCCTCGTTCACGGCGAATACGAAACACAACAGGTTTTTCGAGATCGCTTGCTTGAGAAAAGTTTTGCAACAGTTGAAATTCCTGATCAAGGGGAAACGGTAATACTGGATTAAGGCAATTCACATCCTTTAAGGATTTGCACTTCGCTAGTCGAACAAAGTCGGCTATCTTTGCGCCGCAATACTTTTTCTATGTATCCATCCCTTCACGAAGCCTTTCTCGATCTGTTTGGAATCGATTGGTCTTTTTTAAAACTGTTTCAAAGTTTTGGAACATTTGTCGCACTCTCTTTTTTGCTTTGTGCTTGGGCCTTTGCCAAAGAATTGCGTCGTAAAGACGAACTCGGTTTATTTCATGTTTCTTATCGGACCATTACCAAAGGTTTACCAGCCACATCGGGCGAACTGATTGGCCAATTTATTTTTGGATTTGCGCTTGGGTTTAAACTCCTCGGTGCAGCTTTTTCGGGCGGAAAATTTGGGGCCGATCCACGTGCCTACATCCTTTCGGGCGAAGGCAGTATTTTGGCCGGACTGGTTGTTGGTGCAGGCCTCGCCTACTGGCGGTATTACGAAGCTAAAAAAGCACAATTGCCACAACCCAAAGAAGAACAAGAAAAAATTTCGGCGGCAGACCACGTGGGCAACATGACCTTGATCGCTGCTTTGTTTGGATTCATTGGAGCAAAAATGTTCCATCTTCTCGAAAACTTTGGCACGTTTCTCGAAAATCCGTCCGACATGATTTTCTCAACAGGCGGTTTTACCATGTATGGCGGTTTGATTCTCGGCGGCATTGCAGTCTTGCTTTATGCGCGCAGTAAAAAACTAAACCTATTGCATGTCATGGATGCTTGTGCGCCCGGACTTTTTCTCGCGTATGGTGTTGGCCGTTTGGGTTGCCAAATTTCTGGCGATGGCGATTGGGGAATTGTCAATACCGCCGCCAAACCAGGCTGGATGGGCTTTCTCCCAGATTGGTTCTGGTCATACACCTATCCCAATAATGTGAACCACGTCTGCAATCCTTACCAGCCAAGCGATCCAGAATACATGGCCAATATCTTTTGCGATTTCAAAACCAATCCGGCACTTGTTGCACCCGTATTTCCAACACCTTTGTACGAAGCAGTTATTTGTATCGCCTTGTTTTTCGTGTTTTGGTATTTCCGCAAACGCATATTAATTCCTGGCTTGTTGTTTTCTGCTTACCTGATGCTCAACGGAACAGAACGTTTTTTCATTGAACTCATTCGTGTCAACGAAGTCTTGTTTCATCTTGGTTCTTGGGGCGTTACACAGGCCGAAGTCATTGCTTTTGTCTTATTTTGCATGGGTGGATTTGGTATTTGGTGGACACGCCGTCATGCGGCAAAAAACAAAGCTGCACAAACAAGTTAAAACAACCGCCGATGTCATTGACCACGCCCGATTTAGAAGCTTTGTGCGAACGTGTTCAGGTTGCGAGTATGCGTGTAGGTGCATACATCCGCGAAGAACAAAAAAAACTGAAGCAGCATCAAATCGAGCAAAAAGGACGCAGCAATTTTGTAACGCATGTTGATAAACAAGCTGAACAATATTTTGTCGATGCGTTGACACCTATTTTTCCTGAAGCCGGATTTATTACCGAAGAAGATCATACCCGCGAACGCAAAAGCCGCTGGAATTGGGTCATTGATCCGCTCGATGGCACAACCAATTTCATTCATGGCGTTCCGTTTTTTGCAACGAGTGTGGCCTTGCTGCGCGATGATGTTCCCGTGCTCGGCGTGATTTACGAAATCAATATGGACGAGTGTTTTTATGCGTGGGAAAACGGCGGTGCGTGGATGAATGGTAAAAAAATTACCTGCTCTAACGCCACAACACTTGCCGAATCGCTCATCGGAACCGGTTTTCCGTACAGCGATTCCGACACGCAAGAAACCTATATGCGTTTGTTTACCCATTTGCAAAATGCCTCACATGGCATGCGTCGTCCGGGATCCGCAGCAACCGATATGGCGTATGTGGCTTGTGGG
>JAAFIA010000031.1 GCA_013298545.1 Bacteroidota bacterium | reverse complement strand
CTTTTGTCGCCTTCCTTATATGACTTTAGAAAAGTTGTTGTTAAGTCTTCAATTAAAAGTTTGATGTGTTTTTCTTGCCAACGGTATTCACGCTGAAAATAGTCGATGGTGAACTTCTGATCCTTCAGAATTTCGCTGATGCTTCTATCGTCTGCGTCTATTTTATGGTTATGCTTTTGACTCATTTTCTTTCCGTTGGTTTACTTATGATTCAATGCCGCTATAATGGTTTTAAAACTTTCCAATCCAGCTTCCAAATTTTCAATGATTTCAGCAGCCAATACATCTGGGTCTGGCAGGTTATCCAAATCTGCTAAGGAATTATCTTTTAACCACGAAATATCTAACGACGTTTTGTCTCGGGCAATTATCTCCTCATATTCAAATTTTCGCCAACGACCATCTGGATTAGATTCAGACCAAGTTTCTTTTCGCTTATGGCGATTTTTGGGATTGTAGCAGCTGATAAAATCCCGAAGACTTTCTACATTCAGTGGATTTTTTTTGAGTGTGTGATGAACATTGGTTCTGTAATCATAAACCCAAATTTCTTTTGTCCATGCTTTTTTATTTGCTGGCTTACCATCAAAAAACAATACGTTTGCTTTTACACCGTGTGCATAAAATATTCCGGTGGGCAATCTTAAAATGGTATGTAAATCTGTTTTTTGAAGCAATGCCTGTCTTACTTTCTCGCCAACACCACCTTCAAACAATACATTATCTGGCAATACTACAGCCGCTTTTCCGGTTGTATTGAGCATGGACATGATGTGCTGTAAGAAGTTCAACTGCTTATTGCTCGTGGTAACAATGAAGTCTTGACGGTTGTAAATTAAATCGTCTTTTTCTTCTTCACCATCTTCGTTGGTGATGGTCATGCTGCTTTTCTTACCAAATGGCGGATTAGCCAAAACATAATCAAATGTTGTTTTAGGCGTAGAAAGCAAAGCGTCATCTGGAGCAATAAAACTTTCTTTTGCACTGATGTCGCCAATGCCATGAAGGAAAAGATTCATTAAACATAGTCTTCTGGTATTGGCAACAATCTCATTCCCGTAAAAGGTAGTTGATTTCAAAAACTCTCTTTCCGATTTATCTAAATCTTGACTAGCGAGAAAATCATAAGCACCTAAAAAGAAGCCTCCTGTTCCACAAGCCGGATCGGCAATGGTTTTCTTGGGTTCGGGGCGAACACATTCTACCATAGCGCTAATCAATTCTCTTGGTGTGAAATACTGGCCAGCGCCGCTTTTGGTATCTTCTGCATTCTTTTTCAGAATACCTTCATAAATATCACCTTTGTCTTTTACACCCATGCCTACCCAGTTTTCAGCATCAATCAACTGAATGAGTTTATACAATTTGGCAGGGTCTTGAATTTTGTTTTGACTCTTCGTGAATATCTGACCGAGAATACCTTTTTCCTTTCCGAGTGAACGAAGAATTTTATTGTAATGGCGATCCAATTCATCACCGCTTTTTTCGGTAAGCGATTCCCAATTCATTTCTGCCGGAATATTGATATCCTTTCGCTTATGGGGCGGCTTGGAATATTCATCAGCCATTTTAAGAAACAGTAAATACGTTAACTGCTCTAAATAATCGCCATAACTCACACCATCATCGCGCAGCGTGTTACAGAAATTCCAAATTTTTTGAACGATTGTGCTGCTCATTTCTTCTTTATTTGTTTTTTCATCTTCTGTGATAAATAATATCCGCCCGTTTTAGGAGCTCCTTTAAACTCTATTACTCCCACTTCTTTGGCTGTTCTTAGGTATCTTTCTATGGTAGGCTTTGATTTCCCCCTTTTAGTTGCTATATCGAGCGCATTTGCACCTTCTTTAGCCATTATCAGTCCCACAATCTTGATTATCTCTACTTTTACACCATCGCTTACACCATCAATTAGACCATCATTTACACCATCATTTACAAGTTTATTTACACCATCACTTACACCATCACTTACACCATCACTTACACCATCATTTTTAGAAACATCTTTCTTCGCAGCTAATGCCTTAGGGCCATAAAACGTAAGGGTAATACCATCAATATCAGGTTTCCATTCAGGACTTTTTAAGCCTTCCCCTCTACATAACTCAACTATTTTTATTGTCCCCCGCCCAAGCTTGTCAATTAAACCTCTTAAAAAAACAATATGTGCGATATCAGGATTATTGGGCACAGAACGGTGGTCTTTCTTTAAGTCTGTTCCTTTCCAGCCAGTTGGCAAATGACCACTATTGGAAATCACAAAACGGTCGGAGTAAATGCTTATTGCTACGCCACTTGAATGAGTGCTGTAATCTCTATGCATTAAAGCATTAATCACTCCTTCCTGCAAGGCTTTAGGTGGAAATTTAAAATCAATTCTTTTCCATTGATTCTTATCAAATACACTTCTGACACCCAAGTTTTGAATATAGCGCTCCAGATTGTCATGGATGGCGAAAAGATTCCCTTCAAATACTTCGTCTCTTAATAAAGCATTGTCCGTTTTTCCTTCGCTATATTCCGTTAAGCGAACCCGAACTTGTGGTAAAAACTTTGCAGGATTCTTTGCAAATAGCACCACGCAGGCATTGGTAAACAAACCATTTTGATACAAGCCGTAGTGCGAAAGAAAATCGATAACGTTATTTCCTTCAAAATTTCCCCTGTGGTTAGCTCTCGATTCTTTAATGACTGAAAGAATCAGTTTTTGGTCTAAATCTTCCCAATCAACACCAAGAGCAGCCTGCCGCTCCCAATGTTTTTCCGATTTTTGGCGATCGTGAATCAGTTGCGCAATTTGCTGTGAAGTGGCTTTTACGGTTTTGCCATTTTGCCGATAGAAAATGCTACCATCATATAAATAAGGTTGTTTAGAGCCGCCGTAAACTTTCAATATAATCAAATCCTTACCGTCAAAAAACTCAATACTTATGGTAACTGGTGCTTCTGGAACAATCGCAGAAACCAAATACATTTTTAAAGCCTTAAGATGCTCATCTGCATTGGCAACACCTTGAACGATGTCATGACTAGAAATGCCAACCACAACACGGCCACCTTGACCATTTAAAAAACTGCACAGCACTTTGGCTATATCTTCTTTGCGAACAGACTCTATGAATTCAAGCTGTTCGCTTTGGCCCTGTTCTCTTAGGTCTCTTATGAGTTGTTCTTCTGTCATTTTTTCTTCTTTTTGAATTCTTCTAATTCCTGTATTCTCTTTTCCATGTTGGAGAATTGCTCGTCTAGAAAAGGAAAAATATCAGAGGTATTAAAAAAAGGTTGTGCCCAATGAGATTTACGCATACTGGAAGCTATATGATTTTGAATTGCATCATTATACATATGGATAACATCAACCTTGTCCATCACATCAGTCTTTCTAAACTTGAATTTTCTGTTTCTCCTCTTTCCTCTGAACATGTACTGCTTAAGTACATCACGAGCAAAGGTTACGTATTGATGGGAAATAAACCACCTTGGTTTATCTATTGCCAATGCCTGAGCAAATTCTTTGTGAGTAATGCCAGAACCATATCGCGGAAAGATTATCCCCAAAAACAAATCACAATCGACAACAGCTTGCTTACACGCATCTTCATTAGAAATACCAATAGGAACATATACAGTCCCTTCCATTGACATCACCACTTTATAGCCATATCCTCTAAGGATTGAGCTTATTTGCCTTAAGTCAGATTGTGCACCATACACCGTAGAAGAAACCATAATCGTCAGTTGCTTCTTTTGGGGCACAGCCTTCTTGGCAATTGCCTTTTTTGCAACGGCCTTCTTCTTTATGGGTATGGCTGCTTTTTTACTCATTCACGAATGCTTATTGTTTTTTAAGACAAGTTGCCCTTTACCTTGTGGTACAAAGTGGTGCGCTCTCATCCAGTTCAACGTTTTGAAGAAGTTCTCCCGTGGAATGGTAAGCTTGCGTTTTGACCAGTTTTCTCTGGATTCATATACTATTTCTTCATCCGTTGGAATTTGCTGTTTTATCAACAGATTATTCCATCCCGCATAGATTGTAGCGACCAATTCTGCATGTTCAAGATCGAAAGGTAGGAACGTATTGATTAATTCGTTTACCTTTTCCAAATCAGTTTTAGATAATGCGACTTGAGCCTTTTCAATACATTTCGGCATATTTTTCATCGCCTTGTATGTATGCCCTATTTTTAATGGTACGGTTGCAAAAGCACCAATCATTTTGGCACGGTGTTCCACTTTTTTCAAGTGAGGGTAGTCGTCTGGACCAGCTGCATCTTTCATTGCTTTTCGCCCAAGCGAAATACCAAGTTTTCGTTCCACCAAGTCAGCAATCTTTTCACACTTTACATGATTGAGTTTTCCGCTATACTTTGCATTACAAACATGAGCATCAATAATCATGGATATGATACCTGCATGCAAATCAGTGGCTGCAATATCAGGTATAGCTCTAGGAAACTCAACAAGAGGTTGATTTAGTACTTTCTTCTTCGTTTTGTTATTCTTCAAATACGCCTCCCGCTCCGCCCTAATTCTTTCCAACAATACACTTGCAGGTTCATCTCTTGGGTCTTGCTCAACGAGTTTTCCTTCGAAGGATTTTTGAAGCAGGCTTTGTTTGAGAGTATGCGAAACTTCAATGTTCTGAACTATTGTTTCTTCCATTTTTTCAATATTTGAAAACTTGGATTCTATACCATCAACAATGAAGTTCTGTTCCTCTTGCGAACAAATTGCAAATACAAGTTTTTCAAATTTGGACTTATTTAATATTGGAAGTGTAGTTGCCACAGCATTTGATTGTATTTGGTCTTGGAAATGCTGCCCAACTGCTTGAAAATATAGAAAGTTTGAATTAAATATTTCGTGTGGAACAATTGCGTTTATTTGTTGATTGCTTGCTCCTGCAACTCTAATGATTCCTGTTTTACCAATAGTTGCACCAATGGATGTTACAAGAATAGAATTTACAGGGAGAAACCTTGCTTGGTTTATTCCGCTTTCTGATAAGTATTCTTTTGCTTTTCTAACATTAAACCCTGCATCTAACTCTGTGGGTTTATAAAATGGATATTTATCACCGTAGTATTCTGGTTTAGCTTTTGAAGGTGTTGTGCCGGTTTCAATATCACCAAGTGAAGATACTTTTACATATGTCCATCCATTAGGCAATTCAGGTAATACCTTAATTTCTGAAGCAGTTACAGGAATTATTTCTTTCGGCTCTTTTGGCTTTATTTTAATTTCCCCCGCTTTGTATTCTTTTAGTTGTGTTTCGTATTGCTGTTTTCTGTATGCTTTTATTTCAGCCACAAGTTCATCAGGAGTTTTCAGTTTCTTTTGTTTACTTCTCCATTCTTCTGTCAACTTCCCCTCAAAAGCATGCTTCAAAATGGATTGCCTGTAAACCTTCAACTGCTCCAAAGCAATTTGCAATTGCGCCTTGCCTTTTTCCAGTTCGCTTAATAATTCATCTAGTTTATCGACAATGCGGTTTTGTTCGTTGAGGGGGGGGAGGGGGATGTTTACTTTCTTTATGATAGTTTGGGAGATATTTGGTTGTGCTCCGCCTGCACTTAATGAAATCAAATATGAATATTGATTCATCAGGCAGTAATAGATGTATTTTATATGGATATTACTATTCTGGAAAATCCCGCAAACCGCTTGATTTGTTGAAGCATCAATTCCTAAAAAAGCTAATCGACCAACCGTTGCACCGTAAAGTGCGATTAGCATTGTTCCTTTAGGAAACAACTTTGCACTTGAACTTTGCAATGCAGCATCTGTAATTTGTTCTTCTGTTTTTGTAATGATATTATAATTTAATTCTCCCGATTTCACCCAGGGAATTGTTCCATTATAATAGTCAGATCTACCACGGCTAGGCGTTCCACCGCTTGTTGTTTCAAGAATATCCCCTAGCTCTACCCAAATCCAATTGTCTGGTAATTTATATTTATTGAATTCTTTATCCATATTACGCCACTAACGCCTCATTTAATTCGTTAATAAGTTCATCTGTTTGTTCTCCAAACAAATTCCACATTTTGGTTAAGCCTCCATTGGCAATAAAAGGGCTTAAGTCAAAATCATCGCGGTCAATGTGAAAACTATTGGCTATATATTCTTTAATCATGCGTAGCCATTGCATTTGTTCTTCGGTAAACTTTAAGGTTCCGGCTTGTTTTCTAAATACCCAATCTTGGAAGTTTTTGTCCACCGTTTTGTCAAAAGCTGTAAGGTTGGTATCAATGCCACTTATTTTGCGTATCAATGAGACCAAAGCAATCAATTCATTTTTAGGTGTGCCGTTGCATTGTCCCAATTGTTCGTATGCACGCCAAACATGCAAAGGAGCCAACATCGGTTTTTCGGTTTTCAGCAACTCATACACATCCTTAATCATTTTGTACGTCAGTTCCCGTCTGCGGTAAGGTTGGCTGTAAAAAATCTGCAAGGCCGTAATTTCATCTTTGTGGGTTTCAATCCATGCCGTAAAGTCTTGAATTAAAGTTTGTGCCTTTTCGGTATTGTCTTTATCCCAACCCACGTTCACTAACGTATCGGGGTTGATGTGGTCGATGACCTGCGCATGAATTTTTCTGACATTTTCAATAAAGGCATTCAGTTCGCCATTAAACACGGCAGCAGCCTTGTCTTGCAATGTGCCTGTAAGTTCCGTGTATTTTTCGTCTTTGGTGTGCGGAGAATCGCCCGCATGTTGTGTTTCCACAGCATAGCGGATTTCTTCGAGTGTATCGGGATTAAACGCATTCAGCAATTCGTTGACCACCTGCTCAATCGTTTTTCCATTTGCTTTTTCCTGAAAAACTGCTCGTTCTTTTTGGGTTATTTGTCGGGCCAAACGGGCCAACCTTCCGGCCAAAGAAGTAAACAAGTCTTCGTCCCTAACACCAACGGCAATAGCCCCCAATAAATCTTTCAAGGGCACACCCGGTTTTTTCTCTAACGGACGGCTATCGGTTTTCAAACTCTTGGTTACCCCAATGGCATCAACAATCACAAAATGGTCTTTGGTAAACTTGGCACTTGGCGTAACTTTTTTCAGCGCATCCAAATCAATGGTTCGTGTTCCGCGGCCTTTCATTTGCTCAAAGTAATTGCAACTTTTTACATCGCGCATAAAGAGCAAACACTCCAAGGGTTTAACATCCGTTCCGGTAGCAATCATGTCAACGGTTACAGCAATTCGCGGAAAATAATCGTTCCTGAATTTCGCTAATGTTCCCTTGGGATCTTCAGCATTGTATGTAATTTTTTTACAGAACTGGTTTTCTTCGCCAAACTCTTCGCGTACAAGTTGAATGATGTCATCTGCATGCGAATCGGTCTTTGCAAAAATCAAGGTCTTGGGAACTTCAAACACACCATTTTCATCTGTTCGGTCAGGAAACATTTCGGGCAAATGTGCTTTAAATGTTTTGATGATTAAGCGTATTTGATTGGGATTAACCACTTCCTCATCCAATTGCCGAGCAGAATACATTTTGTCTTCGTCTAACTGCCCCCATCTTTTTTGTCGCGTTAACTTTTCGCGGTGATCTACATATTCACCTTTCCAAATAATGCTCCCTCGCTGTGAGATTTCGGTTTCAATGGTGTACACATTGAAACCCACATTTACGCCATCGGCAACGGCTTGTTCGTGAGTATATTCACTCACCACATTTTGGTTGAAGAAACCAAACGTTCTGTTATCGGGTGTTGCGGTAAGACCGATTAGAAAAGAATCGAAATAATCTAAGACTTGTCTCCAAAGATTGTAAATGCTTCGGTGGCACTCGTCAATAATAACAAAGTCAAAAAACTCAATAGGTACGTTGTGGTTGTATGCAACCGGAACTGGCTCGCGTTTTTCCCACTTCATTTCAGCAGGATTGGTTTCTTCGGCAGCTTCGTCCAATTCTTCGCCTTTCAGAATCGAATAGAAACGCTGAATGGTTGAAATGTAAACTTGGCTGTTATTCGGGACAAAAGAAGATTTGAGTCGATTTACGCCGTATAATTCTGTAAATTTTCGATTATCGTCATTGGGTACAAAAGCCATAAACTCCTGTTCAGCTTGCTCGCCAAGATTTTTGGTATCGACTAAAAACAAAATCCGTTTTGCTTTGGCAAACTTGAGTAAGCGGTAAATAAACGTAATGGCTGTAAATGTTTTGCCAGAACCCGTAGCCATTTGAATCAAGGCTTTCGGTCGGTTTTCTTTGAAGGATGTATCGAGTTTCGTAATTGCTTTTATCTGACACTCTCTTAAACCTTCTTCAAGCAGTTTCGGTAAATCCAATAAGCGCGCTCTTAATGTTTTGTCATCCTTGACCATTTTTGCAAAAGTTTCTGGACGATGAAACGTAAAAACACTGCGCGAACGTGGTTTGGGATCGCGGTAATCTGTAAAGCGAGTTACGATACCCGTACTTTCATAAACGAAAGGAAGCTGGTCGTTGTTTAAGTACTTGAGTTTTGCCGATGCATAGTCGGCTGCTTGTTCTTCTACTTCGATAACCAAATCAATACCAGCATCGCTTCTTTTAGCCTCAATAATTCCAACTGGTTTTTTATTCACAAACAAAACATAATCGGCAGGCCCAACATTGGTCTGATACTCTCTGACCACAACACCAAGTCCGGCGGCCAAGTTAATTTTCGACTTATCCTGAATAATCCAACCACAGTCAATCAATTGCTTATCAATGTGATCACGGGCTATTTGTTCTGGATTTTGGTTTGCCATTTGTTGGTATAAAATTTCAGCAGAGCAAAATACACAAAAATCTGGTCTTATGGCTTATCTTTTGTCATGGTAACGCTCGCAAGTGCAACTTAGCTGTACATGAATCAAACCATTTACAAATACACGATCACCCACACACCTACCCCTACCAAAAACCCCTCAATCCCGCACCACAAAAACCTGCTGATACCAATTCCCTCCCGCATCTTCTACCGCAAGCAAATACATGCCCGCATTCCATCCTTTCACCGAAAATTGCGTCTGCGCTCCTTGCGCGCACAAACGTCCACTCATGTCATACACGTACATCGCGCGCAGATTGGCGTTTTGCGGCAATTGAATCGTAGCCATATCGTGTACTAAATTTTCGAGTAGCATGGGTGTTTGTGTTGTGTTATTTTCCGAGGCCGAAGCATTGGGGAGCAATTCGCACGAAGCATCCAGCACCGCAATAAATCCATCGCCCAAGCCCGCATTCGTTGTTTGCCACACACCTGATGTTGTTGGAAAATTGACGCTCAAGGTAGAACCTACCACAATCGCATTCGTATCGGCATCGACCACCACACCATTGCCCGAATCGTAAAACGCACCGCCCAAAAATGTACCGCAAATCATGTGTCCGGCTGTGTCCATTTTAAATTGAAACGCATCTGTTGTTCCAATCAGCGAATCCTGAAACGAAGGAGCCGCAACCGGAAAATCGGTACTCGATGTATGTCCTGCGATGTACATATACTTTCCGGCCAGATGCAGATCGTACGTAAAATCAGTTCCACCACCGCCCACAAACGTTGACCATTCGGGCACACCCGTTGGCGAAAGACGCATCACACACACATCGTTTTGTCCGGCAAGCATGTTCTGAAAAATTGTACCCGTGGTCGGAAAATCGACACTAAACGTCATGCCCGCGAGGTAAATTTTTCCGAGCGCATCTACTTCCAATCCGTAGGCATCTTCGGCATTAAAACCACCATAATACGACGCATACAACCGATTTCCGGCTGTATCAAAAATGGCCATATAAATATCTGGAACACCCGTCGATCCTGACTGGTACGCATTGGCCGAAACCGGAAAATTAAAACTAAACGTTCCGCCACAGGTTACAATTTGGTTGTTTGGACCAATGGCCACCGCATGAATATCTTCAGTGCCACTCCCCCCATAATACGTTGACCAATGCGGTACGCCCGTAGAATCGAATTTGGCCAAAAACATATCGTTTGCACCGCCATTGGTAGGTTGCCATCCCAAATTGGCCAAGGGCAAATTTTGCGAACTGCTTGCACCACCCAAATAAATATTGGCTTGCGCGTCGGCAACCAAATCGATGCCATTTTCGCCAACGCTGCCACCAAAATACGTGCACCAAATGCGATTTCCGGCACTGTCCAATTTCAATAAAAACGCATCGTAACTTCCGCCAATTGTTCCTTGCCACGCTTGTGCAACGGGGAAGTCTGTTCCGTTGGTTTGTCCACACACATAAATATCATTTCCGATCAAGATTAGATGATTGGCAACATCATACCCATTGCTACCAAAATACGTTGCCCACACACGATTTCCGGTGGCATCAACACGTGCAATAAGCGCATCGTACGACGTGTTTAACGAATCTTGAAAAGCACCCGCACTCACCGGAAAATTCACACTCGCCGAACTGCCCACCACAACCACATCGCCATTGGGGCACAATTGAACATCCCAAAAATCATCAGCATCGCTCCCACCCGCAAAGGTGATGAACTGAATGGCTAAAATTTGTTCTGTGTTTTGCAATCGACTCCGGCAATGCCGATACGCAAACGACGGAACATAACACCGAACTTGTTCTCTGGTCTGCATCATCAATCCACTCGGCAACACAATTCCCGCATTGTTGCCCAACGAAAAAACGCCTGTTGCTTGTCCGGTGTTCCAACGAGCGATGATGGGCGGGGAAATTTCTGTAGCCGCATTGCGCGTGGTGATGCATTGAAGCAATTGCCCATGTCCATCAACCATAAAATGCACATCAACACCCGGAAGTAAATTCGTGTAAACAATTCCCGAAAATTCTGCTGCACGGTAAACGGTATTTCCTTTATAAACTGTTCTCACATTTACAGGAGCCGCATCGGGTTGCGGAATCGCTTCGCGGTTGACCATAAAATCTATATCGGTGCGCGAGGTTGTGGTGTTGCGTTGCAACGAATCGGGCACGTGTTGCACAATGCTATAACCACCTTTGCGAAAAAACAACTGTGTACCTTGGTGCGCGTAGGTAAATAAAACATCATCTGCTTTTTCGAGCTGCGTAGAAACAAGCTGCCCAACATTCGACACAAAAAAATGAGCCTTGGATGGTTGCTGTTGCGCATACACCAAACTAGTTGATACAACAACGAAAACAAATGCGTACAGGTATTTTTTCATCACATTAAAGCTAAGAATAAAATTTCGTTGAAAAGAAAAAGGGTTTCCGAAATCGAAAACCCTTTTTTGAAAAACTGGTTATGTTAATCGACCAAACTAACGTGGCCAATGAGTTTATGTTTACCACCGTTTGGATCTACAAATTCCACTTTCCAAACGTATGTATCAATCTGGCAAAGCTTATCGCTGCCTTGTACACGGCCATCCCATCCTTTATTCGGATCATCAGAATAGAAAATCATATTGCCCCAACGGTCAAAAATCCAGAGGTCGAATTTATCGTGATCTACGCCGACGGGATACGCATAGAATACATCGTTCAAACCATCATCGTTTGGAGTAAACGCATTGGGAATATAGATCGAGTAATCAGGCTCAATAATAATCTCCAACGAATCAACATCGGAACAGCCAAACTGATTGGTAACAGTTTGCACAATCGTATAAGATCCAGGCGCATCGTATTCATACGAAAACGCAACCGCTGCATTGGTGATGGAATCGGATGTTCCCATCGTGTAAGAAGTAGAAGTACAACCAACACAATTTGGAGTAATACTGATAAACGGAGTGAGAATGGATGTAACTGTTGGTGTTGCCGTAAATCCAGCAACGGGAACCGGATGAACCGTAATGAGGTTTTGTGCCGTAATGGAATTGGTACAACCATTCAAATCGGTTACGGTATAAATAATGGAATAAGAACCGGCATTATTGAAACAATGCGAAACGTTGCAACCATTACCTGTACCATCGTTGAAATCCCAACTGCAATTCGCAGCCGCAGGATTTGAGTTGCCAACAAAGTTGACACAAAGTGGTGCACAGCCTTCGGTTACATCGGGAACAATACTCAACTGTGGCAACGCAAAAACACTAACCACAACCGAATCGATCGCAACAGGCGAACCACAAGCATCGCTTGCTGTAACCACATACGTGGTTGTCGTAGCCGGACTTGCCGTTGTAGCGGCAGCATTCGGATTGGCCAATCCGGCAGCTGGAGACCAACTGTACGTGTATTGGCCACCATCGCCACCTTGTGCTTGAGCAGAGATATTGGCTTGGCCACCAGGACAAATGGATTGTGCCGCTGAAGCTTGAACGAGCAAAGGCGGATAAACCGTAACAAATACCGTATCGGTACTGATGCATCCGTTGCCGTCTGTAACATTGACCACATAATTGGTACTCATTTGCGGACAAGCTTGTGTGGTATCGTTGTTGACATCACTCAAGCCAATTGGTGGAGTCCATTGGTATTGCGAACCGCCTGTGGCAATGAGTGTAGCACAAGCACCGCAGATAAATTGGTCTGCTCCGGCACTGACGTTTGGCAATTGATTGATGGTAACTTGTACGCTATCTGTTGCTTGACAGCCAAATTGATCGGTAACGGTCATGTAGTAATACGATGTCGAAGCGGGAGAAACATTCGGCGTATTGGTATTGCCACCGGAGTTAATGTTATTGCCAACCCAATTGTACGAGCCGCCACCCGATCCATTCAAGGTAACATTCGAGCCTATGCAAATACTGGTGTCTGCTCCGGCATCGGGTGTGGGCAATGGACGCACAAGAATTTCTACACTATCCACGCCAAAGCATCCAAATTGGTTGGTAATGTTGGCTGTAAACATTGTTGTTGTCGAAACGGTTACGGTTGGGTTTGCGGTATTGCCATTGACGATCACCGCATTGGGGTTGTTGGATGACCAGACATAATTGTTGCCGCCACTCGCATTCAATACGGTTGACTGTCCGGGACAAATGCTATCGGGTAATCCGGCATCAACTACAATCACATTGGTTACAATGACATTCACTACCGCTGTATCCCAACATCCTGAAGGGTCTGTTCCGGTTACGGTGTAGGTGGCCGATGCGGGCGGATTAAATTCGACATCGGAATTATTGGGTGTGAGTGGATTTGCGCCTACAAGCGAACTCCATAAATACGAGGTAGCTCCTGATACAAAAACGGTATCGGTTGAATTGGGACAGATGTATAAGGTAGATGCCGACAAACTCAATACCGGATTGGCATTGATGGTAAGCGTAGCATTACCAGTTGCAGTACAACCTGCTGGACTTGTTGCGGTAACGGTGTAGGTTGTGGTTGCCGCAGGATTGGCTAAACAACTATCGTGCGCGGCATTGATCCACGTTAAACCAATATTGGGATTCCACGCATAGGTATTAGCATTTGATCCGGCAACCAACATCGCGGTATCGCCATTGCAAATGGCTGCGGATGCAAGTGTTATCACGGGCAATGGATTAACAACTACGGTCATGGTTGCTGTTCCGGGACAAATACCCGTGGTGGTAACCGTATAAGTTGAGGTTACTGCCGGATTGCACGTCATACTGGCTGTATTCGCTCCAGAAGTAATATTGGGTCCAACCCAATTGTAGCCATTACCTCCAGCGGCAGTAAGTGTTACACTTTGCCCTGCGCAGATTACCGGATTGAGCGGATTAATGGTAACAATTGGAACAGGAATAACTGTTGCGGTAATAACGTTTGATGTTGCCGATCCGCAACCCGGCGCGCCTGTGATGACGGCCCTGAAATACATGGTGGCATTGACTGGGCAGAACTGATAGTTGTTTGTTGTGGCGCCAGGTATATTGGACCAAACAATAGCATTGGGCGACGATTGCCATTGCAGGTTTCCTGAGAAATTGGTCAACGTAAGTGTAACACATCCCCCCGCACATACCTGCGCAGGTAGCAACGAAGCAACGCCAACAGAAGGTGGTGGCAATACAGTAATGGTAACAGTTGCGGGCGTAACGGTATAGCAAGTAAGTGGGCCGCCTTGTGCTGTAACGGTGTAGGTTGTGGTAACGTTCGGACTAACATTCACCGTTTGTCCGATCAAATTGCCGGGCTGCCATGTAAATGTTGGATTTCCGGAGCCGTTGCAGGCGTTCTGGGGATTGAGTGTTGCGGTTAATTGTGTCGGATTACCGGGACAAACAGAAGTTGGATTTCCTGCTGCTGTAAGCGAAAAAATAGGCGGCACTCCGGGTGTTACAAATTGTGTGGCTGCGGTCCATGGCCCTGCTGTTCCTGCGCAAACACGCTCACGCGCACGAAGGAAATAGGTTGTTCCTGGACATAACGTGGCCATGTTAATGACAATTGGGGTGTACGGCTCTAGCACACAGTTGTCGGGCCAGCCATTGGCTTGTGTATAGTTTGGTACATTGAGCAACGAATGGTACCACGGATAAGTGCCCCATGTTACGGCATTGCAAGCGGGAGCTGCACCAGAGAAGTTTGCATTCAAACAACGCAATTCAACTTCCATGTAATACGGGCCACAACCGCAGGTTGCTGGATCTGAACTCCCGTTAACAGTAACGGTATTGCCAGCAACAGTAACGCTGTAATTCGATAATGCTACACCATGACAGGCTTTTGCCTGAGAATGAAATAACACCGAAAACAACGAAAGCAGGAAAATCCTGAGTAACGTGTGCTTCATAAAAATGAGATTAAGATGTTTGCCGTGTCTAATATACGAAAATTGAAATCAGTTAGACAAGTGTCGCTCCGCCTTTTTTCTTTAGCCTGTTTATAAACCCGCGTATTGTGTTTTTGATCGGTTTTCAACGCACTACAAATAAAGGCCGCATAGACGAAGGGCATTTTTGCTTCGACTAAAATTGTGTTAATATTTTTTTACCGCAAGCCCTCTTTTTTCAGTCATCAACCAACGATTCTGCAATAAATAGATTTCCTATATCTCTCCAGAAGAAAGCAAAAAAACTTCCTTTTCTTCCGAAGTTTCGGAAGCCCAACCTAAGCCGGAAAATTATACCCAGCACGTCAAGAAAATCCGCGCGAAGACGGCCGCGAAAAGTGCGAACCGACATTTAAAAAATGGCTAACCGGCTCCCCGCCTTAGGCGGGTCAAGCCATTTTTTATTGTCGGTTGGTTTTCGTGGTGCCTTTTCTTTGTTACTTTCTTTGGGCAAGCAAAGAAAGTAAAGAACAAACTTCAGCTTCCACACCCCAACCGTAAGCCCCCGCCTTAGGCGGGGAATCGTACGCAGCACGTCAAGAAAATTCACAAGAAAATACGAGCAGAAAAGCAATGTTGCCACACAAAAAAATCTCAGCTGTTTTCACAACTGAGATTTTCGAAAAAACAATTTAGATACTAGGCGTTATCGCTACGCATCATCGCCATCACTTCGTCGCTCACTCCCGTGTTGGAATAACCGCCGTCGTGATAAATATTTTGCATGGTTACCATACGCGATAAATCGGAGAATAAAAACATGCAGCAATCGGCACACGCTTCGGCAGAGGCATTTCCGAGTGGCGATAGTTTATCGGCATAATCGTAAAAATCTTCAAAGCCTTTGATACCGTTTCCGGCAGTTGTTTTGGTGGGCGATTGCGAAATGGTATTGACCCGCACTTTTTTGGCTTTGCCGTAATGGTAACCAAACGAACGTGCAATGGATTCGAGCACCGCTTTGGCATCAGCCATATCGGTATAAAATGGATAGGTGCGTTGTGCCGCAATGTAGGAAAGTGCAACCACAGAACCCCATTCGCTCATGGCATCGAGTTCGTATGCGGTAGCCAGCATTTTGTGCAAAGAGAAGGCACTAACGTCGATACTTTTATTGAAAAAATCGTAATTGAGTTTGGTGTATGGAATGTTTTTGCGAATGTTTGGCGACATGCCAATAGAATGCAAGACAAAATCAATTTTTCCGCCCAATACTTCGGTCGATTGGGTAAAGAGGTTTTTCAACTCGTCCATATTCGTAGCATCGGCAGGAATGATGGTTGAGCCAGTTGCTTCGGCGAGTTTATTGATTTCGCCCATGCGCATCGCGATTGGGGCGTTAGTAAGTGTAAACGTTGCACCTTGTGCGTGTGCGCGTTCGGCTACTTTCCAAGCGATTGAATTGCTATCGAGTGCGCCGGAAATAATACCGCGCTTGCCTTTCAACAGGTTGTTTGACATACGTTGTTTCTGGTTGATGTGCAGCAAATATAATGAGAAGCAAGCATACTTATAAAATTCAATCTCAATAGCGATACAATTTCTTTAGTCGTGCGCATGAAACGATTTTCGCAAACGCACATAATCGCGGTAATTGAGTTCGCTTTTTTGTCCAATGGCATTGACTTGTGCGGCAATAATTTCTGCCGCACGATCAGATAAAAACCAGCCCAAGGGTAAACTCACAGCTGTCTTGCGATCAAGTTCAAATTTCACATACGTTACTTTGCGTTCGAGTTTGCCAGATAGCCGGCGCATTTGTTGATCGAGTGCAACACCCTCGCGATCCCACGAGCTGATAAATCCTTTGAGCGGAATACTGGCCTCGTGGCCAATGCGTGTTGGTTTTGCAATGCCATAATTAAAATCGCTGTTTTGCAGAAACATTAAAATAGGCGCGACATGCTCTTTGATGTGTTGCGGAATAACAAGGGTATCGAAATCGGTGATGAGTAAAGTATCGGATTCATCTTTGATGAAATCGTTGATGCAAGCAATCACACTCATACCACTTACCAATCCGGTATTTTCTAAATAACCACCATCAATCAAATGGCCGCCTTCGCATTGGTTTTTGAAATGAATCAATCCTCCAGGTGTGATGTAGGGAAAACGTGCGCTGGTGAGTGCGGCTGTTTTAAGAGGCATGTCGTACCCTGTTGCCGCAATCACATCAATCGCATCAGGAAAATAGGTTTCATCGATTTTTAAATCACTCACAATCGATTTTTGTCCGCTCTCGGCCAAAACACTATTCAATAACAAATGCGGTACAGGCAATTGTTGTTTCGCATTCCATAAACTCAAAAAATTACTGTCTAAGGTCGATCGCGAAAACAATTCAGAATACCGGTTGGCCCATGAATCTTCTAATCGGCGCGAACGGTCGAACGATTCTATTTTAAACGGCAAGGCTTTTTGCACCATATCGGGATAAAGCAAACCAGCCGTTACAGGCGAAAGGTAATCGCCCGTAAGCATGTTGACAATGGGTTTTGAATACGGTGCTCCGTCGTAACTATATGCAGCAAAAATGGCTTCGCCCACGCTCCCACCCGACGCGCCACTCATGGCAAATACATGCGATCGGAAATCACGCAATTCGGGTGTTTCAGAAAATTTCTGCAAAACCGATGCGGTCCAATTCATGGCCCGAATGCCGCCGCCCTGCGCACCAACAATAACCACCGGAATTGAATCGGTTGCTGCAAATTTCTTTTGCTTGATGATATCGACAAGCCAAATTTTAAAAGCCTGCCGAATCGCTAACCGATCATCTTCTACGCGCATCTTTCCCGCCAACCGAATCGCATGGTTATCGTTGCACTGACTAATGACTGCGGTATAAACGAAGAGAATTAAAAACACCGGAATTTTTGAACGCAAACTCTCGCGCAAAATAATTGTCCCGAATGACATCCATCCCGCCAAAGCCAACACAATCAAGGTTCCTGGATGAAGAATAACCGCAACGGAAGAACCAAAGTCTGGAATTAAAAAAATAACCAACAAACAAGCCGAAAGAAGAATACTCGCTCGAAAAACTAGTAATCCTTTACGATTCAATTCCGACTCTTCTAAACTAAACCGATTCGGATCGGCCCGCAACTTATCGGCCCATTTGCCCAATACCTTGCGCACACTTTCTCGGTCGGCAACCCAATCCATGATGGGGGCACGAAATTTATACAACAAGTATGCCGCCACACCCAAGATCAAAAAAGAAAAAGCCAAGGGCGAAGTATCATAATCGCGCTTATCAAACTGAAATGCGCCAATGGAAATAATAAAAAATGGAGCAGCACCAAGCCAACGCGGCAAATGACGAATCAATCCGGTGGTGTACCAAGGCGGTTTGGCCGAAACTGAAATCTGGTCAATGTGAAATGTTTTAAGCATGATGCGTGCATTGAACCAACACACAAAAGACCAAGCACTCAATGCCAAAATCAAAAACAACAAATAAGGCAAATCACGAACCTCAGCATGGGTACTAAACATGGCTTTGATGTCTTCATTCAAATCAACCAACATATCTTGCGATTGATCGGTTCCTGTAAACGCAAAAAAGCCGACAAACACCATCAACAAAACAAACCACGTAAATCGAAGCACCGAAAACAGGTTAAACATCACCGGATAGCTATGTTGCTCGTGCCATAGCTTCAGTTTGTCGATGAATAAAATTTTATAGAAAATATAGTTGCTAACCTTCGCAAAAAAACGAAAGAACGGTGCGAACAAACGCTGGTAAATATTGTGGAGCATGTGTAGGGAATTTGGGTTACGCGAATTAATTTATGTATCAAATATAAGTTATAAGAAATGCTTTGTCAAGCGATTTTTCCGAAATGATAAAATAGTATCTACATTTTATGGTGAACACACATTTTAGCTGCGCGCTTTTTTCTCCGCGCGAAATGCCAACGCAGATTTGAGACAGGAGACGTGAGACAAGAGACTTGAGACAAGTAACTGGAGACTGGATGAATTTTTGAATTGTTGAGTTGGTGAGTTGGTGAGTTGTTGGGTTGGTAATTTATTCATTCACCAAGTCGCCAACTCACCAACTGTGCGTTTGCCCGTGCGGTCTCATGTCTAGCGTCTCACGTCTAAAAAAAACGAGCGAAGCGAGTTAAACCACACACCATTAACAAAAAAAATTCCCACACCAAACTGATGCAGGAACTTATTAAAATATGAAATCCACTCGTTTAACACCGAATACAAGGCATCGGGTTGGAGTTTGACTTTTTACTTATTGACACTTATCAACTCAATATCAAAAATAATCGTTGCTTTTGGCGGAATAACACCCGGATAGCCACGATCGCCATAAGCCAAATTCGGTGGTATAATTACTTTAGCTTTATCGCCTTTGTGCATGAGCGCGATTGCTTCGTGCCAGCCAGCAATGACATTTGATTTTCCAAGCGTAATTTGATACGGATTTCCAGCCTCTACGGATGAGTCAAACATCGTATGCGCCGAGTCGGTTAAAAAACCAGAATAATGAACCGTTACGCGTTGTCCAACTTTGGGTTGAATGCTGTCTTTATGTTGTTCGATAAAAACGAGTTTTAAACCTGTTGCCGTAGTCAATGTATCCTTGCCTTTTCCATCCCAGAAAGCGGGTGCAGGAATAACGTCAAGCACTTCGACTTCAAAAATCAAATCGCTGTTGGCCGGAATATTGCCATTCGGGCGCGCCCCATAACCGAGTGCAGCAGGAATACGCAAAATGGCTTTATCGCCGCCATGCAAAAGTTGAAATGCCTCATTCCAACCTGCAATCACTTGTGCTTTTCCAGGCTTAAATATGTAGGGCTTATTATCGTGTTTATACGAAGCATCAAACACCGTATCGTTGAGTAATTTGCCCACATACAAAACACTCACACGCTCGCCAGCTTTGGGCAATGGTCCATCACCTTTCGAGGTAATGGTATATTCCAAACCACTGGCCGTTTTTACCGTTACGGGTTTCTTCACCAGTTTGGATTTGTACTTGCGTACATTGCCATCGGCAGGTGCTTCTGTTTTCTTCTTTTTCTTCTTGCCTTTTTCTTTTCCTGCAATGACAAATGCCGGAGTAATCAGCAAAGCTGCAAGAAGCGAGAGAAAACCAAATACGCGGGTTAGTTTCATCGTTCTAAAATTTAGCGACCCATTTTCGACATCACTTCATCGCCCAACTCCACCACTTCGATTTCGAATACGCGTGTTAAACCATCTCCATAACCCATTGCTGGTGGCAAAATGCACAAGACTTTTCCGCCTTTACGCATGCGCAAACAAACGCTGGTGAAACCTTCTACCATTGGATCAATTCCGGCACGGAAACGCAACGGATCTTGTACATCAGGAAGCAACGTATTGGTATCGAAAATAGAACCGTCGAGGAACATGCCTTTGTAACGCACACCAATTGGTGTTCCGGGTTGAATTACCTCACCTGTTCCAGGATTTTTTTCAATGAAATAAATTCCTTTTTCGTCGGGTTTTGCGGAGATTTTATTGTCGGCCAAATACTTTTTGAGGAGTTTGGCATCTTCTTCTTTCAACTTCGGTTCTTTTTCACGCGCACGGGCCTGCATGGGTCCGAGTGTGTCTTGAATGGCTTTTTGTTTGGCTTGCTCTTTCGCAGCCATTTCTTCGTATTTCTTACGCATATCGTTCAATTTTGCCGACGACCAAATACTATCGAGGCGGAAACTGAAACCAGCATATTTCATGGTATCTAATGGCTTTGGCAATTTGAATTCGCGTGGATAATATTTCACAAGCGTATCCAATTCCATATAACAGGTAACACTATCGCCAATGTGGAAGCGACGGATCATATCGTACAAATCGCCTTTAAATTCGGCTTTCTTCATACTCAAACCATAAGGCTCGCCAGTTTGTGGATTGATGGTAAAATCAAACAAGACCGAATCGTCGAGGTTGACAAATTTCATGGTCATAAAAACCACTTCGCTGTCTTTCGGAAGTTCTGTTCCTTTGCCAGTTTTGTGCACTTTAAAGCAAGTACCACCATCGGTTAGTTCAAAGCCTTCAATCGGACTTTTGGATTTGCAAGCCATAAATCCTAATAAGATAATGACCGCAGCAATAATTTTAGAAATTGATTTCATAGTTTGATTAGAGATTGACATCATTTTAGTTCACTTCAAGCAACTCGATCTCATACACAACGGGTGAATGCGGAGGAATAAGACCGGTACTTGAGCCTTCGTTTCCAAAAGCCAGCCGCGAAGGTAGGATTATTTTTGCTTGTCCACCGGCTTTCATACGGCTTAATATCAAAGCAATACCTTTAATTACTTGCCCTTCTTCGCCCCAGTTAAATTCCATAGGCTGCTTGCGTGCCCGCGTATCGTCGAAAACCGTTCCATTGAGGAAAGATCCTTTGAAATGTACTTTCACTTTTTTGCCCGCTTCCAAAGCAGCGCCATTGCCCGCAGCCATGGCCAACTGATAGATTCCGGTAGAATCGGATTCGGCTTTTACGTGTTGTTTTTTCAAGTATTTGGCAATCAGCAAGTGCTCCAACACATCGGGGTCTTCTGGCTTCACCAATTTATCGTATTCCTGTACCGAAATAACGCGCACCACTTTCACCTGCATTTCGAGTGGCAAGGTATCGGCTTCTTGATAAATTTCGCGGGTTTGAGGCGGCACATATAAGGTTGCACTATCGCCTTCGGCCAACATGCTGTAATACGGATTGTTTGAAAAGGGAACAATGACTGTTCCTTCCACGCTTTGCCATTCGGAATCAAAAACAAGTTCTTTGCCTTTGAATGTTTTCAAACGCAATTCCAAAAAATCATTGGCCGTTGGTTTTTTCCCCGATTCGCCGGGTTCGTGCAATTTATAATACACACCGTCTTTCGCTTCGGTAAAACCAGGGTATTTCGATGATTTGGAATCGCCGCAACGCGTCAAGAAAAAAGCGAGTGCCAGAACACTAAGCGCAAGTAAATAGGTTCTCATTTCAATTCGAGCAATTCGATTTCGTAAATAACAGAAGCGCGGGGCGGAATTTTATCTTCATCGCCCATGAGTCCATGCGCCAGGTGCGAGGGTAAAATAAAACGCATCTGATCGCCTTGGTGCATGAGTTGGATGGCTTCGTGCAAACCCGATTCCACATCATCTTGGCTTACCAAAAAACTTTTCGGCCCATCTTTTTCGGAAGTGTAACAAACCGTACCATCCATCAAGGTGATTTTATAACGCACCAAGACTTGGTTGCCCGATTTTGCCTGCGCGCCTGTTCCTTTTTTGAGCAGCATCCACCGCAAGCCCGATCCAGTCATCTGCATTTCCCAACCGCGGTTTTTGATGTATTGATTGATTTCGTCGTTCTGCCGTGTACGATCCCATTCATTCATGGCCATCGAAACATCTTTTACCTGTTTCGTAGTGAGTGGTTTCTTCTTGGGTGGTTTCGGCTCAGAACAAGCAAGCAGCAACGAACCCATGAGGCCCGTAAAAAAAAGGAAACGGATCATGCTATTCAACTTCATGTTACGATTCGAGTAAAGCAGTTTTATAATTTGGTAATAACACTTCAAAACGCGCAATCGTCTGTTCCAAACTTTCGTCCGATGCGCCGCCTGCTGCATTCACATGTCCACCACCCGAAAAATTGGTGCGCGAAAACTGGTTCACATCAAATTTTCCTTGCGAACGAAACGAACATTTCACCTTGCCATCGCGCTCGGCAAAAAAAGCGGCAAAGCAAATGCCACGAATCGAAAGGGCATAATTTACCACGCCTTCCGTATCGCCTTTCTGGTAGTTGAAACGGTGATGATCGGCATCACTCATCATAAAATAAGCCGTCCGAAATTCAGGATGCACTTTTAACCGATTGGCCAATAAAAAACCCAATAAACGCAACCGACTTTCCGAATTATCGTCATACACCCGCACATGCACCTGCGCATGATTGGCACCTGCACCCATGAGTTTTCCAACCACTTCGTGCGTATGTTGCGTGGTTGCCGGAAAACGGAAAGAACCCGTATCGGTCATGATTCCCGTGTACAAACATTCGGCAATATCTTTATCCAACAAGGCTTCATCACCCATCAAGGCCATAAAATCGAAGATCAATTCGCAGGTAGAACTAGCGGCAACGCTATGCAGGACAAAGGCTGCAAAATCGGAAGGTTGTGGATGATGATCGATTAGCAATTTAGGAGCAACACTAGTAGCCACCCAATCGCCAAGTGCGTTGATGCGTTTTAGATCATTGAAATCGAGGCAACAAATCAAATTCGATTCGCGAAAAGCTTGTTCGGCTTCTTTCGGTTTTTGTGTGGCATCAATGACGGCATCGTGTCCTTTCATCCAGTACAAAAATTCAGGATAATCATTAGGCGCGACAACCGTAACCGCATGTCCTTTTTTAATGAAGTATTGTGCCAAGCCAAGCGAAGATCCCATCGCATCGCCATCCGGCGACCAATGTGTAACAATCGATATGTTTTGTGGAGTAGCAAGTAAGGCGCGAAGTGCCTGCAATTGTTCAGCAATCAAGATGAGTACATTTTAGAGTTCAAAAATACGCATTATTCTTCCTGTTTTATGTATTGAATCGAAACCATTTTCGCGGTGGCTGTTTAAGTGTTTGAAAAAAATTAAGGGAGGTGAAAATTGCATATTCAGTATGATTGTGTTTAGGATTTTCTCACTCGCTTCGCTCGTTTTTTTTAGACATGAGACGCTAGACTTGAGACAAGAGACTTGAGACAGGAGGCGAAATACCGCATTGAGAAACAGAGCGAAGTGTGGAGTGCGCGTTCTACTCGCTCTGTTTCTCCGCTCTCCAACGATGCGGTCTCATGTCTCATGTCTCAAGTCTCACGTCTCAAATCTGCGTTGGCATTTTGCGCGGAGAAAATCCACTCGCATTTAAAACTTCAAAACAAGTCATTTCCAATAATTTACTTATTTTAGCACAACGAATAATCATCTACTCATGCGTTTTTCGCGGTTTCGTTTATTGCTTTGGTTTGGTTTGTTGCTCGGCATCAGCCTGACTGCTGCTGCGCGTACAGGTGCAACCAAAGGCGCAGGCAAAGGCGGACGCACCGAACGCACGGGCGATGGTATAGACGGAACAGGTGGCGAAATTGCCCTCCCCGTTGGTATTCCAATGCCTTTTGTTGATCCTACCCCTTCTGGCGGCGGCGGAACAGACGGCGGAACAAATCCCGAACAACCGGCTCATATTGTTTATCAGTTCAACCTCGACGATGAAATTGGTGCGCCCGCTTGGCGACAAACCCGTTCGGCGTTTCAGCAAGCACGCGCTATGAATGCCAGTTGTGTACTCATTCACATGAATACATTTGGTGGCGCGCTCGATGCGGCAGATAATATCCGGCAATGCGTACTCGACTACGATCGTCCTGTTTATGTTTTTGTCGATCACAATGCCGCTTCTGCGGGTGCATTGATTTCACTTGCTTGCGATAGTATATACATGAGCAAAGGTGCCAGCATGGGCGCTGCTACCGTAGTCGATCAACAAGGAAATTTAGCTCCCGAAAAATACCAATCGTATATGCGTTCCCTGCTTCGCAGTACGGCTCAAGCCAACAACCGCGATCCACGCATTGCCGAAGCCATGAACGATTCGCGTATTGTCATTCCGGGTATTAATGAGTCTGGACGTGTGTTAACGTTTACCACCTTAGAAGCCATTCAAAATAACTACTGCGAAGCACAAGCCGAAAACGTGGCCGAGATTTTAGCGCGCAATGGCATGAGCAATTACCAAGTTATTCAACACCAAGCCACGTTCATCGATTCGGCCATTTCGTTTTTGATGCATCCATTGGTAAGCGGTATTTTAATTGTCTTGATTATTGCCGGAATTTGGTTTGAATTGCAATCGCCAGGCATTGGCTTTCCGCTTGTGCTCGCCATCACTTCGGCCCTACTCTTCTTTGCGCCGCATTACCTCGACGGATTGGCGCAACATTGGGAAATTGTGGTGTTTCTCGTTGGCGTGGGTTTGCTCACGCTCGAACTGGTGGCCATTCCCGGATTTGGTGTTGTGGGCATCAGCGGCATACTGCTCATGATAACGGGTTTAACCTTAACCATGATTGGCAGCAATCCCGATGGCAGCGAATTTGCCCTTCCGGCATTGGAGCAATTTGGCAAAGCCTTAGCCCTCGTCGTTGTTTCGGTTTTGGTAGCATTTGTTGGCGCATTTTGGCTCGGCGAAAAATTGTTTGGAACACGCCTCTTCGGCAACATGGTTTTGCAAACAGAACAAGGTTCTACCGATGGTTTTACAAGTTCTGATTTAGCTTCACAAACTGCCGAACTATATGGCAAACAAGGTTTCGCAACCACTTTACTTCGTCCTTCGGGAAAAGTAGAAATTGATGGCGAACAATACGATGCAACGGCTGAAACCGGATTCATCGAAAAAGGCGAAAGCATCGAAATTGTTTCTATTGGCGTGGCGCAAGTGGTGGTGCGGAAAAAAGCCGCGTAAACATACCTGCTCATTGGCGGCATACGACAATCATTATTCCTTCGCATGTACACCATTCCTTTTCAACACATCGACTGGACAAACGTAGCACAAACCCTTCACCACGGCGAAACGGGAACGGCTATTTGGCAAACACTGTTGGTAGATGGCCTGCGCTTGCGGTTGGTTACCTACTCGGCCAATTACTGCGCCGATCATTGGTGCGAGAAAGGACATATTGTGCATTGCTTAGAAGGCGAATTTGTAAGCGAATTGAAAAACGGCGAATCAAGCACCTTGCGTGCGGGCATGAGTTATGTTGTTTCCGACACATTGAGTTCGCACCGTTCGATTTCTACATCAGGCGCAAAATTATTAATCATCGACGGCGCATTTCTGACACCGCCTTAAGCTTGTCAGCCGCTGACGATTCCTCCTTACCTTTGCGGCCAATATGTTTGTAGCACCCAACACCGATACCATTGCCGCGCTGGCAACCGCGCAGGGAACTGCGGCCATCGCCGTACTCCGGCTCTCTGGCCCAGAAGCCTTCTCCATTGCCGAGTCGATGTTTCGCACGCGCTCGGGAAAACCCAAATTGCTGCACACCAAAAACTCGCATACAGCGCATTTTGGCTTGCTCTGCGAAGGCGAGGTGATTTTGGACGAAGTGTTGGTAGCAATATTCAAAGGACCCAATTCATACACGGGCCAAGATTTGGTCGAGATTTCGTGCCACGGTTCTATTTTCATTCAACAACAAATTTTGCAAGCCTTGTACCGTCATGGTGCGCGTCCGGCTCAGGCCGGAGAATTTACGCTACGGGCTTTTCTCAACGGCAAGCTCGATCTTTCGCAAGCCGAAGCGGTGGCCGATGTCATTGCTTCTACTTCAGCCGCATCGCATCAAGTAGCCATGCAACACATGCGCGGCGGATTCTCAAACAAAATTGCGGTGCTGCGCGAAAACTTGCTCAACTTCGCTTCGCTCATTGAATTGGAACTCGATTTCAGCGAAGAAGATGTAGAGTTTGCCGATCGGACCGAACTGAAAAAATTATTGTTCACCATTCAAAAAATTGTGCAACGCCTCATCGACTCGTTCGATGTGGGGAATGTGATTAAGAATGGTATTCCGGTGGCCATTGTAGGAAAACCCAATGCCGGAAAAAGCACTTTGCTCAATGCCTTACTCGAAGAAGAACGGGCCATTGTGAGCGATATTCCGGGAACCACACGCGATACGATTGAAGAAGAAATTACGATTGATGGTATTTTATTCCGTTTCATCGACACCGCCGGACTGCGCGATACCACAGACATCATCGAAGCCATTGGTGTTTCGCGCACCTTCGATAAAATCAAAGAAGCATCGATTGTTATTTATCTGTTTGACTTGGTAGAAATGACGCCTGCCGAATTGCGGGCCAACATAGCCACCTTGCGCGGATTGGTAACGGGTGCAGAAACACAAATTTTACTCATCGGCAATAAAATTGATAAAGAAGATTTGCCGCAAGCACAACGCGATTATGCGGAGTTTGATTTACTTTTTTTATCGGCCAAAGAAAAATTATTCATCGACGATCTGCGCCAGAAATTGGTTTCGCTTTTCGATAGCCGCACGGTAAACCTCACCGAAACCATTGTTACCAATGCTCGCCATGTCGATGCGCTGCGCCACACCAACAGCGCCATCCAACGCACCATCGACGGCATTCAACAAAATATCCCTGGCGATTTAGTGGCGCAAGATATACGCCAAGCCTTGCACTACTTGGGCGAAATTACGGGGCAAGAAATTACTTCGGACGATTTGCTGGCGAATATCTTTGGGAAGTTTTGTATTGGGAAGTAGGGATTTTTTGCACAGAAACAAAACACTTCCCTCCGCTACAAAAATCAGATCAAGCAAACGTATTCTTTTTCCCTCCTTTTGGATTGGCCTCCAAAAAAAACTACTTTAGTTTGCCAAACCAAAACTCCCATGAAACGAACGTTACGCATTCTTGCCATCGGCTTGCTAATTTCCCCCGTTTCAATTTTTGCGCAAACAGCCAATTCCGAATTGGCCGCTGCAATTCATCCCGCAACGCAACCCACAGCAGAATCGGTCAAACTTCCCAACCGCGATTTGTGGATTGAAAACAGCAACGAACGAACCATTTTCTCTAGTGCATACACCACGCCTGACGGAGAAGTGATTATACATTACAGCAGCGTGCCGCTCAATTATTTTGCTTCGCCAGGAAAATTGGAACCCATTGATAAAACATTACGTCCAACAAATTCAGGTTGGGCTGCACCAAATCAACCTTACCCAACGTATTTGAATACCGATGGCAGCATGGCTGTAACAGCGTTTGACGGCGCGTTAGTTTCGTTTGGAGCAAATTGTACCATCAACGGAAATAAGCAAAATATTACAGCACCGATTCAAGTTACAAACAATGAAATCCTGCTGCAAAATATTGTTCCCAACATTGACAAACAACTCCAATTTCGGGTCAATGCCATTAAGTACAATTACATCATTCATCAACAACAAACGAGCAGCGGCAACAGTTTAATTTTCTCCGAAGAACTCACCATTCCGAATGGCTACAAACTTGTAAAAAGTAGTACACAAGGCTACGCCACAAAAGAGGGCTGGGCTGGCGATTACCTCTTGCTTTCGCCATCAGGTGAAGTTGCGGCTCAAATCAAAGCGCCGCTGTGTTTTGATGCCAACAAAAATTGGATTGTAGCCAGCTATCAAACCGAAACACAACATGGAAAAACGTACCTGCGCATTCATGTACCCAATGCTTGGCTCAACGACCCACAACGCGCTTATCCCGTTACCGTTGACCCGCTTGTAACTGGCCCAACCGCGTTGTGGACGGGTGGTATGATGCCCTCCTGCATTGCTCCTTCATTTAATACCGATAGCATTCAAGTAACCATTCCGGCACAAATTGCTATCATGGGATTAATTGTTACATCAAGTTTTTATGCCGATCCATTTACCCCCGCCATCATGAGCCAAGGCGCCATGTGGTTTAGCACCCCCTGCGATACCTCGCAGCAATTTGTGGTTACGGGCAATGCCGGAAATTCGCCCGGTACCGCTTACCTCGATACGTTTAATTTACGCAATCCGTTGATGTGTTGTTTCCCGCAAGCCTGCACCACGCGCACCTTCCCGCTCTTCATGCACCTTTCGCGTACAGGCCCGGGGAGCGGTTGCAATACAACGTATATTCGTTACGACCCGAGTACAACGCTTTGGCCTTTTAGCGCGTATGTGATGGGACGAACCGTAGAAAGTTTCGGTCAACGATTTACGGTACAAACCACACCCATTTGTTCCAATACCTGCACCTTTACAGGCAATGTTACGTTCCGATATGGTGTACCTCCTTTTACGGTTTCGCATCCGTGGATGGCCAACAATGTGGTTGTTGGAACGCCGCTTCCATGCAATTACAGCGCACAAAACCTCACGCTCACATTTGCCAATCCAAATTGCCCGAACTATTGCGATACCACAACGTTCATAACTGTTCAGCCCCCAACCATTACCGATGCCTGTGGCAATACCGTAACAGGGCTTCCAACGCGAACGTTGAATGTATTACCAACACCTGCTGTTACGGCAAATCCCAATCCAGATAGTTTATGTTCGGGCAGTCCCATTGCCATTGCGCTGAATGCATGTTTGCCCGGCAGCACCATTACCTGGAATGGCAACAACCAAAACGGTACAGGCAATATTTCCGATTTGGGAATCAATACGGGTGCGAGCGATACAACCATCTCGTACACCGCACAAGCCAGTTTAAACGGATGCAATTCGCTTCCGATTACCATTCCGGTGGTTGTTGATCCAGAACCATTGGCCGCATTCACGTTTACGCAACCGATCATTGCGGGCGTTCCCACAACATTTACCGATCAATCGTCAAGGGGTGCTGGTACCATTCTTTCGTGGCAATGGAATTTTGGCGATAGCACAACTTCGTCGCAGCAAAATCCAAACACCATTTATGATTTGCCTGGAACTTATACCGTGTGTTTAATCATGGCTACCGATCATGGTTGCGACGATAGTTTATGTCAAGTGGTAGAAGTCATTCCCGCTGCGGTAGAAACACCAAACGTTATCACACCCAATGCCGATGGCATCAACGATCTGTTGGCATTCAAATACTTGGAATTTTACACCAACAACCGTTTAGAAATTTATGATCGTTGGGGACGTTTGCTTTATCAAAAAGAAAATTATACCAATGACTGGAACGGCAGTCAATATGTGGACGGAACGTATTACTACGTGCTAACTGTTCGCGAGATGGAAAAAACATACACGGGATTTTTTCAGTTGATTAAGTGATCCGATAAATTAGCAAGCAATTGCTTAACAAGCATAAAAAGAGAGGCTGTTCAACTAAGAACAGCCTCTCTTTTTTATCCATTCGCTTATGTTGCGAAACGTTATTCTACAACAACTTTCATCACAACGGTTTCTGCTGTATTCGTAATTTTCAAGATGTACATACCAGCCGGATACGTTTCTACATTTAACGTTACTGATGTACCTGCTTTAACGTTTGCGAGTTGTTTATCAACAAGCTGTTTGCCTTGCAAATCATAGAGCACAAGTGTTACTGGTTCTGGTTGATTGGCTTGGAATAAAACAGCAAACTGATCTTTTGCCGGATTCGGATAAAGGCTAAGTCCGGCAGCGAGATCAATCGAAGCAATAGCATCCACTACAACAACTTGTGTGATGGTGTCTGAACCACATCCGTTGGTAACAATTAAAGTAACCGTGTACGAGTTGTTTGACGCATAAACATTTGTAGGATTTTGAGCCGTTGAGGTTTGTGTGTCGCCGAAATCCCATGACCACGATGTTGCACCCGTAGAAATATCGGTGAATGCAAACGTATTGACACCCGTAACCGAAAAGGTAAATCCGGCAACTGGTGGACCATTGCTCACGGTAACCGTTGTTGTTGCCGTAGAAGTAGTTCCGCAACCATCTGTTACTGTTACCGAATAGGTCGTTGTAGCTGCTGGCGCAACCAGTACAGAATCAGTTGTTCCTAAACTAGCACTCCACAAATACGTTGCATTTCCATCGCCATTTGTAAATCCAGCAACAAGCATGCTGCTATCTCCAACACAAAGCGTTGAGTCTCCTGTGATGGTTGCAAGCACTGGACTAGCAATTGCAACATTGGTACTGAATGTTGCCACACAACCCGTAAGTGTGTCTGTTACTTGTACAAAATACTGTGTGTTCACAGTTGGCGAAACAAAAGCAGAATCGCCTGTTGCGGTAAAACCTGTTGGAATAGAAGACCAACTGTACGTATATGCCCCGGGCGTTTCAATCTGCCAATCGTAGAAGAAATAGTAAAAATTATTTCCTGCGGTGCTTGTAGTAATAGCAATTAAACCCGGAATGGTATAAGGATAATTGACACCAACATTGTTGCGCCATAAATTGACCGATGTTGCATTGCGCACCAATTGCATGCCCGTAGCAGGAGTAAGACTGAAATTGAGCGGAACATACGTCCGTTGATTAATATCCGCAGCAGTTGCCACAAACGTAAACGAATTGAGAACAGCATTGGTATTGTCTTGCAATTCAATTACCACATTGCCTGCTGCACCCGGATACACATACACACCTGCAAGCACACAAGGAGCAAAGACATCGAAAATTAAATTATTGACAGATGCCGATTGTCCACCACCAGCACTATTATCGGGCAAGCCTACGCTTTGCACTGGGAAAGAGGCCACAAGCGTATCAGCCGCACCCGAACAAATAACCGAATCAAAAACAGTCAGTGTAATTGATGGCAACGCATTTACCGTAACCAATAAACTATCTGTACTGCGGCATCCGCTAATCGAGTCATTTGCACTAATTGTGTACATGGTTGTTACCGTAGGAGAAGCAACAACCGTTTGTCCAACACTCGTATTGAGCGATCCGGCAGGAGACCAACTGTAGGTATAATTCGTATTCGCACTACTTACATTGAGGGTTGTGCTATCGCCCACGCACAGAACAGAATCAGAAACGCTAAGTGCAATAGCAGGCGGAGCATTCACCACCACAATCAACGGAACACGCGGACTTTCGCAGCCATAATTAATCTGCCAATCGTAAAAGAAGTAGTAAAATCCATTTCCTGCAGTACTCGTGGTGATCGAGATAACGCCAGGAAGTGTGTAAGGATAAGTAACTCCCACATTATTTCGCCAGAGATTGACAGAACTCGCATTGCGTACAAGTTGAAAACCTGTTCCCGTAGTTAAGTTAAAGTTCAGCGGAATAAAGGTGCGTTGGTTGATGTCTGCTGCTGTTACGGCAACGGTAACCGTATTTAAAAGCGCATTCGCATTATCGCGCAAATCGATGGTAATATTTCCGGCTGTTGCTGGATACACATAAACGCCTGTTAAGACCGAATTTTGAAACACATCGAAAATTAAATTGTTGTTAGAAGCCGACATGCCCCCACCAGCACTATTATCAAACAAACCTACGCCTTGCGTAATATTTCCACTTGTATTAGACACATAAAACGTATCGGTAGCCGTAACCGAAGTTGTGAATGTTGCTCCCGTTGCTAACGCATTTCCGGACACCGAATCGGCGTACCACGTGAGCGTACCAGCACTCATTGCCGAAAGTGTTACTTGCCCAGGCCCGCAAACCGTATCGTTCATAGCCATTGGCGTAGTTACCGGATAATACGAAACCGAGACATTGGTTGAAAGTAAATTTCCGCAGAATAAAACTTGATAAATGGTATTGGTCGTTGGGACTACAACATATACAGCAGAATCAAAACCACTGCCCGACTCATTCACAAATGTAAAACCACCATCCGTGCTGCTTTGCCATTGAATGGAGCCGCCAACAGAAAAACTATCAAGCGTTAATGTAACTGGCGATCCTGCACAAACTGCCGAAGGCAATGCCGAAACAACACCGGGCAAATACGAAACAGTTGTTTGCAGCATGGTATCGTTCAATACATTTCCATCGCCACTCATGGTTGCATACGCATCAAACGCATACGTGCCTGCTACAACCATAGCAATTGTTCCAACCGGAACATTCAAGGTACTTCCCGAAGGCAAGGGCAAATTTGCATTCAACACATTGCTATTGATTGTAAGGTTCAATGTTTGCGTCAGTGCGCCCGAAACATTGACCGTAACCGTAACTGGATTGACAGAAAAATCGAGCGGAACGGATGCGAAATTTTTCAGATTGACAATCACGGCTTCGTTTGCGGTATGGCATCCTGTGTTTGTTGGTGTAAGCAAAGATGTAATGCCAACATCGAGCAGAAGCGGCGTAAACTCATCGGCACCCATATCGGGCGTAACCGAACGCGGCTGATTATCAAAATCGGTAGTAACCCAAGTAATGCCCGTCATGTCAGCCGTACCATTTAACGCAACAGACGACACATGCAAATTTGTACTCGAACTAAAATCTGGATCAATCGCAATCGAGTTGGCATCTTGTGTCATACCCGTTTGCCAATTGTTCAATGTTGCATACGTTACTGCAGCACCAATACCCGTAAACCCATTATTCACATCATTCAAATAAAAATCGTTGAAATTAGCAATCGAGCCAGCAGCACCGATGGCCGTAGCCGTAGGCGAAGCCATAATATAATGACCCGCAATACCCGTTTGCGCTCCCGTAAAATTGGCAAACACATTATTACGCACATTAACAATTGGGCCATTGGTTACGCCAACTTCAAAACACGTTCCCGAAAGTGTTGGCGAAGCCGAATTATCCATGCGTACATTATTGAAATCAACATGGATTGTACTCGTGTTATTACCACCAGTTGCTTGCACAAAAATTCCTTTCGCTGCTCGCGTTGCCGTAGCAACACCCGTGTATGACGAGCCTATGCCAAAAACAAAATTGTTATAGATATATGCCGTATGCGCACCCGTATTGGCAAGGTTCACACGAATACCCGAGATATTGGCCGTAGAAGCAGTTGTTGTGCAAGTAATATCATGCACATTGTTACGGTAAACATGATTGATTCCCTGCCCAGCATCAATCACAATTCCTTCGCAAGAAGCCGTTCCGGCATGCGATACATTGCGGACCATATTGTTATAAATACTCACGCTACTTTGGTTATTTGCACGAATACCATAACTGGCCGTATTACCCGCGCCACCTCCAATATCATCAGCCAAAGCAGAACCAATGCTATTGAATTGCGTTGCGAGTGTTGTTCCTACACTACAATTCAAATCAGGAAAAGTCGCATTGCCGTTGAGGTAAATGCCCGTATAAACATTGGCAATACTCAAGTTCAAATACTGGTTGTTTGAATTTGCTCCAGTTGCTGCCGTTGGCGTGGTGATGGCTTGCTGACTAATTCCATAACATCCGATATTTCCACGATTGAGCGTAACCGAAATATTTTGCGCCACATTATTTTGCGCACCTAAAATGGCCGACGAATTAATTACCTGCAAGCCCCGATCAACAGCACCATTCGCAGAACATGTCAGGTTTATGTTTTGAAGTGTTACATAACTAACACCAACCAGTGCGAAAACAGGTTCGTTGGCATTGCTAATCACATTATTGGCTGCGGCATTGCCACAATTACCGTTTTGCGTTCCTTCCGAAGCAATGGTTGCCGTACCCGAAGCAGACGAAATCAATAACGTATTGGTTGACGAAGAACCAGCGATTGGACCAAGAAGCATTGGAAAAAAATTATCTCCATTGGCTGGCGTTACATCATAATTGGCGTCCAACAAGGAAAGCACAATTGGCCCAGCAATACCGCGGTGGTTTACATCTGCAATGGCTTCACTCAAACTAAAATAATTTCCGGCAAGACCAACGGTATAAGTACCCGCTGCAATCGCTGTTGGCAATCCCGGTGTAAACCGAAAATTTCGCGCAGGCCACTGTGTTGCCGCGTTGAGCATACCATTGCTTGTAAACGCCGAACCTGTAACCGCATCGAGGTAATTTCCAGCACCACCAGTTGCTCCTTCAAGTCCAATCGATGCTGATTCGTTAGGAGCAACAATACCAGCAATCCGATTTCCATATTGAAACTCAATAATATTTGTTCCTTCGTATAGAATGATTTGAAAATTCAACAACTGCGTAGCCGTGTTGAAATATGAAAGCGAGTTGATCCACTGAATCGTAAAGGTTTGATTTCCCGGAGGACCTTGAAGCTGATAGAGGATGGTATCTGAAATAATATTGTCCCACCAAGGCGCGAGCGTGGTATTAGGAGCGTTGGCTACAAACAAATTATTATTTGTTCCTGATGTTGACATGGTTGCATCAAACGAAGCCGCACCATTGGTATTCACACCAATGGTAGTATAATTTGTTCCCAAATAATTGAACGTAAAACCAATCGGTATTGCGCTTTGCGCCACATCATCGCCAGAAGCGGTGGAAAGTGTTGCCGCAGGAAGACTAATGGCGTTGTATGGCCCAGTAAATGTGCTGCGCGTCATGGGAATTTGCGCAAGTAGAGAAACCACGAGCATGCACAAACTAAAGCATGTGAGTACGATTTTTTTCATATTGAAATTATAAAATTGAGTAATGGATTTGGTGCATACCAAATATACCTTTTTCGAGCACTAGTAGTCGAATAAAAACTAGAAATGCGATAAATAACGAGACATCGAGATAAATATCACGATCAAGCAAGCTAAAAAAACAAGAAGATTGTGTCTGTATATAGTGAATATACTATTGCAGCTAATTTCAAATCGCCCCTTTAAACGCCTCGGCATAACGCGAAATCACTTTCGCATCGATCTGTGGTTCTTTTTGAACGCGGCCAATACACGTTAAACCGCTATACGATAAAATAATATCTTCTGAAAGTTGATGCGGCGGACCATTGAAAACCAAACCCGCAACCGGTAAATTGCGTTGCTTGAGCGCATCAATCGAAAGCAGTGAATGATTGATGCTACCCATGTAATTCTGAATCACCAAAACCGTTTCGGCCTCCAAGCGCTGAATCACATCAACAATAAAATGTTTGCTATTTAAAGGAACCATAATTCCTCCCGCACCTTCAATAATCATGTTTGGATTATCGGTTTGGGGCGTGTTGATGTTATTGAGATCAATGTGTACATGCTCCAATTCAGCAGCAGCGTGTGGCGACATGTACTGACGCAAGACGTATGCTTCGGGATGAATTTTAGAAACGGTATTGCTGATGTATTTGCGCATCTTTTCAGAATCGGTAGAAAAATAACTACCCGTCTGAACAGGCTTCCAGTAATCGGCATGCAGGGCCTCCGTCAGAATTCCTGAGACAACTGTTTTACCTACATCAGTACCAATTCCGGTAACAAAAATTTTCCGCATAAAATGGGGATCGTATTAAGCGATTAGCCAAATATCAGAAATAAATACATTCATACTTCATTTTAACGCAATACGTCGAAAATTTTTTCTATTTCGTCTTTTGTATTTGCCGCATGTAAGCAAATCCGAATCCGTTCGCTCCCCGCCGCCACCGTTGGCGCCAGAATAGCACGCAAATCCATTCCGGCTTCCTGCCCCCGCCCCGCCACCGCACGAACAGCCGCATTGCCCGAAATCAACACACATTGAATCGGCGAATCCGAAGGAATAACCTCCACACCACGCCCCAACGCAAGTTGTTTAAATAACGCAATGTGTTGAACCAGTTGCCTACGCCGCGCATCCCCATCGCGCATCGCCGCACAACTACTGCGAATAACCGCCAAATCGTGCACAGGCAATGCTGTGGTATAAATAAACGGACGCGAAAAATTAATCAGAAAATCGCGCATGGCTGCCGAACCCAACCAAGCCGCACCATGACAAGCACCCGCTTTACCAAACGTAACCAACCGCGCAAAAATTTGATCTGCTAAATTTTCAGCCACCACACATCCCGCGCCCACCGCGCCAAACACGCCCACACCATGCGCCTCGTCCACCACCAGATGCGCACCATAACGCGCACACAACACAACCAATTCGGCCAGCGGCGCAGCATCACCATCCATCGAATAAATAGATTCTACCGCCACATAAATTCGCCCCGACGCTTTTTTCAAAAGCATTTCCAACTCATTCAAATCATTGTGCGCAAAACTCCACGAACGCGCTGCCGAAAGCCGAATCCCATCGCGGATCGAAGCATGAATAAACGCATCATATAAAATTGTATCCGTACGCTGCGGAATGGCCGAAAAAAAACCAAGATTGGCCGTGTAACCCGAATTAAAAAGTAAAGCCGTTTCCGCTTTAAAATGCCGCGCTATTTCGGCTTCCGTTTGTGCGGCATAATCCGAATGCCCAGCCAACAAGCGCGAGCCACCCGAACCATACACTTGCTCCGATTCCTTTACATCCGCTAAAAATGGAGGCAGATACGTTGCCAAAACACCATCGCGCGCGAGACTTAAATAATCGTTTGAGCTAAAATCGATACCTTGAAAACGAGGCCGCAAGACACGCAAGGCCGCTTCTTTTTTTCGTGCTTCCAATACAGCAAGCATCCATTCTTCCGCAGTATGCATAAACACATCAATCCGTATCCGGATCGTAACGAATACCAATCATTAAACTGTACGAAAAGATATTGTGCCGCACCGTTCCCGCAGGATCAATCGCTTGACTTTTAAACAATTTAAATTCCGTCATCGGTTGCAAAAACAAATAAAAATTCGGAAACAAAGCCACATCCGCAACCGGACTCAAGCCAAAAAAATAACTGGCCGACGCATTATCTGCGCCAAAAAAATTGATGCGTTGCACACCGCTAAAACTAAAATACCCAACATGCACATTGGTACTCAGCGAAAATCGCGAACGTGCTTCGGGCCAAAAAGGAACTTCGACTTGCGCATACAATTTATCGAACCGAAAACTCTCATCGAAAATAACCGTTGTTTCATTGGCGCGAATAGCCGTTGGTTGCAAACTGATTTGCCCCAGATAAAATTCTTCAAACGACATACCAATTCCGGCACGCACACTTCCTGCCGGAAACAACACACCAATATCGTAATACGATGTGGGGTTGCGGGCACGAAAATTGAAATCGCCTGTTTCTAATTTCGCTCCAAATTTATCGTACAGCGATGTTTGATTGAGTTCTGAATACCAACGCGCCGTACCAACACCATAACCACCATAAACAAAATATTTATCGCTATTGGCTTTCCCAAACGAACCCATTCCACGTTGCGCCATCAGCGTTCCGTAACCGGAAATCAGCAAAAGCAAAAGCGTCAGGATTCGTTTCATGCACATTTTTTTTAAGAACTGTGAACAACTTCTGCGTGTTGTTGTTGCGCCTTGTTCTTGCCCTCTTTAAATGCTTGACGTGGTGTGAGTCCCAAAATTTGAAACATTTCCATATCCGCATTAAACTCAGGATTCGGCGTAGTCAACAATTTATCTCCAGCAAAAATAGAATTGGCACCCGCCATAAAACAAAGTGCTTGACCTTCCATACTCATTTGCAAACGTCCCGCAGAAAGCCGCACAACTGTTTTCGGCATTACAATACGCGTTGTGGCAATCATGCGCACCATATCCCAAATAGGCACAGGCGGTTGTTCTTCGAGCGGCGTACCTTCAACGGCAACCAGTGCGTTGATGGGAACAGAATCGGGATGAACAGGTAAATTGGCCAACGTACGCAACAAACCAATCCGATCGTCGATGGATTCGCCCATGCCAATGATGCCGCCTGAGCAAACGGTCATTCCCGCTTTGCGCACATGACCAAGTGTTTTGAGGCGATCTTCGTAAGTACGTGTTGTAATAATTTCGTTGTAATATTCTGACGACGTATCGAGGTTGTGGTTGTACGCGTACAAACCTGCATTGGCTAATTTTTGAGCCTGATCTTCGGAGAGCATGCCTAAAGTGCAGCACACTTCCATATCGAGCGCGTTGATGCCTTTCACCATATCGAGGACACGATCGAAATCGCGGTTGTCGCGCACTTCGCGCCAAGCCGCACCCAAACACATGCGCGAGGCACCTGCTGCTTTTGCTTGCTTGGCTGAATCTACGACTTCTTCAACTTGCAAGAGTTTATGCACGTTGACATCGGTATGGTAGCGCGCCGCTTGCGGACAATAGCCGCAATCTTCGGAGCAACCTCCGGTTTTGATGGATAAAAGGGAACTCACTTGAACTTCGTGTGCAGCATTGTGTTCGTGATGCACCGTAGCAGCGCGGTGAATGAGTTCGAGCAAAGGCGTTTCGTAAACAGCTTTGATTTCGGCAGAAGTCCAGTTGTGGCGGTTTGATTGCATAAAGAGAATAAACAAATATAGTTTTTTTTGCTTGCAGAGGAAATGCAGGGCGAAATTACGGGTTTTGTTGCGTTTGCGGTATGGGAAAGTGCAACAGGCTCTTAATTTTAATGATTTCAATCAAAGCATTAAATACGCACCCAATAGCCATTGGTTGAAATAGAAAAAGCTGCCTTTTTAGGGGCAGCTTTTTACTAGGTTAAGAAAATCTAATTATTGAATAATTATTTTTTGTGTTTTAACCTCATCGCCAGCTTGCATCACAACAAGGTATGTACCTGCTGCCAGATTGAGATTGGTAAGCATGACGGTATATACACCTTCTGTTTTAGCAGCTTCATTGGCAAGTTCACGCACCAAACGGCCTTGGCTATCATACAAATTGATGGAAACATTTTTTTGTACATCGAGTGTGTACTGAATGCTAAAGTTTCCATTGGAAGGATTTGGATAGCAAACCAAACCCGTTGGCTGAATGGTTGAATCAATTGCTGCAAAACGTGGATTGAGCGGACTCAATACATTGATCGAGTAATCTTCTGTTTCGGCAGCATTTCCATTGCCGCATGGTGTTGGATAACCAATAAGTGAAACAGCCACACGCATGCGTTTTTTACCAATAGTTGTATAATAAGGAATTACAAACGATTGATTGAGGAAATTGCCGGTGCCCGATGTTTGATAAACTTGTTCAGTTGTTTGGAAAACGCCATCATCATTTCCATCAATCCAGATTCGGCAATAACGCATTACAGGATTATTTGTTCGACCACGTGGATAAATCTGAATCGGCATCGTTGAGCCAGAATAAACCTGCGGTGTGAAGTTGGCAAAATCACTCAAACCATGATCGGAATAATCTTTATAACCACCATTAAATCCTGACTGAAAAGCAAACCCTTTAAACTCAAAACGATCAATAAAGCAACCAGAACCAGTAGATGGCGGAACACAATACGGCTGACGGATGTAAATAATCACAACCTTCATGCCTCCAGTAATTGGATTTGATAATTTTAAACGGTAGTAATTACCAGGGATAAGCTGAACACCATTTTTCTTACAAAATTTAACTAACGATAATGGTTCAACGCGTTTAAATTTATCCTGAAAAAGTAAGAATTGATAATCACTTACCTCATCTGCACTTCCATTGGCAGAACCATCACCAGTAGCAGTACATGGTTCAATAGAGAAAAAGTACTCGCTACCACAAGTTATAGCCGGATAAAGTGATACATAAATAGAATCGTTTGGCAGAATTGCAATGGGAGTAAAATCTGTGCGCGACTCGTCGTTTACTTTGAAATCCAATACCTCATTACAGCTTGGCATATACACCACAATGGTTTTACTGACTATATTGATTGGATTGAAATTAATATCCATATCGTATGTTGAAAGTCTAATTAAATAATGTTGATTGGGTTGAAGCGCATAGCTATAAAAAGTATGCAAAAAATATTGCAATTCTAGATTTTTCAGCACATGGTTATTGAGGTTAGTATTAATCTGTCCAAGCGAGATTTCATTTGAACTCCAGCCAATTGGATTTCCAGCAGCATCGCAGGGTTTGATAAATAAATCGTAATAACCAGAACAACTCGTTGATTTATCAATATTAAGCATCAATGTAGGCAAAGCACCATTATACGAGACATTGATCGGTGTAAGATCTGTTCGTGAAATTCCATTGATAGTAAAGTCTGGTGCATTGACACATGGATTGATATAGATGATACGAACTTTTTCTGTCCACGGATTACTTGTTGCCATTTTAACACGATAATAGTTACCTGCTGTCAGATTCATTCCCGCACTTGTGGCTAAAGCTTTGGCATCCAGTTCATGTAGCTTTTGAGACTCAAGCATGGTCAGCCATTTCGCTGCTTCATTCCCTATGGGATTTCCTGCCGCATCACATTGTTGGAAGCTTAAAAAATAAATGCCATTCGTATTTGAATTGGGATTATAGCAGAGTGGTAAATTGCCATCTAGCAAAATTTTCTGACCATCATAAACCTGTGTCGTTGAAGAATTCTGATCACCATTAATTGCAAAATCGATATAAGGCGATGTACGTTGATACATTCGGATATAATCGATATCAAAATATGCTGGAGAATTTTCCGGTTCGGCATAACCCATAGATGTTTGAACCCCAAAATTGGCAATAATGGCCATTGGATTCACTGGAATATGATCGTTAATGGTTCTCACTAAAACATTATTCAAGTAAAAACTAATCCGATTGGGTTCCCATTTCATACCAAACGTATTGAACTCATCTTGAAACTTAAAATCAGATGAAACGATGTTTTGCGTATGGCTATAAAATTTACCCTGAGTATCTTTTTGATTATGACTTGTTGCATACCAATTTCTTCCTTCTAATTCGAAGATGTCGATTTCATCATAAGCTCCGGGAACAGTTTCGGCACTCCACAACCAGAAATCAGCAATAACGAAACGCGATGCTGGCAGCTTGCAACGAATTTCAAAGTAACCATAAGGTGTAGCTGGTTTATAGCGAGAATTAATCATCGCCGTAGTATAATACTCAGGTCTTAAATTTGGTCTAGTCTCATCTACTCCATTTTGAGTGGTGCTCTGAAGCATCTGATCATGTGGTAAATAATCAATGGCCTTTTTCTCAACATACTCTTGTCTATTCTCTAACCTTAGCACATTATTTCCTCCCGAATTCGTAAAAATGTGATTTTTTCCCGACCCAGATGGATTGGTATTATTCCATGCAAATACTCCTGTATAGTTATTTCCCCAACCATAATCAGTCATCCACTTACTTTGATCCAATACGCCTGAATTAAATTCATCACTAAATGCACTAACCATTGTCCATCCCGCGTTGGTCCATGTCAGTACTTGGTTATTTACTGAAGGCACGCTAGTCTTATAGATATACTTTTCCGGCTTCATATAACCACAATGTGTATTTGCCGCATTGCACCACCAAGATGTTTCTTCTGGATCAATTGGTGCTTGTGCAAATACATTTACTTGCATTGCTGTTGCTACCAACAGCAATGACGTTCGTAGCCATAAGAATCTTTTCTGTGCTGCATCTAGCGTAGTCGTTTTCATAGCGTTTCGTTTTAAAGGGTTAATGCTGTTGAATGCGTTTTTCGAAGTCGTTCTTCAGCCATTCAATACCGTAAAACTAGCGCGTGTAAAATCTATTTCAGGAGGCCATTGTACCAAATGCAGGTTTAAACCGACCAAAAGACGGTATCAATTTTTCTAATCAAATAAATGAGCAAACATGAAATGGAGATGTAGTTCAGCATCGTAGTTTTTAGCAGAAAACACCTTAGTAACTGTTTAAATTTTATCCTTTGATTTTGTTATGCGCCTTTTTGCACCATACTTCGTTGCGTTTTTCGACCGTAGCCGCCCTGCTATGGCCTTCAAAACACGCCTCGTCTGGCACAAAAAGTCATCATAACAATTCTCAAAAACAAATTTTAAACAGTTACTTAGTCCAATCAACCAATTTCTTTCAGTCGATTTAAAAACTCGTCTTTCTGCAATTTAGAAATCAACGGCAACGAACCATCGCTCATGAGCGCAAAAAGACCATCGTGATTGATAAATTTGCGTACTTTCTGTAAGTTGATGATATGCGATTTATGGCACCGATAAAACAAATTGGGACTCAACTTCGACTCAAATTCTTTGATGCCTTTAGATGCCACATGCTTTATACCATGATCGAGATAAAACTCCGTATAACTACGCGATGCTTCGAGCCGAATAATTTCTTTTTGTTGAATAAAAAGAATACCATCTTTCACTTGAATTTCAATGAGCGCGTTGGATTCTACTTTTGATACCAATGGCTTTTCGTTTTTCAAAAGTTCGTCCAAACACGTACAAAAAGAATGCTCGTCAATCGGTTTCAATAAATAATCAAATGCTCTTTGTTTAATGGCACGAATGGCATATTCTTGATGCGCTGTGGTAAAAACGAGTTTAAAATCGCGAAAACTCAGTTGCTCTACCAAATCAAATCCATTCATTTTGGGCATGCTGATGTCTAAGAAAACAACATCAGGACGGTAATCTTCAATCAACGCAATTCCATCTTCCGCTTGGGTCGTAGAAGCAATAATTTTAATCCGATCTGAGTTCCTTGATGCAAAAATTTTAAGGGTATCAATACCTGCTTCTTCGTCGTCAATGACAATAGCTCTAATCATAGTTACAAATATACGATGGGTAATAAAATTTCAACACGCGTACCCTCACTTTTTCCTGCACGATCGTATAAATCGAACAGTTCTAACCGAACATGTTTATTGTATGTTTTCCGAATCAAGGCCATACGTTGTTGAATCAAACTCAAGGCCAAGGATTTAGCTTTAAAAACAGATTCATTTTTTTTACTTGCTTCGCGACCAATGCCATTATCTTCAACAATACAGCGAACGGTTTTTGGCGAATCGTACTCAAATCGTATGGCTACAAAACGATCATTTGCTTTAGGCATTAAACCATGCCAAATCGCATTTTCGACAAACGGTTGAAGCATCAAATGCGGAATCCGAAATCGTTCCGTATCAATTTTTTCATCGATGCTGATTTTATAGGTAAAGCTATCTTTAAACCGCAACGATTCCATTTGAATATAATCGTGCAACATTTCGGCTTCGTCCTTGATGCTGATGTAATCTTCAATGCTTCGCTCCAAAAGGCTTCGGATGAGTTTTGCGAACTTACCTAAATACTGTTCGGCAGGATAATTCTGCCCGAGCATCACCAATTGTTGAATCGAATTGAGTGAGTTGAAAATAAAATGCGGACTCATCTGCGCGCGCAGCAATCGCTGCTCCAGCAAAATGCGTTTGTAAATAGCATCTTTCTTTTTGCGCTGATTCAACGTATAGGCAAATAAAACAACAAGCAATAAAAGTAGTATTGCACCAAAAAGGAGATAACGGTTTTGGTTGAGTTTCAGCGACTGAATTAAATTCTGCTGCGTTAGTAACTTATTTTCGTTTTGCTTTTTCTCGAGGTTGTAAGCAAATTCTTTTTCAAGTGCTTTCTTGCGCATATCTTTATTCGTGATACTATCTTGAATAATGACATATTCGGATTTTATGTTGTATGCTGATTGGTAATCGCCACGCTCGATATAGATTTTATCAAGAATTTTTAATAACTCAGGAATTTGTATGAAAAAATCACACTGCTTTGAAATTTCAAGGGCATGAAGGGCGTGCTTCTCAGAGAGATCAGGCTTTCCCATTTCGTAATACACATTGGCCAGCGTTGCCTCTGAACTAGCAATAGCCTGATCCATCTCAAGCTTTTGTGCCAAAACATACGCTTTATTTGCATAAAAATAAGCCGAATCGTGTTTATCCAAAAATAAGTAAGCCGCAGCAACAGAACTATAGGTCTGCAATTCATAAACAGTATTCGGAAATAAATAAACATACTTTAAACTCTCTAAATAATAAGGAACCGACTTGGCTCGTTGATTAAGTGCAATATAGTCACTACCAACATCAACAAGATTACTTACGATACCAAATTCATAATTGATTTTCCTGCTCATATCTAAACATTTCAAATGAATAGAAAGTCCTTTCTCCAACTGTTTGGAATCGAAATAATACCCGCCAAGCGTTGACGTAAAATCAATGAGTAAAACACTGTCTTTTTCTTTTTCCGCAAAAGCAATTCCTTTATAAATCATATTCAGTAGCCGCTCGTAATTGCTTTGATTACGATAGATACCCATCAGAAAATTCATGCTTTGTTTTATTTGCCCCTTATCCTTTCTCTGTTCAGCAAATGCCAGTACTTTCTTACCCATAATCTCTGCATTTTGGATATCCGACTGCTTCATGAATAATTCGATCATCCGAATATGTAGTTTAAAATGAAGCGAGAAGAACTGCTTGCCCTCAGCCTCACCCAACAAACTATCCCAATACGAAATACGGTCAATCGGTTCTGCTACTCCAATCCAATACCGTTGCTTGATTCGATCGGTATCGTGTTTTGCTAATCGCAATTCACGTTTCAAGGAATCTAGTTTTCTTTTCTGCGTTTGCTCATTCGCCTGCGCAAAAAGATGGACTTGCATAAAAAGCAAAAAAACAAAAAGGGAAAATTCTTTTTTGAAAATCATGATCTTGAAAAGGGGTTAATTCAAACTTGTTTCAATGTTTGTGCTGTAATATTATAAATAATTTTATTCCGAGTCGATGGCCGCATCTTAAATCGATTGATTTTACACACCTTTTGCCCCCAAACCAATAAGTAGCCGTACTTTTCTCCACCCTCCCAAACCCCAAATTCACCAAGTCAGGCATTTCCTTGACCGAGTTTCCTCCTCCCCCTCCACTTTTCGCGATCATCTTTGCCAGCAACAAACACAACTTATCATGAAAAAATTCATCGCCTCCATTTTAATGCTGCTGCTTAGTCAACAGATTTTTGCAGAAAGCCTCTACGAGCAACTTTGCCGCTTCAATTTCAACTGGAAAAAATACGCACTCCAAAAACCACAAGGCGAAGCCATCACGTTTCGTTCCGACAAAGCATACATTCAAGCACACCTGAAAAATGTACTCGTCGTCTTGCGAAGCAATCCTACTGAAAATCTCAATGCACAACAACGTCAATCGCGCGCACACTTGATTGAAGTACTTGCGGCCTATCGCGAAGCCGGAATTTTCCCAAAAAACTTATACCGTCGCGAACGGTTGCCTGTTTTTATTGATGAGTTTAACACCCATTGCGCGGTTGGATTTTTGATGCGCGAAACCGGACACGAGGCCCTGGCACAACGCATTGCCGCTGCCGATAATTATGCTTGGGTAAAAGACATTCACGATCCCGAATTGCTCGTTTGGCAAAACGCATCTGGCTTCACAGTCGAAGAATTGAAACTCATTCAAGGCGCATACGATTCGTACCTCGATAACGCATTTACGCTTCCAAACAAATACGAAATTCCGCAAAAGCCAGCCACCATGTTGGTGTATTTTGAAAACGAAGCCTTGCACAAACCCATGCCAGCAAAACCCGAAAACATTTGGTGCAAAGGCGAAGGAATCAATGGTGTATTGAATGGCCGTTGGGAGCAAAATTATGCCGTAGGCATTCCGTGGATTGTGGGATATTATGAAAACGGGAAACGGACCGGACAATGGCAAGAATATTACCAAGGAACAAAACAACTCTGCCGTACCGAAAACTGGCGCAATGATAAACTCAATGGCATTCGCAAACGTTTCGACCGCTTTGGCAATTTGATTGAAGAAATTTTATTCCGCGATGGAAAAGCCATCAAAAAAACAAATTATGCGCTCGAAGATTCGTTGACATGGATTCGCAAACCGCTTGACTCCAACATGGTTTATACCGAAGTATTCAATGCGGCAGGCACCTTGATCGCTATGGGTAATGAAAAAGTGCATAACCCCGGAAATTTGCAATGGTTTCAGAACATTGAGCTAACCGCCTTGAATACGGCCATGCTGCAAACACAAACAGCGACACAATCCGACAACTCAATTTATTACAGTAATGGTCTTTCATCGTCATCCTCATTTCCACGGCGAGGACGTCTTTGGAGTTATGAGCCGCCACTTGTTACCTATGAAAAGGAAGGCACTTGGAAATACTATGGCGAATACAATTATGCCACACGGGTAACACCCAATCCAAGTGTCAATAAAATGATTATTGCTTATCCGCATTTTGGACAAGACTTCATCAATGCAGCATTCCAAGTTTCGGCCAAAGAGTTTGATTTCATGTACGATTCCATTCAAGTGGATTACATTAAAAATCGGGTTCAGCATTTTTATGGCTTTGCCGCTCAGAAATACTTGCACTTGCAAATCAGTTATTACAAAACGAAAGAGAATCCAAACGAACAAGTCGCACAACTTCATATTTATCCGTACCTAACAATTGCTCCCTATCAAAATCAAGTTCATTATGTTGGTCAATTCAATCAAAAAGGCGAACGTATTGGCGAATGGAAGTACTACACCCGCGATAACAAAGTTTATAAAACAGAGAAATACATGATTGCTTGGAAAGAGGAAGAAGAGGAAAAGAAATCGGTTACAAGTGCATACGGGCGTTAAATGAAAATGAGTTAGACGCAACTCGCTTCGCTCGTTTTCTTTAGACATGAGACGCGAGACTTGAGACATGAGACTGGGTGCATTAAGAGCTATTTATCAATTTCGTAAGTCGCGCAATTCACCAATTACACACAAACCCAAACGGTCTCAAGTCTCTTGTCTCAAGTCTCCTGTCTCAAGTCTCAAGTCTCATGTCTCAAGTCTGCGCTGGGAAAGCGGGAAGAAAAACACACCCAACCCCCAAAAAACGCATACGTCAAAAAAACGCGTCTCAATTGAAATTTGTACGTTGTATTTCACCCGTTAACCCTTCCATTTCTAAAAATAGGTATCTTGGTTAACGATTTCTGAATGATGAAAAAAATAGCTGCTCTGCTTTTGTTCTTATTCGCTGTGTCGCTGTCAATGGCCGCACAAACCAATTCGATTCAAGATACGAATGCGATCTTTATTCCCAATTCAAACAACACGAGCAATACCACCAATGCCGCATCGAACAAATTGCTCAATGCCATTGGCACACAAAAAACCAATGCCGAAATCGCACGGAATTATTCCGAAGTAGCCGAAGCACTCGTCCAATCAGGCGATTTGCAAAAAGCCGAAGCATACAGCAACAAAGCCATTCAAGTAGAATTAGGAACGGCTGAAAAGAAAAACCTGGCCCAGTATTATCGGCAATTGGCACGGATTCAAGAATTGCAAAACAAATTCAGTATTTCTTCCGAGTCGTATGCCAAAGCCGCAAGCTATTGCCGCGATAGTATGGAGAAAAATTTGAATAAAAACGATGCGCTTCGCCTCTGGTATAAATCGTCGCCCAAAGACGAATTGCTTTACCTCAACCAAAATGCAGTCATTTTAAATAACACCAATAACCCAGCGGAGAAAGTTCAAAATCTGACGCAAATGGCTGAGGCCAATATCGCGCTCAATCAAAAAGAACCAGCACTCGAGAATTACCGCGAAGCCTTATCCAATATCGATAGCACGAGCGAACAAGCCGTATGGATCAAAAGCAACATGGTCAATCTCATGGCTGCGTCAAGCGATTTTACAGAAGCCATTGCCCTGCAAAAAAAATTGGTGAAACAGGCGCAAGAAAACGCCAACATGGCCGTTCAAGTGGCACAATTACGCAACCTGGCCGCGCTTTATTTCAAAGTCGATAGTCCTGCTGTTGGTTTAAACCTCTTGCATCAAGCCTACCAAATGGCAGTAGAACAAGGCAGTTTAGTGGAAGCCAAAAAAAGTTTGACGGCTTTAACAAAATACTATGGCGAAAACAAACAGCCCGAACGCGCCGCCGCACTTTACACCAGTTTCATCAACAACCTCGACAACCTGCTCGCGCGCGACAGCAGCCTCATCGACAAAAAATTATTTCTGATCAACGAAGGAAAAATTGCGTCGTTGGAGCAACAACAAATTTTAAAAGACGAACTCATTTCACGCAAAAACAAATACACCATTTTTCTCATCGGCTTTATCATTGTTTTAGGCATTGTGCTTGCGCTTTTCTGGAAAGCCTGGATGTCTATTCGCAAACGCAACAAACAAATCGCTTTGCAATCGTTGCGCCGTGAAATGAATCCGCATTTTATTTTCAATAGTTTAAATAGTGTCAATCAATTCATCGCCAACAACAACGAGCGCGAAGCCAATAAATACTTGACATCGTATTCGGGATTGATGCGCAACATGATGGAAAACTCCAACAAAGATTATGTTTCACTCGCCATAGAACTCGATCAACTCAAAAAATATTTAGAACTGGAACGCATGCGTTTTCCAGATAAATTTAATTACATCATTGACGTTGATCCCACGCTCGTTGTCGATCAGGTGATGGTTCCCAATATGTTGATTCAACCCAACCTCGAAAATGCGATTTGGCATGGCTTGCGTTACAAAGAATCGGCCGGATTGCTGCATGTAACATTCAACCAAGTTGGCAAACGGATTCAAGTGCTCATTGACGATAATGGTATTGGACTGACGGCGAGCAAAAACATGAAAACAAAAAATCAAAAATTACACGAATCGCTTGGCTTAAAAAATGTTGAAGAACGCATTCGACTTTTAAATGCACTTCATAAAACCGATATTCGTTTTGAATTGATTGAAAAATCGGGTGCAACAAGTGGTGTTCAGGTGCTGCTCTCATGGTAAAGAAAAAAATACGTTGTGTCATCGTTGAAGACGAACAGGCCGCGATGGAAGCCTTAAAAGCATACCTCGCGAAATACTGTCCGCAACTCGAACTGGTGGGCGAAGCAACCGATGCGCGGCAAGCCGAAAAGGTGTTGCACGAACAACAACCCCAACTCGTATTTCTGGACGTGGAAATGCCTTTTGGCAATGCGTTTGATGTGCTTGATGCTTGCGCCGATCTGAATTTTGAAACCATTTTTGTTACCGCCTTTTCTACTTATTCCATTCAAGCACTCAACCAAAGTGCAGCGTATTATTTGCTCAAACCGGTAAGCATCGAAGAGTTGATCCTGGCCGTGGATAAAGTATGTCAGGAAATAGATAAACAAGATACCTTTCAACGCAATACGGTAGTTGCACAAAATTTCCGCGAACAACAGATCGTAAAATGGCAAGTGGTTTTACCAACACTCGAAGGGTTTGAAGTGATCCGAATGGACGATATTATCCGCTTGCAGGGCAATGGAAATTTTACTGATATTTTTCTGAAAGATGGAACAAAGAAAATGGCTTGTCGTTTTTTAAAACACTACGACGAAGTTTTGCCGTTTCCGTTTTTACGTGTACACAAATCGCACATCATCAACATGGAATGCGTGAGTGCTTACCACAAACAAGCTGGTGGCTATGTTACCTTGAGCGATCAAACAGAGATTGATATTTCGGCCCAGTATAAGGATCGGTTTTTGAATTATTTTAAATAGGTATTAAAGTTCCAGATTTCAAGTTTCAAGTTCCAAAGAAGATTCGATTCTATAACTTAGAACGATTTATGTTTCAAGTTCCAAGTTTCAGATTCCAAGTTCCAAAGAAGATTCGGTTCTATAACTTAGAACGATTTATGTTTCAAGTTCCAAAGAAGATTCGATTCTATAACTTAGAACGATTTATGTTTCAAGTTCCAAAGAAGATTCGATTCTATAACTTAGAACGATTTATGTTTCAAGTTCCTAACAAGATTCGATTCTATAACTTAGAACGATTTATGTTCCAAGTTTCAAAGAAGATTCGGTTCTATAACTTAGAACGATTTATGTTTCAAGTTCCTAACAAGATTCGATTCTATAACTTAGAACGATTTATGTTTCAAGTTCCAAAG
>JAAFIA010000030.1 GCA_013298545.1 Bacteroidota bacterium | reverse complement strand
GTTGTCGTATTATTTCCGCCGTTAGTTGTCGTGTTATTTCCCCCCGCTACTGGATCGTTTCCGCCGTTGGTTGTCGTATTATTTCCGCCGTTAGTTGCCGTGTTATTTCCCCCCGCTACTGGATCGTTTCCGCCGTTGGTTGTCGTATTATTTCCGCCGTTATTCGTCGTGTTATTTCCCCCCGCTACTGGATCGTTACCGCCGTTAGTTGCCGTGTTATTTCCCCCCGCTACTGGATCGTTGCCACCGTTAGTTATCGTGTTGTTTCCGCCGTTTGTTGTCGTGTTGTTTCCGCCCGCTACTGGATCGTTACCGCCATTGGTGGTCGTGTTATTTCCGCCGTTATTTTTGGGCGCAGAAATAGCTGCCACAGGAACACCTCCATTTTCAATCACCTCGCGTTCATAAGCAGCAACATCTTGCTTCACATTCGCTAATACATCAGCTTCCACTTTTTGAGGCGGTAGTGCTGTATTTTTTGCTTGTACCAATGTATTTGTCGCGGCCTCGGCTTGATTATCGAGGGCATTTACTTCGTTTTGCAAACGTTGTGCTTTCGCATCAGCCTTTTTTAAATCTTGGTTATTGTCGGCCAATTCTTCTTCTAAACCTTCTACTTGATTGGCAAGACCAGCTTTGAGATCAGGATCTTTTTCGGCAGCGGCTTCTTGTTTTACGCGTTGAATTTTTTCTTGAATTTGTTTGTTCTCTTCACGCAACTGATTGGCCGAAGCGGTTGCTTTTTCCAGATCCGCACGCTTTGTATCGGCATTCTCACGGAGATTTTTTGCCGTTTCAGCACCTTCGGGTTTTCCTGAAGCAATATTTTCCAATTCTTGCTCCTGCGAAGCTAAGGCATCTAATGCTTTCGGATCTTTTGACTTAACAGCCTTATCTAAACTCGAAGCATATTTATCCGAAAGTTTCGATTCATTTTCTTTTCGATCGGCATCGCGGTCCAATGCTTCTGCAACGCCAAAAGCAGCAACTGTCTGAGATTGTAGCGCATTGGCTTTTGCTTGTTCTTCACGAGCTTGTGCTTGCGCTTGAGTTTTCTCTGGACCTTCCGGCAGCGCATCGGCACTGGTTTTGGCTTGCTCGGCTTTCGTAATTTGTTCTTTGGTTTGCTGATTCAGATCAACGGCATACGTCATCGCCCGATCGGCTTCGGCGCGCATATCGGTTGCTTCTGCTTTGGTTTCTTTGGCATCGTCGTAAGCAATTTTCACCAATTCCTCATTCGTGAAATTTTTTGTTTGCGAACTCGGTACATTTGCCGCTACATCGGTTGTGTCATCGTCTTCCGGATCTGTACTTTGATTGCCTGCATTTGTATTCTGTCCGCCATTTTTCGGATTGTTTCCACCTGCAACAGCATTATTTCCGTCTTTCACAACCGTAACTTCTGGGCCGTTGTAATTGACATCTAGCTTAGCACGTTGCTTGAGAAATTCAGGCGAAAACATCGACGTATCATCATCGAAATAAGTCATGACAAATAATTTCGGTTTGCCATCTTCTTCCCGATACCCGATTTCTTGACGCACGGGTTTCATCTCGTACTGCGCCGGAAACAAAACATTTTCTGTTTGCGTCTCTTGCCCACTCTTTTCTACTGTAAACGAAAACTTCCCACCAATATTGGGCAGGTTGATGAAATAATCGCCCGTAGTTTCGTTGCTTTTATAAATACCAATAGGTTCGCCCGTTTCTTCATTCTTCACCAGGATACGCGCCGAACGACTTGATGCTCCTTCGACCGGACGCACATTGCCTTTCACCAAACACATATCAACGGGTTTACGTTCGATGCTTACGTGATAAACGGTCATTTGTCCGTCAGGACTATTTCGCGATGAGGCAAAATAGGCCGATTTTTCATCCATATCGGTGATGAATAAAATATCATCATCTGGACTATTGATGGCAAAATCTAAATTAACAGGTTTCTGCCATGTATTGGTTTCTTCGTTCAGTTCGGAGCGGAAAATATCGTAACCGCCCATACTGTTATGTCCTTTGGAACAGAAGTAAAGCACTTTTCCATTGGGATGCAAAAACGGATAATCTTCGTCATACTCTGTATTAACCGGATAGCCGATATTGGTTGGTTTACTCAACGATCCGTTTGGCAAACGGCGAACGATGTAAATATCTTTTCCGTTTTCTTCGTCTTCGCCGTAAGACGAAAAATAGATTTCATTTTTTTCGCCAGAGAGAAAAATAACGGATGTTTCATTTTTCTTTTTATCGAGCGATGTTTTAAACTCATCTGGTTTTACGAGCAATTGTCCACTGTAGCCTGTCAGATCGTACGAGCGGAAAAAGTCGTTGCGCGAAAGTTCTTTTTTATCGAGCACTTCGATGTCGGTAATGGCACGCAGCAATTTTCGTCCAGTCTTACACATCGCAATCTGATTATCGACTTGTAGTTTTTCTGCTTTTTTGGTGCCGGCCAATTTCTTGAAGGTGGAATAGGCCACAATGGCTTCGTCGAAACGGTAATTGAGGTGATAGGCTTTACCCAAATAAAACCAAACTTCTTTTTCGGCATCCGGATCTTTGGAGGCTTTTTCTAAAAACGGAAGAGCTTTGTCTTTATCGGCATTGGCATAAAGCATGCAAACGCCAAAGCGGTAATTGTAATTTGGATCTTTGGGGTAAGTGGCCAACAATTGGGAATAAAGTGGAAAAGCAGCGGGATAATCGCCTTTATCGAAAAAAGCAGCGGCATTTTTTTTGACTTCTTCTTCAGATGTTGCATTGGTTTGTGCTTGCACAGGCATACCCGCAAGCAGGAAGCTCAGCGAGGTAATTAGCGCGACAAACCAATTTTTAATGGTCATGATCTAAAGTGCGCATTATGGGGTTTTGACACAAAGCGCGGAATATGTCCCTAACCTACGAAGTTAGTAAATGTATTGACGATGCAGAAATGGTGTGTTTTCCACAAAGAAAAGTTGAAATAGCGGGGGCAATGGGGGCAATATCGCGTGTAAAAATGCCTAGTGAACAAAAACGTCTTCCATGCGTTGCGGTTGCTCGTTTCCACGCCACCTGAAATCTTTGAGCAAGGCTTCGCGGGGCGGTAAATCGAGCGGCGGGTAAAGTGTGGCATCTGGACGATCGAAAAAACTGATAGACTGCACTTCATTTTCGTTGACCCAAATCGTTAAACGGCTACAATCGGCACGGTTTACGCCTACAAGCAAGCCTTGATCTTTGGCATAATACAAGGTTTGTCCGTTCCCTTCTACGTAAATTTTATACAATTCGTTTTTAGCAAAATAACCCGTCATCCGGCGTCCTTTGATTTGATTGTAGCGCGTACTATCTTCTTGCGAAACGATGAAGGCCGTATTTTCGAGATACAATTCTTTTACTTCGCCATTGATGGTTTGAATAAAAACTTCTTTGGCAGTCAACTGACTTCCGCCCGACCATAAAACTGGATCGCCGTACAGACGCATGGTACTGTCTTGGGTTGACCACGCCAATGAATCGCAGCGGCCTTGTAAATCGGGTTTGAAAAAACGGACGTGGTGATAAGCAATCACCAATTTTCCTGGCTCAATCGAATCGGCCATATTCTTCTTACCGTTTGGCAAAAGTGGATAAAGTGCAATGGATTTCAACGTATCGCCATGCAAGTAGAGGGAATCTTCGCCAAAAATCTGAATGAGCAAAGCCCGTTCGGTGATGAGCGAGACATTTGTTTTCTCGTTATGAACCGCATAGCCACCACGAATGGTAACACGTTGTGCTGTATCTATTATTTCAACGTTGCGCATGGCTTTACCAATGCCATTTTTACGGTCGTACCAAATGCTATCGCCTTTTAACCGTTGGCCGCCAGTAATGATGTAGGCGTTATTCTCAAATTGGGCAATGTCTTTGTTTGTATCATAAAATCCATTTTCGCAGTAGATGAAATTTTTGGTGCCGTTTTTTGCCGTTATGGTTGTTGGTCCAAAAAAGTAGGCAACTTTAGAAATGGGATGATACTGCAAGGTATCGCTTCGCATATCGTATTGCGGGTTTTGCAACAAGACATTTTTTTTGAACGTAAGCGTTTTTGACGCGGTGATGTATGTCCCAATTTGACTGGTGAGTGTATTGTCTTTACTAACAATTTTGCCACCCGTAACATAACTCGCAACACCTGTGGCACGATCATAAACAATCGCATCTGTTGTAAGCGTCATGTCGCGGTCTGTGAGGCGAACATTTTTTTGCACTTCGGCTTTGCGGGTATTGCCATCGTACCGTAAAAAATCGCCCCAAAGGTTGATGGAATCGCCTTGCTGAATGTGCACATGTCCAAACGCTTCGAGGGTGTTTTTCTCACTAAAGAAATGTGCGCTGTCGCAAAAGAGCAAGGCACCTTGATGTTCGAACTGCACATCGCCAATCAGGCGTTGGTATTTGGCTTCTGAATTTCCTTTGAGGCTATTGGCATGCTTCAACTGAATTTGTTTTCCGCCTGCGTTTGTTGTGCTTTGAGCAGTTCCTGAATTAGGAAAAATAAAAACACTCAAAAACAGCAAAGCGCGCAGCACAAGCGAGGCTGAATGGTCAAACAAAAAATGATGCTTCGTTTGTTTCATGCGCGACCTTGTGCAAAACTCATGCCCCAACCGTTTCGCCGATGGGTTTTCTTAACAAAGTTTGTGTACGATCTGGCCCTACCGAAACAACTGAAACCGGAACACCAGTTTCTTTTTCGATGAAGTGGATGTAATCGAGCAAAGCAGCAGGCATCGCATCGGGTGATGTAATGCCAGTTAGGTCATCGTTCCAACCGGGCAGATCGACATAAACAGGTTCTATTTCTGCGGTACAAATATCGTAGGGCAAACGGTTGGTCAGTTCGCCATTGATGCGGTAATGCGTACACACGCGAATGGTATCGAACGGACTAAGTACATCGGCCTTCATCATCATCAATTCGGTAACACCGTTGATGAGAATGGCATAATTGAGTGCAGGAAGATCGAGCCAACCACAGCGACGTGGGCGGCCCGTTGTAGAACCAAATTCGCGGCCTACTTGGCGCATTTTTTCGCCATCGTCATCGAGCAATTCCGTCGGAAACGGACCACTTCCAACACGTGTGCAATAGGCTTTGAAAATTCCGATAACACCACCAATACGGCTCGGCGCAATACCTAATCCGGTACACGCGCCCGCGCACATGGTGTTTGACGATGTTACAAAAGGATATGTTCCAAAATCAATATCGAGCATAGAGCCTTGTGCGCCTTCGGCCAACACACGTTTTCCGGCAATCAACGCATCGTTGATGTATTGTTCGCTATCAATGCGGGTAAGTTGGCGCAAGGTTTCGATTCCTTCAAACCAAGCTTTTTCGAGTTCGGTTGGATCGGTATCGGCATCTAGGAAGCGTAATAATTCGCGGTGTTTGGCCACGAGTTTATCGTATTTTACTTTGAAATCTGGTGCATCGATATCGCCCACACGCAAGCCATTACGCCCCGTTTTATCCATGTAAGTTGGTCCAATACCTTTGAGTGTAGAGCCAATTTTCTCTTTGCCTTTTGCCGCTTCAGAAGCTTTGTCGAGCAAACTGTGTGTGGGCAGAATCAAATGGGCGCGACGCGATACGAGCAAACGACGTGTTACATCTACATGGAGCGTACGCAAGGCATCAATTTCTCGTTTCAGAATAACCGGATCGATGACAACGCCATTGCCGATGACATTGGTGGTCGTGTCATGAAAAATGCCGGAAGGAATGGTGTGCAAAACGTGTTTGATGCCATTGAATTCGAGCGTGTGTCCAGCATTTGGCCCACCTTGAAAACGGGCAATAATATCGTAATGCGGAGTGAGCACATCGACAATTTTTCCTTTGCCTTCGTCGCCCCATTGAAGTCCTAAAAGCACTTCTGCCTTCATAGTGATGAAATTTTAATTCAACCGTTCGAGTGCTTCGTCAACTGTATTGGTAACGATAAACACCGTGTTGAGTTTGGTGATGAGTAAGAGTTCGTTTACTTTTTTAGAAATGCCAGCGATAACTAATTCGCCGCCATTTTTTCGGGCTTTGGTAAGCACGTTGATCAGTATATTGAGTCCTGTACTGTTCAAATATTTCACTTCGGATAAATCGAAAACAAAACGAACCTGTCCATCGTGTACTTTTTTCTCGATTTCGTCGAACAGGTTTTGCGCTTGTGAGCGATCAATGATTTCGCCACTGAGCGTAGCAACAACAATGTTGTTTTCGGTGCGGATGGTGTAGCTAAAACTCATGCAGGGGGATTGTTAGAGGTCTGAAAATGCTCGCAGGTTCCGTTGTTTGCCAGCTTTGAACAACGGCCAAAAAAATTGAGGGAATGACTATCGATTGTAAATTGCAGAATATCGCCAGCTGTTTGTTTGATTTGTTGAATGCGGGGGTCGCAAAACTCAAATACTTTCCGGCAATCGCGGCAGATTAGATGATCGTGTTGACGGTATGCGTAAGCGCGTTCAAATTGGGCTTGGTTGCGACCAAACTGGTGGCGCGTTACCAAACCGCAATCGAGCAGCAGTTCAATGGTGTTGTAAAGCGTAGCGCGGCTCACACGGTACTTTTTATTTTTCATGTGCACATACAACGATTCGATATCGAAGTGGCCGCCTTGTGTATATATTTCTTCGAGTATAGCGAAGCGTTCGGGAGTCTTTCGATGTCCGTGTTTGCCAAGATGCTCGGCAAATAAATTGCGTACGGTTTCGCGTACTTCCGTGTCAACTGGATTCATGTTCTAATTCGAGCCGCTAAGGTAGGAATAATTGAGGGATTGACGTGTTTTTGGTAAGCTTGTGGTAACATAAACCAAACATTTTATCCCCGATAAAAACCCAATGCGATATTTCGCTGCTTTCCTAACAAAATATTACATTTGAAACATCTTCTATGATCCCACGCATTTTCATTTTTGTCCTTCTTGTTTCGCTCCTTCAACTCGCTTGCAAAGCGCCGCTGGATAGTGGCGAAATGGGCCAATGCGAACTTCATCACATACGCCTGCACAGAGCTGTTGTACCGGGTCATTTCGGAAAATTGGCGCGAAAAATCGATCCAAAAACGTGTCCTTATCCAAAAACATCGCCCGATCAGGGAAGTGTAAAACCACCTTGGCCACTTAAACGGTTGGCTATTATATATTGGTGTTCGCGGTGCGATAGCATTTATCGGCATTGATTCTTTACTTTTGCGTCGTGCGTATCGATATTCTTTCCGTTGTTCCTGAATTGCTTCACAGCCCATTTGCCTTTTCAATCATGAAACGCGCGCAAAACAAAGGGCTGGCAGAAATTCATATTCATAACCTGCGCGATTATACAGACGACAAACACAAAACCGTTGATGATTATGCGTTTGGTGGTGGTGCAGGCATGGTTATGAAAATAGAACCCATTGCACGTTGTATTGACCAATTGAAAAGTGAACGGCATTACGACGAAGTGATTTACATGTCGCCCGATGGCGAATTGCTTGATCAACCGATGGCCAATCGCATGTCGTCGTTAAAAAATATTTTGATTCTTTGCGGGCATTACAAAGGTGTGGATGAGCGTGTGCGTGAGCATTACATCACGCGCGAAATCTCGGTAGGCGATTATGTATTATCGGGTGGCGAACTTGGTGCAGCAATTCTCAGCGATGCGATTATTCGTTTAATTCCGGGCGTTTTATCAGACGAAACGTCGGCATTGAGCGATTCGTTTCAGGATGGTTTGGTTGCGCCACCAGTTTATACGCGTCCAGCAGAATTTAACGGTTGGAAAGTGCCCGATGTTTTGCTTTCGGGACATGAAGCGAACATCGAAAAGTGGCGGTACGAAAAAGCGGTGGAGCGCACGCTGCAGCGGCGTCCGGGATTGATGAACGAATCAGACTGATTGTTCTGGAAGTTTCAATTCCATAACGAGTTTTAGCACAAAATCCATTTGTTCTTCGCGGGTTAAATCGGAATTATCCAACACAATGGCATCGGGCGCTTGGGTGAGTGGATTTTCTTTGCGGTGCGAGTCTTCGTAATCGCGTTCCATGAGATTTTTGCGTACGTCATCAACCGATACTTTGATGCCTTTCGCTTTCAATTCATCGACACGGCGTTGTGTTCGAATGTCGTTATCAGCCGTCATAAAAATTTTCAATTCGGCATCGGTAAACACATTGGTACCAATATCGCGACCATCCATGACCACACCTTTATCTTTTCCCATCAAGCGTTGCAGGGCAACCATGCGTTTGCGCACTTCATGCACTTTGCTAATGGGGCTAACCATGTTGGAAACATCCATTTGTCTGATTTCCTTTTCCACGTTGCGTCCGTTGAGGTACATATCGGAAGCATGTGTTTGCGAATTGTAGCGAAAATCGAGTTGAATGTGATCGAGGGCTTTGTTCACTTCCAGCTCTTCAAAAGCACCATCTTTGATGATTCCGTGTTCCATGCAGTAGAGCGTAACGGCGCGGTACATAGCACCCGTATCAACATACGAATAGCCAAGTTTTGCAGCCAGTGCTTTGGCTAGCGTACTTTTACCGCACGAAGAAAAACCGTCAATGGCAATGGTGATACGTTGCATGGTGAGTGTGTGGTACAAAGATAAAGTTTTGGATGAGTAAACGTATCATTAAGCCGTCATATAAATCTCCGCCAATGATTTTCCTGAAACACGTGCTTCGAGCCACAATTGTACTTCTTCAAAAAACATTTCGGTTTTCAATGCTGACGCTTCTTGCATAAATTTTTCTTTTGCTTTTTTGAATATCAATTTGTGTTTGCGCGAATCGGCTTCGTCTAAAAGTTGAAGAAATACATTGGAAAGCATCGTTTCAAATGTATTCATCATTTGGTGTTGCCGAAAAAAACGAATGGAATTGCGTAGGGCAGCATCCAACAAATCAAACTTATTCAACTCAAATAAAATCACCCATTGAAACAAACGCGCAGCATGTTGAATATCGCGGCGCACATCGGGATAATCACGTTCGCGCAAGCGATTGAGCCAACGGTTGGCATCCGAAAATTGTTCATTGAAAAAAAACAAGGCAACAATATTGTAGAGAAAACTCAACTTTCGCGATACGGGCAGTTTGTGCTCAAATGCTTTCAATCCAACAGCAATTTCTGGTACTAGTGCTAAACATGCTTTGAGTTGCCGTGTATTCAGCAAATACAACATTTCAGAAAAAAGTCCATTTCGGAAAACTTGAAATCGCGCTTCGCGCGAATGATCGCCCAGTTGTTTCATGCGGCGCAGTATTCCTGGAAACTCATCAAAACGTTGCAATTGCAAACAACTGTTGAGGTAGTTATTTAAGATATTGATGTAACGCAAAGGTTCATCACGCGATTGGTGTGGGTGGTCGTCGCACAAACAAATGAGTTTATACAATGCCGCTCGCGAACGTTTTGTATCACCGCGTAAAAGCGCGAGGTCGGAAAGTGTGAGTAGGCGCAACAATTCCAATCCAAACGATTTTTGAGCATGCGAAACTTTGAGTAAGGGATGAGCCGCTAATTCGTCAATGAGTTTTTCTTTTTTTTGACGGGCATGCATTTCGCCACGGATAACTAAATAGGTGCGATCGTATAAGCGACGCATTTCAGATTCTTCTTGAATACATTGCAGGGCTTGATCTTCGCCTTTTTCGATTTCCTCGATGGTTACCAAGCTATTGCGTGTTTGCTGCAAACGTAAAATCCGTCTTTCGGCTTGCAAGAGTGCGAGCAAGGGCATGAATTTATGATACGTCCAAGCCATCGTTTTGGCTTTGCGCAACAAAGCCATGGCTTTGCTGGTCTGTCCTTTCTCCAACAAAAAATCAATATCCATCAGTCGCGATTGCAGTAAACGCGACACATTCGACTCTTCATTAAATTGCCGCATGCTACGCAAAATCATGGTTTGCAAATAATTTTTTGCAGCCCGCAAGACCGTTTTATGACCTGCTTTTCGCAAGGCTTGTGTCAATGCGCGTTCGTCGTAAACACCAACTTCTAATTGCTTGTCAATCCCATCAAACACGGCCAAGTATTCGTTTTGTGTGCCTAAAACATGCCGTTGCGCAAAGAGGCGAAAATATCTTTTCTCGCTTGGCGACAAGGAATCGATCAAAAAAAAGAGGTAATCTTTCCTGTTCATGACTTCTGATTTATTTATACCAAATTAAACGATAATCTGCTATTAAATATAAACAAAGACAAGAAATACATCGTATGTTAATTTTTATGACTTCTGATTTAAACTAAATTCTGTTTTCTATGCCTGCTGACGCTCCTCTAGTTTTACTCACAATTCAATGAATGTGCGCAGTTTATTGAAATAAGGCGGATGCTGAAAAGCCTGAATCGAGTAAGCAGAAATTACCCCCTACACACCATTCAAACAATGGCAACTCAAAAAATAGCAATTACCCGCAGCCGCTTTAAAAGCATGCTGGTAGCCAATCCGAACCTTTTCGGTCATTTCCCGAATCTCGGTATTCCTGCAAAGTATAAACCCGAAATCAATACCAGTTACGAAGAATTGGGTTGCGTTTCGTATCATCCGGCAACCGAACAATTACGCGCCGTCATCAAACTCAAACAAGCTTCTGGTTATGGTGGCGATGTGTGCAGCGATGGAAGTTTGGAATACGTGCGTTTCTTCGTCGATTACAACAACGATGGCAATTGGGTGGACGAAGGATTAAGTGTAACCAACGTACACAGTTTAAATTTCAAAGAAGAGTTGTGCTATGCCGTCAATCTGCGTATTACACCAGATGTCAAACACCTTTGCAACGGAAAGCCTGTATTGCCTAAAGTCCGTGCAATTCTTTCGTGGAATCAAGAGCCAACGGCGGGCAATCCAAATTTCCAGCCGCATTGGGGCGACATCAAAGAAGTGCATGTACAAATTGCGCCATGGAAATTTAAACTCCCATTTATCGCCATTCCGAAAACGATTAAAAACATCGGAAAAATTGCCTTGGCAAAATCCTCACCTATGCTTGTTGAGGGAGCAGAAAAGCTGCAAGAAGTTTCGCTTGCTGTTTTATTGAAAGATTACGAGAAGAAAGTAGAAACAAATCGTTCTGGATTTACTGCTGTAAAAGCGTTGATGAAAGAAAACAAAACCATCAGTCCGAAATTGACAACGTCCTTATCGAAACTCAAATTGAATATTGAGTCGATTGTAGATTTTATCAATACGTCGAAATTCAAAACCAATTACGAAGAGTTGACGTGTGTTGGTTTAAACCGTGAGCAAAACGAATTGCATGGTGTGATTCACATCAAAAATCCGTATGGGTATATGGGCAATCTCTGCGCGCAGGGAAGCCGCGAATACATTGCGTTTTATATGGATTTTGGCGCGGGTTGGCAATACATGGGTACAACCAGTGTGCGTGTTCATGATATTCCAGAAATTCCAAAATCTGGACTTTGGTACAATGCATTTTTACCCATCGACTTAACGCCATACCAACAAGCGGCTTGTGTAGCTGGAAAAGCCAAAGTGCGAGGCATTTTATCGTGGAATGTTGTACCTACACCCAATGATCCAAACTACGTTGCTCCTTGGGGCGATTGGGAAGAATGTGTGGTTGAAGTAAAACCCTTGCCTAAAGGTTTCGATCCTAAATTCCCAAAACCATTGCTCGAAAGTGTTGGCGGTATTCAAATCTCAGCGATTGATAGCAACGGTATTGCCGACGGTCAAAGTACATTTGTTCCGGGCATCAATGCCAACGATAGCCGCTTTGATGGTGAAATTGTGTTTGCCGGTTTGTTGCCGTTTGCGCCTGAAAATGAACCATACGAAATTCATATTCAGTATCCGGGACAATTGAATTTTGTACCTTATACCGCACCTTTCTACATCACCGTTTCGAGTTGGAATGCCTTTTTGGGTACCTATACACAAAATACCATTTTGCAAACGCCTGTTGGCAATCAGTTCCTTTACCGTTGCAACAGTAATCCGTTTACATTCAAGAGTGTTGTGGGCAATGTACTTGGCAAGTTCATCACCAGTCAAGCCGGAAAACATGCGGTAAAAATTGTTCGTCCATTGGTACTCGATCCGGCATTACGCGAAAGCGAAACCGTTTATTTTGCCGTGGAAAAATCGGTTGTCGATGTTGAATTGACGTTGAATGTTCCGCCAACATTTAGTACAGAAGTGGGCTGCGAGGATTGCCAATGCGGCGATTTTATTGCAGGCGATCTGATCACCGGTACATTCTCTTGGAGTGGTGAAGATTTTGGTGCGGTTTCATTGGGTATTGCTCCAGCTTGCTCGCACAACCAACAGCCTGATTTTGTGCAAATGCTTGGCGACGGAAATCCGGGCAACGACAATGTGATTATGTATAATCCGGCCAATGGCAATTTACAAATCACCAACAACAACTGGCAGCTTGATACAACGGGCATGTGTCGTTGCGGCTATACCGTTCATATTTACGGATCAAATCGTACCATTATGAACAGTAGTTACATGGGCAAACATGATTCCGATGCAGTAGGATTCTGTTTACGCAAAGCAACCAAGTAATCTGTTCCGGAAGCGTGGGAAATTCTTTTCCCCTACTCCCATGCTTCCTTTTTATACCTTCATTCTCCATCAAACGCTTCAAACACAAAACCATGAAACATATTCTCTCCCTTCTTCTTCTAATCACACTTTTCACTTCTTGTACCAATTCAGATCGTAGTCCAAGTATCGGAGATACAACGATCATCGGAACGGGCGATGTATCGGATGTAATCATTATTGATCTTCCGACTGATCCGGCATTGGATTGTTGTGCGGTTATCATTCATACAGGTACTGTCCTGAAAAATGGTGTAGTGCCTCAGTATTTCGATACAGCAACATATCATTTTACAATCGATTGTCAAACCATTTATTTTGTTTCAGATGCCGATCCGAGTCATCCACATACTTTTCCTGTAAATCGTGGACAATGTGTTTGGCGCGAAAGAAAAACGTGGGCCATTCGCCCTAAATAATTCGTTTCTCGTTCTTTACTTGTTCATTCGCAGGAAAAGGAATCGTAATTTTGTAACCTTATGGCACAGTTTCATCCGCATCCCGAAATCAGTCTGCAACCGCTCAGTGAAAGTGATAAGACATTGATTCTTGCACTTTATAAAAAGAAAATGATTCAAGGCATTTTCTTTTTTCTGATTCCTTTCCTGCTTTTTATTTCAGCACTGGTTTACATCAATTTGCATTGGGAAAGTTTGGGCTTGAAAGATGAAGACACACGTGGTTATCTCAATCTGGCATTAGCTGTTTTGGCTATTGTTCCGGCACGCTTATTTGCTTCGCAACTGATGGTTTATGGGAAAGAAGCGAAAGGTTGGCAGAAAAAAATAGTTCGAGGCTTGATTCATGGTGCTGACGGGAATACGGTTTTTATGGGTAAACTCAAATTGAAACTTCCCGAAAAACTGGATTTCAAGCCACAACCAGACGATACCATTGAAGCAGAGCTGAGTGCGGTGAGTGGTTTAGTCTTTCGAGTAATACGCATGACAGAGGAACAAGCAAAAGTTGAAACCGAAGCCAATTCGACTACGGGTAATGCGTGATAATTGCCTGAGATTTGCTTAAAAGCGAGACTTTGTTAATTTTGTTTGATCGGTGTTCGACCATTTTCTTCATTCGGCATTGTTTTTGAATGAACGGGACACGACCAAACAACCATGAAAAAAATAAGTACGCTCCTGTTTCTTGTTTTTGTATCCACACTGGCTTTACATGCCCAGTTTGGCTTGCCTCCAGGTTTCAATGTCAAAGAATTTCAAAAAAACGAGCAGTTAGCAGCGTGGTTTATCGACTACGACAGCATTTGGCATCATGTTACGACGTTTGATCGGGAAGCCTCAAATACCAAGGATCATATTTGTATTCCAGATAAAAAAGGGGGTTGGCGCATTGTTACAGGAAGTTCCGATTCGTCTGGAATTTGGGGTGGCGCTGTTTATGCAGCCGATAGCAAGGGGCGTGTTGAACAAAAGAAGAAAGCCGATACCGCCCAATTGATTCCATTGGGTAGAGCGTTGTATCAGGCCAATTTGCAACTGGCGAAGCTGAATGTAAAAAATATGGCTTGGCGTAAATTCCTGCGCGTGAATGAAGACCTGAGCATTACCATTTGGGCCTTGTGCGATACGGATGCCAACGGAACGATTTGGTATGGTCCAGAATGTACGTGGTATTTCTCCGCCAATGGACAAACCTTGCTTACTTCAAAAATCATTAACCGTTCTCCGATGGTTGCTGGTAAAACAGCACGTGGTTTGAACTTATCTTGTCCAGCCGATAAGATGCCCAGTGTGGGTACTATTTGGTTGGCTTTGCGTTGGCGCAACGAACATCAGGAAGTCAATGTGGCCTACAAAACAGGAACGAGTACGATGTATTTTAATAAAGTAGAAAACACCATTTCCTGGGAACATCTCGCAAACTAATGGTTCGAATTGGCATTGGGGCTTTGCTCCTGCTGGTTAGTCTTTTTCAAATTCCCAAAATCATGGCAACGGTCAATGGTTCGGCATCAACTGCGTTCAAAGCGGGTTATGTGGGCGGAGCGGTTGCATTGCTTTTAGTGGCAATTTGGTTGCTTGCATCGGGGCGTAAAAAGAAATAACCGGATGCACTTGAAGTATTCACACTTCTTGCCGCATCCGGTTAATTGATCGCACAACTGATGTGCTAAATATATCCTTACAAAAGTCCTTTAATAATTGCTTCGATGCTTACACCTTCCGCTTCGGCTTTGTAATTGCGTACAATGCGGTGGCGAAGAATTGGTGCGGCAACAGCGCGTACATCTTCAATATCGGGCGAGTATTTTCCGTTTACGATGGCGTGGCATTTTGCACCAAGCACCAAGTATTGCGATGCACGCGGACCAGCGCCCCAAGCGAGCAAGCGGTTGATTTCGGGTGTTGCGTGGGCGGTATTTGGACGTGTTTTGGTAGCCAGTTTTACAGCGTATTCCAATACATTATCGGTAACCGGAACTCGACGAACCAAATCCTGAAGCCATAAAATTTCTTCGGCACTCAATACTTTTTCAACCTTGATGGATTTATCGGAAGTGGTGTTTTTGACCACGGTTAATTCATCTTCGTACTTCGGATAATCGAGCCATACGTTGAACATGAAACGGTCGAGTTGCGCTTCAGGAAGCGGATACGTTCCTTCTTGTTCGATTGGGTTTTGTGTAGCGAGTACGAAAAACGGTTTGGCCAATTCGTATCGTTTTCCGGCAGCTGTTACCGCACGTTCTTGCATGGCTTCGAGCAAGGCGGCTTGTGTTTTTGGTGGCGTACGGTTAATCTCGTCGGCAAGAATAATATTGGCAAAAAGTGGCCCTTTGATGAATTTAAATTGGCGACTTTCATCCAGAATTTCTGTTCCAACAATATCAGACGGCATCAAATCTGGCGTAAACTGAATGCGGTTGTATGTAAGACCAAGCGCTTCGGCAATGGTGTTGACCAAGAGTGTTTTCGCAAGCCCGGGAACACCTACGAGCAAGCAGTGTCCGTTGCTAAAAATCGAGATGAGTACATCGCGCACAACTTCATCTTGACCGATGATGACTTTGCCAATTTCGGCATGAAGTTTTTTATATTTATCGCGGAAATAATCAACCGCTTCAACATCCGATTTAAACTGCATAATGGTTGGGTATTTTCTGGGGTGATTAGTTAGTAGCCTGAATCCACGAATACTTATAGTTGTATTTTTTGTAATCGTCGGCAATACGAATATACGTTCCTTCGCTGAGTTTTCGTTTAACCCAAGCATCAATCACTTCTTGTCGTTTCTTTTCGAGGGCCGCATCTTGCATCATTTGGTAATCGTCTTTGAGGTTTGCGCGGTGCGCGTCGTTGCGCGATTTGAGCCAAACTACGCGGTACGCTTGCTTTCCATCGCGCGTGAGCGCGGGCTGTGGCGCAGAAATCTGTCCCACTTTCATCTGGTTGATGAGAATCGGAAAATCTGGATTCGGATCAATCTGAGGAATCAATTCGGCATCGATGCGTGATGTTCCGGTTTCTGGATTGATGATTAAACCACAACTGAATTTAGAATCTTTGTCGTCCGAAAATTTCGCGGCTGCTTCGCAGAAAGTCAGCGTATCGATTTTAATGAGGCGAACAATGCTATCGAGTTTGGTTTTGCACTTTTTCAAATCTTCGGGAACTGGCGGAACCGTGCGAAGGACGTGGGCAATCGAAACTTCTTCTCCTTTGCGTGAAATGAGTTTCACAAAATGGTAGCCGTACTCGGTTTCAAAGACTTCAGATATTTCACCTTCCTTCAAGCGGAAACAAACCGCATCAAATTCAGGCACAAATGTTCCGCGACGGATATTATCGTATTGTCCACAATTGAATTTAGAACCCGGATCTTCTGATGTTGCGGCAATGGTACAAAAATCAACTTTCCCAGCGATGATCCGCTGGCGGTCTTTTTCCAACTCGGCTTTCACATAGTCGCGCAATTCGATATTGACGGGAGGCTTGACATAAATCTGCCCAATTTCGACAGTTGCATTGATGAGTGGAATACTATCAGCAGGAATGCTGTTGAAATACTCGCGTGTATCGGTTGGTGAAATGGTAACACCCGAAGTAATTTGCCCCTCCATTTTTTGGGCATAGAGTAGTTCTTTGATTTTGTCGAACAATTCAAACCGAAATGCTTCGACCGATTTGCCATAAAATTTCTCAAATGCTTCGACAGAGCCAAACTGAAGCAAGTAATACTGCATGCGGCGATCAATCTCGCCATTGACTTCGGCATCAGTTACTTCAATACTATCGCGTTTGGCTTCGGAAATGAGCAAGCGTTTGTAGAGTAAATCTTCTAAAATGACACCGCGCAAACTATCGGTAAGCGGCACATTGGATTCTTTGTATTGTTGATATCCGTTTTCAATATCAGATTCTTTGACAATCTGATTGCCAACAACTGCAACTACACGATCGACAACTTTGCCCGTTGTTTGGGCAAACGAAGCGATACTGAGCAGAACAGAAAAAATTAAAAAAAATCGTTTCATTCGGTGATTGATTACGGAGTATTGATTTTTACTTTTTCGCTTTCCAATGCTTCTTTGTACAAATTATCGCGCATGGAGTCGATGAGTTCGCGTTTGCGTTTATTGAGAATGATGTTTCGAATATTTTCACGTTCAAACGTTAAGGGCGAACGACTATTGCGTGTCATGAATCCTTTGATGTGTACAAAGTAAAAACTCGTCGAATCGGCCACTTCTACATCGCGGTTGTTTTGCAAAAAGAGTTCTTTATTATACGTTTCGATTGGAATTTCCTTGAGCAAATCGTCAAACAAAAGCCATGAATTATCGTCGAGGTAATAATTCGTTGCAAACTGGCGGCACCAACCTTCCAACTCGATTCGGTCTTGTGGACGTTCCGATTTATACAGCGTGCGAAGCTTTGCCAAATTGGGTGCTTTCTTATCCACTTTCACATAAACGACTTTGATGATGTTATCCTTCAGTTCAAAATCGCTTGGATGCGCATCGTAGTATGTGGCAATCTCCTGTTCGCTGACAACGGTATCGAGTTTCTGGCGAATAAGTTCTTTTTCGTATGCGTAGATGATGAGCGAATTGCGGTAGGTATCAAGTTGTTTCTGTACGTTTTTTTGAGCTTGTGTTAAATTTTGCTCGGCTTTGTGTACCAAGACCATTTCACGTGCCCAACTGTTGATATACGTGCTAACCATGCGTATGCTGTCATCTTTCGATGTACCAGATGGAACAAGATCGGCGAGTTGATCGGAATACAGTTTATAATTAAAAACCTGAGCCACTACTTTTCCAGTCGGTGTTGATGGTGTTTCTGTTTCGTTGCATCCACAGAGGAACAACAGGAGTCCTACAAAAAGTAGAACTCCTGTGTTGAAGACGTGGTTGCGGCTTATCGGTTGCCGCGCAACTAACAAAATTCGGTTCATTCGTGATACAGCACCTGCTGTTTATTTCACCTGTTTCAACACAGCCTGATCGACTGTAACAGGATATTTTTTGCGCAGGCTTTCAATCCATTCTTTTTCAAGTTGTGCTTGATAGTCGGAAGTAATGACACCTTTTGCTTCTTGCAATGATTTCGGCGTTGGTGGAATTATTTTTTTAGTAACGACAATCATCACACGGCCATCTTTCTGAATATCGGCAGATGTTCCGGCAACCCAATTTTGGTCAACGAGCGCGTTTTCGCCTTTATTGAAAATTTTGCTTTCGAACTGAACGTTGAGCTGCGAATCTTTGTTGAGCATTTCGCTAATTTCCTTTTCCGATTTTCCTTTTTTCAACATCTTGCGAACGAGTTTTGCTGTTTTGGCATCTTTGCACGAATAGATGGTTGCATCAGCACGTTCACTCCACATGTATTTGGTTTTGCTCGCTTCGTAATACGCACGCAATCCGCTTGTGTCTTTTACGGCTTTCGACCAAACGCGTTTGTCCATGAGATCAAACAGGAGAATACCATCGCGATACTCTTGCATGAGGTTTTTAAATTCTGGGTATTTGTTTTCCAACTGCGAATCTTCATAAGCAATACATCCTTCATCTACGAATTGGGTGTATGCTTCGTTGATGGCTTTTTTCGCATCAATTGGCGGACGGCGTGTTTGGTGCGATTCGAGCCAAGCAGCGAAATCGATTTGTGAGTATGAACGATTTCCGACAGAGAACATTTGTTTGGTCATGTTTTTTGCACGTTCTGCTGACCATTGTCCTCGGAAGTACGAACTATCAATGAGTTTGTAGAATTCGTCGCGGGCTGTTAAATCTTCTTTGAAATTATTTTCGCGTTTCACACGGGCGATGAGTGATGCGCGGCCTTGTTGTGCGCGGGAATCGCGGCTCACGCGCGATTTCAAATCATTTTTCACTTGATCAAAAGCGGGAACGCCACGACGGTCGATGCGTTTAACAATGTGCCAACCCCAAGCGGTTTTGATGGGTTCGGTATAATCGCCATTGTTTTGTAAACCGAATGCTGCTTTTTCAAATACAGGAGGCATTTTGTAGGTACCAAACCAAGGCATTTCGCCACCTTTTGAAGCAGATGGTTTATCGTCAGAATACTGGCGCGCGAGTGTTGCAAAATCTTCACCAGCTTTTACTTTGGCATAGATTTCATCAATTTTTTGCTTGGCATTGATGGAGTCTTGCGCGGGCATACCTGTTGGTGCTTTCACCATGATGTGAGCAACAAGCACTTCGCCTTGAGCTGGACGACGATCAACAACTTTGACCACGTGGTAGCCGAAACGGGTGCGTACAGGTCCACCAACTTTTCCTACGGGTGTGCGGTAAGCGAGGCTTTCAAAGGGATAGACCATAGAGAAAGCGGTGAAATAGCCGAGGTCGCCCGAATTTTCGGCAGCAGAAGGATCTTGCGAAGCGAGTTTGGCAACTTCTTCAAAAGGTGCTGGCTTGCCACGGTAGCGGCGTTCGAGCTGGCGCAATGGGTTAATCATTTGCCATACTTTGAGTGTATCAGCAGGTAAAGATGTTTTGGTAATGTTGTTTTGCTTTTTCACATCAGCCGCATACTGATCGATCATTTTGGCAACGGGTTTGCCGTTGATTAATCCCTGAATAATCTGGATGCGATTCCAAGCAATGAGCGAATCTTTTGGAAGTGCGTTTTCGTCAACACGAACAAGGATATGGCTTGCGCGAATATCTTCTTTCATGCGGCCATGTGCTTCGCGAAGCAAACTATCGGTAACGCTTTTATCCGTGAGGTAAGGCTGCGCCAACTGGCGGCGATAACCCGCTAATTCGTTTTTAAAAGCAGTCGAAGTATCGAGCTTCATTTCTTCGGCTTCTTTGACTTTCATCTTGAATACACTGAACAAATCAACGTAGTTGTTGAGCGCATTCGGATCATTGGCTTGATCCTTATTGTTCTTCTTGTAAACATAGGAGAACTCAGACAAGGAAACTTTTGTTCCGCCAACGGTCATGAGTGTGGGGTCATTGGCGGGAGCTTGTGCAGAAACCGACAAAGACAGCGAAAAGGCATAAGCGAGAAAGAGAGTCGCTTTTTTCATACGAGTAAGGTGTTTTTTAATAACTGGCAAAAGTAGCGATTTACAGCGGTACAGGCAAGGTTTTTTTAGAAGATCTGATTTCGATATTTTGGTCGAATTCCCCAACAAAATCCCTTGTTTTTATTACCTTTGCGCGATTTATTACTTGAACCCATCTCAACAACATAATCCAACCCTTCAATGAACCGCAGTTTTGTAATACTCTTATGTGCTTCGTGGATGCTTTTCTTTTCCGCGTGTAGCAACGATAACCCACCAGCAGACAATCAGGACTCCCTACCTACCGATTCTACCGCAACCGTAGAAGTTCCTGAGCGCAATACAACGTTACCTTCGCCGTTGCACGTGGCTGCCATGTTTAAAAGTTCAGGCATGAAGTTCATTCCGGGCCTAATCAATCCAACTGCCAAAGCAGCATCTTACTCAACAAGTATTCAGCGCGCACAAAATATGGGCGTATATAGTGCCGATATGGCTTATTGCGTGTTGAACAAACAAAGTAACGATGCGCAGCAAGACATGAAAACGATTCGCGAACTTGCTAACCAAATCAATCTGGGTAAAATTTTCGACAATACAGCTCTTTACGATCGCTTCAACAACAATTTAGGTTCTGAAGATTCGTTGCGTCGCATCATTGCTGACATTCAATTTGAAACGGATCAACAACTGGAAGCAAACCAACAGAATCATTTGTATGGTGTTATTTTCTCAGGAGCTTGGATCGAATCGATGTATATCGGTGCTCAGGTTTATAAGAAAGAAGGCAATCAGAACATCGTTCCAACCTTGTTGGAGCAAATGAATGTTTTGAAAAGCATTGTAACCGAATTGGAAGCGCAGCAAGCCGCTGATCCGGCAATTCCAGCACTCATCACCGACCTGAAAGCACTTCAAGCGCATTTCGACCAGATGCCGTTCAAGAAACAATTGAATGACAAGCCTGATCTTGAATTTTCGGAGATTAAAGTAACGAAAGAAGAAATGGACGCTTTGGTTTTGAAAATCGAAGAACTCCGAAATAAAATTGTAAACGGTTAATCAGCAGCCCAACCTCAATCACCATGAAACGATTTATATTCATCCTTATCCCTGCCGCTGTTGCCTTTGTTGCCCTTACAGCTGCCGCGATTCAGACCTCCGAAGCATGCGATGCCAAAGAGCTGAAAGCACAAGCCAAAAAAGCACTCGATCCGTTTACTTACGATTCTGGTAAAGTAACTAAAATCATGTACCGCCCCAAAACGCAACTCAAGGAGATTGAAGTACCCGTGTTTATTGGCGAGAAATACCGCATGGTGTTTAATACAGAAGGGTTATCGCGCAATGTGGTCATCAGTATTTACAACAAGGACAAAGAGTCGAAGGATCGTAAACCCATTTACACCACCAAACAAGCACCTGCGGCGCAACGGATTCACGTCTTCGAACCACAACAAGCAAAATTTAAGTTCTATGTCGATTATGAAATTCCAGCTGCTGATTCGGCTTCGCCCGAATGCTTGATTTTCATGCTTGGTTATAAATAAATCAAAAAAAATCTTTAAAAGAGGCTCTTGTGCATAAACAAGGGCCTCTTTTTTTATCTCTAAAAACCGATATTAACAAATCTACACCTAACCTTAAACTTTTCTTAAACCGAGCAATTACAATACGTTGCAGCCATTTCAAACATCAAAAACAGAGGTTATCAACAAAAACAAGGGTGCAATTTCTTGCTGAATAAACATTTCAATGTAGAAAACTTCAAGCAGGCTTAACGTTGGCGAATATTGCCTGCTCCTACTTTTGGATGCAAGAAAATCAAACGCATTATGAACGCACTCGAAATGGCTACCGGTTACCGCATCATTCCTGTTGCGGCTGATCGTATGAATACCGGAAGTCATGGGCATGCTGATGCCGAGTTTGATTTGTGGGTACAATTTAAGTTTACCGAAATTTCAGAGCCGCTTGCTCAAGTTTGGACGGGTATTCCACATCATTATATTGAACGTCTTGAAGAACAGAATGATGGTCGTCCGGTTCGCAACTACGCCCTTCACCGTTTGATGCATGCCATTCAGGAAATTGAAGCTAGTTTCAACCCACAAGAAGATTACGTCTATATCTGCCCATGCGATTAATTCATCGCATCATTATTTCCCTTTTTGGTCTCTGTAATTTATTTGGAGTCGTTGTGTTTGGCTTCTCCGCCAAGTAACACATAATTGATCATGTTTGCGCCCATGCGTAAGGCGCGCAAATGCCCTTCGCGCGAATCGCGATGCACTTCGGGGCTTTCCCACCCATCGCCCAAATCGCATTCATAATCATAAAAGCATACTAGGCGGCCTTCCCAAAATAAACCAAAACCTTGTGGTGCTTTTCCGTCATGCTCATGAATTTTAGGAAGTCCACTCGGAAATTCATACGTCTGATGGTAAATCGGATGCGAGAAAGGCAATTCTACAAAATCTAATTCTGGAAATACTTTTTTCATCTGTGGCCGAATGAATTTATCCATGCCGTAATTATCGGAAATGTGCAAAAAACCTCCAGCAATTAAATAGTTGCGCAAATTTTCTGTTTCCTGTGCCGAGAATACAACATTGCCATGACCCGTCATGTGTATAAATGGATAGTTAAACACATCAGGACTTCCAACTTCAACAATGGCCTGTTCGGTATTGATTCCCGCTTTTAGATTTTCATTACAAAACTGAATCAGGTTAGGCACCGATGTTTCCAGATTGGAGTACCAATCGCCACCACCATTATATTTCAACACGGCTAACTGATACGTTCCACCGGGAATCGGTTTAAACGATGTCGTCAGAACAAAAAAAAGCGCCAGCAAAATCCCTATTCGTTTCATCGGAATAAAGTTACACAATGTTTGCGATAGGTTATTATTGAATATGGATACCAAGAATTGTAATATCGTCCGTTTGTGGCGTATCCTTCATCCACTCCGTCAGCATCATCTCTAGTTTCACTTTTTGATCGGCAACAGGATATGTATATACTTCCATCAACATCTCGCGGAAACGACGGTGCGATAGTTTACGATCATTAATTCCACCAAACTGATCGGGATACCCATCGGTAAACATATACAACATATCGCCAGCATAGAGTTGAATCGATTCGTTTGAGAATGGACGAATTTTATTATCGGAATAACTACCAATCGAGAAACGGTTTCCTTTCCATTGGAGCATATTACCATTACGAATAATATAAATTGGATTGATTGCACCCGCAAACTCCATGCTTCGCGCCTCCGTATCAATTGCGCATAACGTAATATCCATACCATCGCTCAATTCGCCTGCATCATTGTACTGATTGAGTGCCCGTTGAATGGACGTATTCATAAAATCGAGAATGACTGAAGGAGTTGTTAATCCACGTTCAATGATTGCTTGGTTGAGGGTGTTGTGACCAATCATACTCAACAAGGCTCCCGGAACACCATGCCCAGTACTATCGGCAACCGCAACATAAACTTTTCCATTGTGCTTTTCGGCCCAATAGAAATCGCCACTCAATACATCTTTTGATTTGTAAATGATAAAACATTCACGCAATTGTTTTTGCAACACATCGATTGGCGGTAAGATAGAATCTTGAATCCTTCGTGCGTAGTTAATGCTTGCAGCAATATCTACATTTTTCTGATCCAAGATTTCGCGATAACGCAATTGGAGCAATGTCGTAGCCATTGCCGTTGCTACTTCCTGAATGAGTTCGATTTCTTCATCGGTAAACGAATGCGTTTCGTCTGCACCAACATTGATAGAACCTAACAATTGCCCTTGTGCCCAAAGTGGCATGATGAAATAGGAGCGAATGCCTTCTTGAATATTATCCAAATCAGAGGCCGAAGGATTTTCGATCGTCAATAAGTTTTCGCAGTAAACATATTTGTTCTGGCGAAGCATTCCCATACTGCGTATTTGGCTCAGAGGAGTTTCTTTTTGCTCCAAGACATCGCTGCTGTTTCTCCAGACATAATACATAGTCATTTTGTCTTGGTTGAAATCGAGCATACCCATTGCTAATCGCGTACAATATGGAATTCGGTTTGCGAGAATGGCCAACACATACTTTCCGACATCTTCAATATTTTGTGAACGAAGCAAACCCTGACGCACCATATTCAAAATTTCGAGACGTCTGGAGTAGCTGCTCAATTGGATTTCATACCGTTTCTTTTCAGAAATGTCTGTGTAGATTTCAATGTGTTTAAGAATATCGCCATGCTCATCAAAAATTGCGGTATTGGAAATGGAGAACCAGACTTCAAATCCCTCTTTGTGATAGAGCAGTAATTCGATTTCAAATGAATCGCCATCAGTAGCTTTCTCGCGGGCCTTTTGCACAACCTCCATATCTGTTGCTTCGCCACGCATCAAGTCAGCAGTTCTTTTGCCACTCAATTCAGACATGGTATAGCCCGACATGCGTGTAATGGCATCGTTCACCCACTCGATACGATCTTCCGCGTCGCTAATGATCACACCACTCATCGTCTCGCTCGCAACAAGAGAGAGCTTTTCAAGTTCATCTTCGTACTGTTTTTTCTCCGTAATATCACGCGCAATGGCTTGAAAACCTTTGATGAAATTTTGCCGCGTTTCATCAAATTGAATCCTTACAGTTTGACCGATCCAGACTAGATCGCCACCTTTTTTGATGATCGGAAATTCGTAGTATGTACTAGAAACACGTCTAGAAAATTGTTTTTTGTAAAAGATAGCCGTTTCTTTTTTCCAATCGTCGTGAATCAAGGCCATGAAATTCATGCCAATCAATTCCGTTTGAGTGTAGCCAGTAATATTGGTAGCCACTTCATTAGCAAACGTAAATTCGCCAAGGTGATTTGCCGTATAAATAATATCCGTAGCAGAATCAATCATGTGCCGATAACGCTGCTCGATTTCATGTCGGTCTGTTACATCAAGCCCAACGCCAACTTTAACCCCACCTTCCATCGAAGAGTCAACCCATTGAATCCAACGGATAATTCCATTCTTAGATCTAATCGGAACAACGTACGATTTGTTTTCGTCTCTTCCACTTATAATTTTTTCGCGAATAAGATCATTGTCCTCTTGTTTAGCAGAACGAATTTTCCACCAACCTTCGCCAAGCACCTCTTCTTCCGAATATCCTAAAATAGCTTTGATACTTCTGCTTACAAAAATAATATTCCCTGTATCGTCGGCGGCAATGACTAGGCTGCGGCTATTGTGAATGGTTGTATCGGCAAAAATCAAGCGATTAAATAAATTCAGTTTCGCTAAAAGACCAATAAAACAGATTGTGATCGTTGCGAAAATGGCGGTAAAGAACAACCACTTATTATAACCCACTCCGGTATCCATGATCATCAGATAAACCGCAATGGCTAAAACTACGGACGAATAAATGATTAGGATACGAATGGTCTCTAAGGCAACCGTCATAGCACTAAGACAGATGATGAGGATAATGACTGTTACAGGCGAAAGCGAATTGATATGACATAAATAGAGCACATGCAACAACACAAGGCCATAAAACAGGTGCATGATAAAAACGGTTTGTTTCTTAACAGCTATGTGATAATAAGACAAACCACCAACAATAAGCATGATCAAGCCAAGCGCGACTTGTTGCACAATCTTTAAATCAAGTTCTGGAGCGAAGATTTTACACAACAGTCCAGCAAATAGATAGAAAAAACCACCGAGAATAAGTACAAGCCTTGCCGTTTGCAACTGATTGTTGTGCAACGAACGTTGTTGGCGTATAAAATTCAATCGGTAACGTTGGTAGGCAAATGCAAGTCCGGCACCAATGGAAGCAATCACAATCAAAACAATGAGGAAAAACCACCATGTTGCCCAAAAAGGTGGAGATACCGTAAAATTATAGGTAATGATTTCACCCCACAATCCGTCGCTTGTTCCAGCTTGAACCTGAAACTTGTAATCATTTGGAGCAAGATTACTATAATTGACGATATTTCCATCTGTAAGTGTAAGCCAGTCTTTGTCGAAACCTTTTAGGCGATAGCGGTAATATGTTTTTTTGCCCAGACCATACTGCATGGAAGTAAAACGAAAACTGATTTTATTTTTATCGTGCGGAAACACGGGGTTATCTGGAAATCCATGAAAGATCGATAGACTATCGGCATATTTTGTCCAATCAGGTGTTTCGTTCATGAGCAAAATTTCCTCGATGGATACGCGGGGAATAATACTTCTATTTTTATTAAAAGAAGGATCGTAAATGATTACACCGGCCGAACTCGCTAACCAAATTTTGCCATCAGGCGAACGAATGATGCAAGCTGGATTAAATTCTGTCGTTCCGATTTCTTCTCCAGATGCAAAGTGTGTTATCTTCTGCCCCTCTTGATTAAACTGAATCATATCAAGGCCCATCAAGGTTGTTACGAAGAAGCGAGAAGAATCGACTCGTAATATTGATTTGGTGAAATTTGATGACAGGCCTTCATTCTTTCTCAAAAATTCATATTGCTGCTCTTTGATGCTGTAACGCCCGATACCATCGCGCGTGGTACTGAAATAAATATAGTTTTCATCGGTCGAAATACCATAAATCATTTTCTCGAATGTATTCCCTTTTGCTAACTTAGGTCTAACTGCTGCGCCATTTTGTAATACAAATAACCCTTTTCCGGTGGCCAACCAAAAGTTACCATACATATCTTCCGACATATCCCAGATTGGAGTGCGTTGAAGAATGTTTCCTGAGTTGACAAACTCATACACATTGTTTTTAAGACAAAATAATCCCGAGGAAGCCGTTCCTATCCACAGAATACCATCTTGAGCAAAGTGCATGGAGATAATTTCGGAAATAGGCAAACCACTCGGAGGTGAAATGATTCGCTCCAGTTTTTGATTTTTCACACAGGCAATTTCGCCTGTCATCAAACCCGCATAAACAACACCCGCTTCATCAATCTCAATAGCACCAATACGTTTATTGGCCAGATCAGCAATTGGCCGTAACTCTAACCCATCATAAACAATTAAACCACCAAGGGTTGCTATCCAGAAATTACCATAAACATCGCGAATAATATCTCGAACATTATTATCGGGCAAACCGTCCTTTACCGTAATTGAAACAAATTGATCGCCAGGATAAAAACTCAATCCGTATGTATAACCACCAAACCAAATGTTCTCCTCACGATCGATTAGTAATGTGGTGATGACATCATCTTTCAATCCGTTCGATTCATCAAATCCAAGAAGACTGTTTTTATTGTATCGGACAACACCTTTACCCCAAGTCCCCATCCAAACATTTCCAACAGCATCACATTTAAGCGAAGTAAAACTTATCGGAAAAATTTCGGCAGGCAAAACAACTTCGCGTAGGTTATTGTTTTCAAAAGCAAACAACCCATTGGTTAGTGTCGCAATCCACAAAATACCATCTCGCGATTTATCAATTCCACGAATACCAACATTCGATAAACGTGATTCGCCAGCATAGCTGGAAATGGAGTAACCAGCAACAGAAGTACGCAAATGAAAAAGGCCATTTCGATCAGAACCCACCCAGAGATCACCTTGCACACTATCGAGATACATGCAGCGAATACTGAGGTGATCGAGTGAACTCGAAGTCGTAATTCGTTGAAACGATGATTTTGTAAAACGAAACAATCCGTTGTCCGTTGCAATTAAAATAGCACCATTCTTTTCCGGTAAAAGTTGATAAATCGTCCGAACATCGTTTCCAATTGGGTATGTTGTAAACTTACCATAAGCATATTTTGTAACGCCTTGGTCAGTTGCTAAAAAAACGCCTTCGTCAGTTTCTGTAATTGCGGTTATGGCTTTTTCAGAAACTCCAGAATTTGCATCAAAAACAACAAAATCATTTCCATCAAAACGTGCTGCTCCCCCATCGGTACCAAGCCAGATATAACCTAGTTTATCTTGAAAAATAGTATGAATACGCGAATGCGGAAGTCCTTCGCGAACGGAATACGTCAGGAAATTGTATTGAATAGCCGATGCCGTATTTGCCCAAAGGAAAACACAACAAAGCAACAAAAAGCGGCTAAGGCGATTAAAAAAAAATGAATTGAGGCACATCGTTCGCCTTAAAATTAGCGAAAAACTCACTCATGGCAAGTCTTTTCGATCAATGCTTAAAAAGCAGCGACGATCTAGCGTATTGGCTCACTAACTTCGGTTACGATTTTATCAAATCTTGGTAATCACGCATACTTTGCCGGATTGTTGCTCTGGCCATTTCAGAATCATATTCGGCAGCAATAACACAAGGCGATGCATTTACACCAGGAATGCTTTTATACGTCAGAAAATAATGGCGCAAGCGCGCAAGCAGTGCGGGCGGGCAATCCGACAAATTGCGCCAAGCACCATAAGCCGCATCATTGACCAAAACAGCGATGATTTTATCATCAGCCTCTTCTTTATCAATCAATCGAAAACCGCCAATAGGAATGGCACGCAGTAAAACATCGCCATGCGTTAACCGGTGTTCACTCAATACACAAATATCCAACGGATCGCCGTCGCCTTTCGTTAAACCGCCCATCGCGGCAACTCCAACGCCACAATAGGTTTGCGGAATAAATCCATACAAAGCTGGCAATACATTGGAGAACAATTGCGGACGATCAACTTTCAAATACCCCGATTGCTTATCGATTTCATACTTCACCGTATCGCTTGGAACAATCTCGATAAATGTGGTTACAATTTCAGGGGCGTTTTCGCCCGGCGAAATACCATGCCACGGATGCGATTTTTCTTTTTGTATATACATCATAATTAGCGCAAAAATCGTTTTACTAAAACTCCAATTACTAAAATTCCGGCAATGCCACCCAAGTACAACCACAACCGCTCCATGCCTTTCGGCAAAACTAATTTGCGTTGATCTTGTGGTGAAACTTTTTTTTCATTGAATGGCTGAACACCGATATTGACAAACAGCCAATTTTTTTCGTCCGAAAAACTCATTCCCGAAACATCAACATCCTGAGACTTGTTTTGCTGCTTTCTACTACGCGAACAAAACTTCACTTCGGGTTGCCCGTATCCACGGTAATTGGCATAAATGATCCATGTTTCGCCCGCAGCAAAACTCATTTGGCAATCTGTTTTATTGTCGAAATAAACAGCTGTTTCGGCAAACGATTTTCCCTTAAAAAGCGATTCGATTTTAAAATGCGCCGCACCTTCTTTGTCAAATTGCTCTACGGAGGTTACCGTTCCAACAAAAACCATCGCATATTTCCCAACTTCTGCTTTCGACAAAACAACAAGCTCTTCGCATGTACATGCTAGCAGATGCACCTGTGTTAGCAACAGCAGAAAAAGCATGGTTATGTATTTCATAATGCAGCAAAATCAAATGTTTGTACAAACCGTACGGCGTTTTCCATATCGCGGTAAAGCATGCGATCTTCGCTCACAAACGAAACCGATTTACGAAACTCCGACACCAGTTTTTCAAGTGCTGGCGACGTTTTTAGTGGTCGGCGAAACTCCATGGCCTGCGAAGCATTCATGAGTTCGATCGCTAAAACACGTTCTGTATTGAGAATCACTTCGCGGCATTTTACGGCGGCATTGGCGCCCATACTCACATGATCTTCCTGACCATTTGACGAAACAATCGAATCTATGGATGCTGGTGTGCAATGCTGTTTGCTACGGCTAACAATAGAAGCAGCGGTGTATTGTGGTATCATGAAGCCCGAATGAAGCCCCGGATTGGCCACAAGAAAAGCAGGTAAACCACGCAAGCCAGAAATTAATTGGTACGTGCGTCGCTCCGAAATAGAGCCAAATTCATGTACTGCAATGGCTAAAAAATCGAGTGCTAGCGCTAAAGGCTGCCCGTGAAAATTTCCGCCAGACAGCAACAAATCTTCATCTGGAAAAGCTGTTGGGTTGTCTGTAACCGAAGCAATTTCTGTTTGAATGGTTTTTGCCGCGTACGCAATCGCATCGCGCGAAGCTCCGTGAACTTGGGGCATACAGCGAAACGCATACGGATCTTGTACGTGTTTTTTCTCTTGTTGAATTAAAACACTTCCAACCAACAACGAGCGAATGCGCGAAGCCACTTGAATTTGTCCTTCGTGCGGACGTATGGTATGCAAACTGGGATGAAAAGGTTCTTGCCTTCCGTCAAATGCTTCTAGCGAAAGTGCTCCGATGACATCTGCCGCAGCGGCAATTTTCTGACTTCGCAAAACAGACCAAAGCATATACGCACTCATAAATTGTGTGCCATTGAGCAAGGCCAATCCTTCTTTCGATTGCAAACGAACGGGTTGTAAGTCGCAAGCAGCTAATGCTTCAGCAGCATCTATTTTTTTGCCTTGAAAATACACTTCACCCAAACCTAAAAGTGGCAACGACAAATGTGCTAACGGAGCAAGATCGCCAGAAGCACCAAGGGAGCCTAACGTATAAACAACAGGCGTAATACCATGATTCCAAAAATCGATTAAACGCTGAACCGTTTCTACCTGAACGCCCGAATGACCAAATGCCAATCCCTGAATTTTCAGCAAAAGCATGAGGCGCACCAATTCTTGTGGCGCTTCATCGCCCATACCACAAGCATGTGACATGACAATATTTTTCTGCAACTGCTCCAAATCGTGATCAGAAATAGAAACGTTGTAGAGTGAGCCAAATCCCGTATTGATACCATAAACAGGAACATCGGTTGCAGCTACTTTCTGATCTAGAAAAGCGCGGCATTTGGCAATACGTTCGCGCGCAACATCAGATAGTGCTAAGGGTGTTCCATCGCGCAACAGCGATTCAAAAGTATGTAGCGCAATCTGCGTATCGGTTTGGATCTGGTACATATACTGAATGGTAAAAATATTACTGACTGAGTTTTTGAATCAGCGCTTCGAGTGTGAGTTGTTCTTGCTCACGTGTTTTCAAATTCTTCAGCGAAACTGTTTGGTTTTGACGTTCACTTTCGCCAACAATAGCCATGAAAGCAATGCCTTTTTTATCTGCGTATTTAAACTGTTTATCCATTTTTACTGTATCGGGATAAATCTCGGCAGAAATTCCAGCGCGCCTTACTTGTTGCAACATACGCAACGCATACGCTGTATCTTCCCCACCAAAATTGGTGAACAGTAAAGTAGTTGTTGTACCCACAGATTCTGGATAGGCATTCAATTCATTCAAAACATCGTAAATGCGATCGGCACCAAACGAAATACCAACACCCGACAATCCGGGTAAACCGAAAATTCCAGTCAGATCGTCGTAACGACCGCCACCGCAAATGCTGCTCGTGAGCGTTCCTTCATTCGCTTTCACTTCAAAAATTGCCCCTGTGTAATAATTCAGACCACGCGCAAGCGTAATGTCTAATTCGATTGCGGCGGTTTGCAAACCAAGTTGCTGAACGGTATCAAAAACAAATCGGATTTCTTCAATTCCTTTTTTCCCAATTTCCGAACTGCTCAATAAATTTTCGAGCAATTGCATTTTGGCTTCAAAATCTCCGGTAAACGAAATCAGTGGTTGCAATTTGGCAATGGCTTCGGCAGCGATTTGTTTTTCTTGCAATTCCTGATTCACACCATCAACACCTATTTTATCGAGTTTATCAATGGCAACGGTGATGTCGATGATTTTTTCTTTTTCGCCAATCACTTCAGCAATGCCAGAAAGAATTTTCCGGTTGTTGATTTTAATCAACGTAGAAATTTGGAGTGCGGTAAAAACATCGTCAATGATTTGTACCAATTCAACTTCGTTGAGTAACGAATTGCTTCCGATCACGTCGGCATCACATTGGTAAAATTCGCGGTAACGGCCTTTTGCTGGACGATCTCCACGCCAAACAGGTTGAATTTGAAAGCGCCGGAAGGGGAAGGTAATTTCGTGTTGGTGCTGCACCACGTAACGCGCAAACGGAACCGTAAGATCGTAGCGCAACGCTTTTTCGGTCAACACATCGGAATTAAAGCTTTGTTTGAGCGAAGTTTCAAATGCTTCGCGCATTTTTGCTTTGCGTTCTTCACGCGCTTCGTGTGGGCGCGAATTGAGAATTTTAAACAGAAGTTGATCGCCTTCTTCGCCATACTTTCCGGTAAGCGATTCAATATTTTCCATAGCCGGTGTTTCGATGGGCGCATAGCCATACTTCCGAAAAACAGCGCGAATGGTATCAAAGATATACGAACGACGTGTCATCTCGGCGGGCGAGAAATCGCGCGTACCTGCAGGAATTGTGATGTTTTGCTTTGCCATAATAAACACCGCGAAGGTAGCAATTCGGAGGCGTTTAAGTGGTTTTGTTCGGGCAATTGCATAAAAAAACTACGCCATTCAACGAGTCGTTGAATGGCGTAGCGTATTGTATTTAACGGTTTAACTACCCTTCGTAAAACTTGTCAATTCTGTATAGCCGCGCATTTTGCCATTCTGGTTATAGTTCTCGATCCGAACACCACCAATTCCGGGCGAATACCACTCGGTGGTTTTACCTTTAATACGAATCGGAATCGCACCACCCATAATCATTTCATAATCGTAAGTGATTTTAAAACACTCGAATGTTCCAGCAGTGGTGGTACGCGGCTCTTTCGCCTCAACTTTACGATTGGTCATTTTCATGGTCATGCGCATAATTTCTGTGCCTTTATCTTTGACCACCATCACCATTTCCACATCGGCCAATGTTTGTCCAGCATGCATACCCGCAGGATATTCAACGATATTGCCTTCAAATGACATATCGTAGTTTTTATAGGCATTAGCAGATGCATCTGAAAGCATCAAGCTACTCAAATCCACTTTAATTGTTGTTCCTGTGCAGGTAATGACAGTATTCGAGGTTGCAGTCTCTTTTCCCTTATCATCTTTGGTTACTTGTGCAGCTTGCGATTCAACCGTTGTTCCTGTTTTGGTAACCTTCGTAACCTTCGTTTCGGTAGTCCCTTCAACTTTTCCTTTAGGGCTGAAATTAGTCATTACAAATTGTGATCCTTGTTTAAATTGCGCGTAAGCATCACAGGAATTTTGCGCATTCATGCCAGTCAACGCACCAATAACAATGGCGCCGGCCAAAATAATTTTCTTCATGGTTTTGTCAGATTTCATGATACAAAGGTTATAAAAAAACGAGGCTACTCCTTAAAAGTAATACCTCGTTTGTGATAAATTTTCATTTACTTCAAATCAATATGACTCACTTTCATTTGGAAAATCGCGCGACTTCACATCGCCAATATAATTTTCGACTGCCCCTTTTATATCGTCAAACAAATTGAGGTAGCGACGTAAAAAGCGAGGACTAAATTCTTTCGTCAATCCAACCATATCGTGATAAACTAAAACTTGTCCGTCTGTTCCACCACCAGCACCAATACCAATAGTTGGAATATGAATTGTTTCTGAAACTTTTTTGGCAAGTGCAGCGGGAATTTTTTCCATCACAATAGCAAAACATCCTGATTTTTCCAGTATTTGTGCATCTTCCACAAGGCGTAAGGCTTCGTCTTCTTCTTTGGCGCGAACGGTATAAGTACCAAATTTATAAATCGACTGTGGTGTTAATCCAAGATGACCCATAACTGGAATTCCAGCAGTTAAAATACGTTCAATCGATTCTTTCACTTCTCGTCCACCTTCCAATTTCACGGCATGCGCGCCCGATTCTTTCATGATTCGGATGGCAGAATTGAGTGCTTCTTTTGAATTTCCTTGGTACGAACCGAACGGTAAATCGACAACAACTAAGGCACGATCGACACCACGAATAACACTCTGCGCGTGATAAATCATTTGATCGAGTGTGATGGGTAAGGTTGTTTCGTGCCCCGCCATAACATTCGAGGCCGAATCACCGACAAGAATGACGTCTATTCCAGCAGCATCAACAATTTTAGCCGTCGTAAAATCATACGCCGTAATCATGGCAATTTTTTCGCCATTGCGTTTCATTTCCTGCAACACATGCGTCGTTACGCGCTTGATTTCTTTTTTATGAATAGACATGGTTTTCTGCGTTTAGAAAGCAAAGATAGTGGTTTGGTATGGATACAAAACAGTAACAAAACGGAGCAAAAGCGTTCGTTCAAATTTTGCCACACAACCTATTTTTTTGAAATTTGGCATCAGCAAAAATCAACAACCAATGCCCGCTTTTAAGATTTTAAAAACATACACAACACAGTATCACACGCCTATTGTACTTCAAGTGGGTGATCTTGTTGTCTTGGGAGAAGAAGAACAAGACGAAAAATGGAAAGGTTGGATTTGGGCAGAGTGTGGAGCCGACAAGGGTTGGATTCCGATTCAGATTTTAGAAATTGCCCCAGATGCAAAACAAGGCCGCGTTTTAGAATATTATTCAGCACAAGAACTTGATGTAAATGAAAACGATTTGGTTGAAAAGATAAAGTCGCTCAACGGATGGACTTGGTGCAAGAACCTACGCACAAAAAAAGAAGGTTGGATTCCTGATGAGATTATTGCCGAGAATTGCGTGTGATTGGTGTTACTCTGATTTACTTTTCCCCCACCCCCATTCGCGCTCTTCGACACCAACAAAAACACCATCATCTTCTATTTTCACCGGAAACGTAATGGCTGCGCCCCCCGCCCCACTTCGCGAACGGCCCGTCTTCAAGTCAAATGCATAACGGTGCAACGGACAAACAATCGCTTCGCCATCTTCTGTACACCGACCATGCAACAACGAAAATCCATTGTGTGGACAACGTTCTTCAATTGCAAAAACACCTGCGTGTGTGCGAATCAAACACATTTTACGCCCAGCGATGTATCGAATTTCAGCGCGATTTAGCGGCAGTTGAGCTGCATCATTTTCTGATGAAAAAATTTTGTGCCAACGAATCACCGTGCGAAACATAAAGCCAAATTAAGAAAGATCGTACAACAAACGATCGTGCAATAATTTTCGTACAGCACCGCAATCAGGATCAATCCGAATGATATGCTGAACAAGCATAACATGATATTCGGGCTCCGCTTCGCTATTTTCGTTTTTATTGTCGCGTATAAATCGGACCAATACGGCCTGATTCGCTGTTGGATGAAAAATTGGATTTAGCGCCAATTCAAAATTATCGCCGCTCACAACAATATCATCAACCGAAATAATGCGATCGTTGTTTTTTAAGCCAAACAAATTGGCTGTTTCCGCTTTTGCAACATAAAACGCATCTTGCTTTTCATCAAATACAAAACCAAATGCGCCAAAACTCAAAACCGAGTCAACCGCATTGGGCGCATAAGCCCAACCAATCCGATTGAATTGATCCATTAAATTAAACCGCTCTTTTCCATGTACAAACCGATTGAGAAACATTTCGATACGTGGTCCGCCATAGCGCGACAACCATACATGAAGCGAATCGGAAATTTCAGCGGGCGGTTTTGTTCGGCAATAAAAAAGAAAATCGCGGATAGATTGTTTTCCACCACTTACTTCACACAATTCCATATCCAACATAAACAAGGTGAGTGAAGAACGGTAATAGGCTTGTGTTAAGCCAACATTTGATTTTACATGCTTATGCAGGCTCGTGATGGAAGACAGTGGGAAAATTTCGGTACGCTGATACATACGCACCGTATTTTCCATCTGTTTCATCAATCCTTCCTCATTCAACATCGAATCGCGCAAACCTGCCAATTGTGTAAAATAGTCTTGGATGCCCCATTCAAACCAAGTTGCCGCATGCAAAACAGGTTTCTGATAAGCTATTTTTTCCGTACTCGAGGCATATTGCTGCCAAGGAAACAAAGACTGCATCAGTGCGTCTTCGCATAGTGCCCGTATGCGCATTTCAACCATTCCCAACTCATCTGTTTCGGGAAGAAAATAAAGTGAAGCGTATTGATGATCGAGGCCGCCATACGTGCCATACATGCAAATGGAAGAATCTTTGGGATCAGCAAAATAAAACAGATACGAATAATCAATCGTGGTAATACGATCGCCAACAAAGGCATCAAACGATTCGGCATAACTGGCAAGCAAGCGGCGAAGATAACGTGCCGTAATTTTGTTGTTGTCTGACAGTACCGCCAAATGAATATTGATTTTTCCCGTACTAAAACTCAAGGTATCGCATTGCCCGTATAACATGGGCGAATCAAGTAAATCGGCATAATTGAGCGCTTGATAGTGATCCTCGTTTTTTGTTTTTCGAATAACCGGAAGTGTTGACGAACCAAACAAATCGGCAACATGCGCAACCGTAATTTGATAGGGTAAATTTTCGTAACCAGCAATAAAACCAACACATGTTCCAAAATTCAAGACATAATTTTTTCCGGCATTGATATTCGTTCCGGCATACTGCGGCACGTAATTGAAGTTTTTATCTGATTGACGAGGATTGATTTTTTCTTCGTCCCACGTATCATCAATCCAATACTCGATTTTATGCAAAGCGAGATCGCCAGGATTGCGCATTACGATAACGTTTTTCCCTTGCTTACGAACAGCGTACGGATTTCCACGTTCATCAAGCGCATAAAATTGATGCACAAAACGTCCGCCATCAATGCGTTCGGAAAGCCCTGGAAGATAAGCTGGAAGCACATAACGTACCACCTTATCGTTGATGGGTGGTGTAATGATCGTAACTTTAACACGATCCCTTTCCTTGCTAACATTAACTAGGTCGATTGTAACCTTGTATGCTTGTTGTGCTTGTAGGGGGAAAAGCAGTCCGATCAACGCGATAAGAAGAAGCGTCAGGTTCTTATTCATTGGGTCTATGGCAAAAGTATAAATTCTAAGCCACAGCCAACGAGCCATTTACATGGATTACGAACAGTTTTTCGACAAATTAATGTGCTAAAGCTGCACGAATATTGCGTTCAACGCGCGCCTCTACCCCATTGAGGTCTTGGCGTACAAACGTTTTGCCCGTAACTTTTTCGTAGAGTTCGATGTAACGGTCTGAAACCATTTGTACAAAATCATCGCTCATCACAGGAATTTGTTGCCCGTCTTTGCCCATAAAACCATTTTCGATGAGCCATTGCCGCACAAATTCTTTGGATAACTGACGTTGCGCTTCGCCTTTTGCTTGGCGTTCTTCGTAACCATCGGCATAAAAATAGCGCGATGAATCGGGCGTATGAATTTCGTCCATCAAGTAAATTGTACCTGCGGCATTTCCAAACTCATATTTCGTATCTACCAAAATCAATCCTTGCTTGGCAGCCATTTCTTGTCCACGTTTATACAACGCGCGTGTGTATGCTTCGAGTTTCATGTATTCCTCTTCCGCAACAATCCCACGGCTGATGATTTCTTCGCGCGAAATATCTTCATCGTGCCCAACAGCTGCTTTTGTAGTAGGCGTAATTATCGGTTCAGGAAACGGATCGCTCTCGCGCAAACCATCAGGCATCGCTACACCACAAATAACACGACGGCCCGCCTGATACTCGCGCCATGCATGACCCGACAAATACCCACGAATAACCATTTCAACTTTATACGGCTCACAGCGGCGACCAATCGTTACAACCGGATCGGGAACATCAAGTACCCAATTCGGAACAAGGTCTTTTGTTGCTTCGAGAAAATGCGCAGCAACCTGATTCAATACTTGTCCTTTGAATGGAATACCGCGCGGCAAAACCACATCAAATGCCGAAATACGATCACTTACAACCATGACCAGTTTATCGTCGCCAATACTATATACATCGCGAACTTTGCCTTTATAGAAAGCGGTTTGTCCTGGAAGTTGAAATTGTGTTGCTGTTAATGCGTTCATGACTGTGTTGGTTTTTCAAATCCTAACGATTTTTTTTCGGATGCTTGATCATAGACTTCAATAATCCGTTTCACGAGTTTATGCCGAATGACATCGCGGTTGTCGAGGTAAATAAAGTCGATGCCTTCGCTGCCTGGGAGAATTTTCATGGCTTGCAACAAACCAGAGGGCTGATTGCGCGGCAAATCGATCTGTGTAACATCGCCCGTAATGACAAACTTAGCCGAAGGCCCCATGCGCGTTAAAAACATTTTGAGTTGCGATTCAGTTGCATTCTGTGCTTCGTCGAGAATCACAAAAGCATTGTCGAGTGTACGGCCACGCATAAAAGCAAGCGGAGCAATTTGAATGACATTGCTTTCGATGTATGTTTTCAGTTTTTCTTGCGGAATCATATCGTACAACGCATCGTAAAGCGGTTGCAAGTAGGGATCGAGTTTTTCTTTCAGATCGCCAGGCAAAAAACCAAGATTTTCACCCGCTTCAACAGCAGGGCGAGTCAAGACAATTTTCCGTACTTCTTTGTTGCGTAAAGCACGAACAGCAAGCGCAACAGCCGTATAGGTTTTTCCTGTTCCAGCAGGACCAACAGCAAATACCATATCGTTTTTGGAGCAACTTTCTACCAAACGCAATTGTCCGGGCGTACGCGCTTTGACCACCAATCCGTTGTTTCCATGAACCAATGCGTCATTAGCAACTTCTTCGCCTTCTTGTTTCGATTTGTCAGCACCAGTTCCGCCCTGCAAGAGATTTTCGATGTGCGATTCGGTCAATGCGCCATATTTATTGAAATGCCGCAAAAGCATACGAATCACTTCTTCGTAACGCTGAATCTCGTCATTATCGCCAATAACTTTCATCTGATCGCCGCGTGCAACGATTTTCAGTTTCGGGAAATAAGCGCGTAAACGTTCGAGTTTAGCATCGTTTACACCATATAAAACAATGGGATCGACGGTAGAAATATCAATATTTTTTTCAGCCACAGTAAAATTTAAAAAGTGTTTATTAAGTCTTTGACTAATTTTGAGCCACAAAATAAGCGGATTTAACCGAATAGCGCGATTCGTTTTTTGCACATGAGCATCATTACCCTCACCACCGACTTCGGGTTGAAAGACCCTTACGCAGCAGTCTTGAAAGGCCGTTTGCTAAGTTTATGTCCGCAGGCGGTGGTTGTTGATATCTCGCATCAGATTCCGCCTTACGACCTTGCACAAGCAGCTTGGGTGGTCAAAAAAGCGTATCGCGAATTTCCGGAAAACACCATTCATCTCATTGCCGTTGGTTCTACGTTATCAACCCGCTACCCGCATATTGCCTTTGAACTACACGGCCATCGCTTTATCGGTTGCGACAATGGTATGTTTTCGTTGCTTTCTGACGAACGTCCTGAAAGCATTGCAGAAATTGCAACAGGCGAAAATACCGAAACCACTTTTGTGGCACGCGATATCTACGCACCCATTGCGGCACGATTAGTAAGAGGCGAACCCATTGCTACGCTTGGACCATACCGCGAAAGCATTTTTGAAAAACTAACACGCCGCCATCCGCCCGAAGAAAATGTATTGAAAGGCACCATTGCTTATGTCGATGCGTTTGGAAATTTGATTACCGACATTACACGCAATCAGTTTGAAAAAATGCGTCAAGGACGTTCGTTTACGATCGAACTGATTGGCGATGAAATTGACGTCCTTCACAAACGTTATACCGATGTTGTTGAAGGCGAAAAACTAGCCTTATTCAATGCTTCTGGCGTGCTCGAAATAGCCATCAATCAAGGAAAAGCATCGTCATTGCTGAATTTGAAATTGTACGATGTTGTTCGTATTGTCTTTGTATGATTACACGACTGGTAAAACTCACCTTTCTTCCCGAAAACACCGTTCGTTTCATTGAACTGTTTGATTCGATCAAGGAAAAAATCGCCGCGTTTGAAGGGTGCAAACGTTTAGAGTTGCAACAATCCAAAACCGAACCGCATGTTTTCTTCACCATCAGCCGTTGGGAATCTGAAGCTGCGCTTGAAAACTACCGCAACAGCGAACTTTTTCAATCGACATGGACACAGACCAAGGCGCTTTTTGATGCGCGGGCAGAAGCATGGACAGTAGAAAAGTATTTCGATTCGCTTACCGAAATGTAATTTCTTTGAAATTGTATCGGCGTATTTTTTCGGAATCGTCTTTCAAGATCAATTGCCCTTCGGGCGAAACGCCCATGAGTATGGCTTCAAATTCGCCCAAAGCGTCGGAATAGCGCGCGTTAACATCTTTGCGAAACAACACATGCTGATACGCGGCATCGAGTTCGGCTGATTTTCCTTGGCGTCGGAGCAAATAATATTTTTCGAGTTTGGTTAAAAAGCTGCTCATCAGTTCCTCGATATCGTATTGCTTTCCGCTCATTAGAGCAAGCGATGTAGCTTGTGTAAGGTGTTCGCTAAATTGTGTCTGATTGACATTAACACCTAATCCGACAACAGCGGTATTGATATTTTTACCGGAAATACTGTTTTCGATGAGCATTCCAGCTATTTTCTTGCCATTGACAACAAGATCGTTGGGCCATTTGATGTTAACGGCTTCGTGGGGTAAAATCGCGCTCACGGTCTGGTGAATGGCGAGGGCGGCCATGCGCGTGAGATCAAATTGTTGGTTAACTTCGAGAAAAGTGGGTCTGAGCAATACACTCAGAATGAGGTTGGCCCCCGCCTCGGTCTCCCACACATTGCCGCGCTGTCCACGCCCCTGTGTCTGTGCACGAGCAACAACAGTCATTCCTTCGGGAACAAAACCTTCCTGTATTTGTTTCAACAGAAAGGTATTCGTCGAATCGACTTCATCGAGCCGGACGATTGTTTGACCGATAAACAAAGTAGTAAGCGAGTGCGCCATCTTTTTGTTTAATTTTGCAGACTATTCTGCGAACAGCAAAAGTAAACGTCTGGATGAATTTCTGGACACCTCAAATTCGAATGGCAAAGAAAACAACAACGTCGGCTCCAAAAGCAAAAACGAAATCTGCAAAGGAAAAGACTACTGCACCAAAGAAAAAAGCACCTGCTAAAAAAGCAGCCGTTGCTCCTAAAAAATCGACAACTGCGAAAGCGAAATCGGTTAAAATCGTAAAAGACGAAAACCGAATTTTGGCCGAAGCCGTAATTAAAGGTATTCTCGAAAAGAAAGGCCAGAACATCGTTTGGCTCGATTTGAGCAAAATTGAAAACTCGGTTTGCGATTACTTTATCCTTTGCGAAGGAAATTCAACAACGCAAGTTGATGCGATCGCCGATTCGGTTGAATTTATTGTGAAAAAAGAAACCAAAACACGCGCATACCGCTCTGAAGGTTGGGAAAATGCGTTGTGGATTTTGATTGATTATGTTACTGTTGTCGTTCACGTTTTTGACCGTGAGACACGTCAGTTCTACAACCTCGAAAGCCTTTGGGCTGATGCGGATGTAGTAGAGTTTGACGAAAAAGAACTTTCTTAAACTTGTTAATGACTGTTAATTGGTTGAACTAATTCATCCCGTTCAACCGACTACTGAAAAAAAGAACTATGAGCGAGCAACAAAACGAAAACAGACCGAATGACCGTCTGCGCGACCGACTCCCCAAAAAGCCGCAGATTCCCCGTTCGCCATCCGGATTTTATTGGATTTACATCATTCTTGTAGCCGGATTACTAGCCATGTTTGCCACAAACATGGACACGAAATTGCCGGAAGTGAGTTATGCCGAGTTTACCAATTTGGTAAAAGATCATGCCATCAAGAAAATTTACCGTGTAAGTAACGATAATAATCGTTTGGAAATTTTATTGGATGCCAACAATCCAAACCTCACAAAACTACCGTCGATTCAAGCCATTCTGAAACAACCTAAAAACAAAGGTTGGGCTCCCAAAGGCATGGCAAGTCCGCACTTGACATTGAGCAGTACGTATTCCGAAGAACTCGAAAAACGCATCAACGCGCTTCAGATTGCAAACGGATACAAAGACGAAGAATTAATCGAAATTGAAGAAACAACTTCGCATTCTATCTCTGACCATTTGAGTTGGTTGTTGCCGTTGGTGCTGATGATTGTTCTTTGGATTTTCCTCATGCGTCGTATGGGCGGTGGCGGCGGAAGTCAGATTTTCAATATCGGAAAATCGCGCGCTACCTTGTTTGACAAAGACACACACGTCAATGTTACGTTCAATGATGTCGCTGGCTTGGAAGAAGCGAAAGTTGAGATCAAAGAAATTGTCGATTTCTTAAAGCATCCGAAAAAATACACCGATTTAGGTGCGAAAATTCCGAAAGGCGCTTTGCTTGTTGGCCCTCCGGGAACCGGTAAAACCTTGTTGGCGAAAGCAGTTGCTGGCGAAGCCAAAGTTCCATTCTTCTCGCTTTCAGGTTCAGATTTTGTTGAAATGTTTGTGGGTGTTGGTGCTTCGCGTGTACGCGATTTGTTCAAGCAAGCCAAAGAAAAATCGCCTTGTATCATCTTCATCGACGAGATTGATGCCATTGGTCGTGCACGTGGACGCAACCTTTCGCAAGGCACAAACGATGAGCGTGAAAACACGTTGAATCAATTGCTCACCGAAATGGATGGCTTTGGTACAAACAGCGGTGTCATTATTCTTGCGGCTACAAACCGCGCCGATATTCTCGACCGTGCGTTGCTTCGTGCAGGACGTTTCGACCGCCAGATTTATGTCGATTTGCCCGACTTGAATGAGCGTAAAGCCATTTTCCAAGTTCACCTCAAACCACTCAAACTCGATCAATCTGTTGATCTTGATTTTCTATCGAAACAAACGCCCGGTTTTTCTGGTGCCGACATTGCCAATATCTGTAACGAAGCGGCTTTGATTGCGGCTCGCCACAACAAAAAATTTGTTGAAAAGCAAGACTTTCTCGACGCTGTTGACCGCATCATTGGTGGTTTGGAGAAGAAAAATAAAATTGTTTCCAAGGAAGAGAAAAAAGTCATTGCGTTTCACGAAGCTGGTCACGCAACGGTTAGCTGGATGCTTGAACATGCTGCGCCGTTGGTTAAAGTTACCATTGTTCCTCGTGGACGCTCGCTTGGTGCTGCTTGGTACTTGCCAGATGAACGGATGATTGAAACGTCTGCTCAGATTATGGATGAAGTATGCGCTACGCTTGGTGGTCGTGCTGCGGAACAAGTGATTTTCGGAGAAATCTCTACTGGCGCACTTTCCGATTTGGAGCGTGTAACCAAACAGGTTTATGCGATGGTTACCTATTATGGCTTGAACGAGAAAGTTGGTAACATCAGTTTCTGGGATTCGGGTGGAAGCGAATACACATTCAATAAACCTTACAGCGAAAAGACGGCTGAAATCATCGATCAGGAAGTAAAAGCGTTTGTCGATAAAGCATACGCGCGTACGATCGACATTCTTCAAAACAACCGCGAAAAGTTGACACAATTGGCCAATCAGTTGCTCGACAAAGAGGTTATTTTCAAAGAAGATTTGGAAATTATTTTCGGAAAACGTCCATTTGCGAAAGACATCGAAGAAGCGGAAGCCGAATTGGTGGAAGAGCAAAAAAACGCTGCAGTTGAACCTGTTTCTACGGATAACAATGTTCCACCAACGCCAACCATTGAACCGATAGCTTAAAAATAGTTCCTTACCAAAACACGCATTCGCTGTAACGAATGCGTGTTTTTTTGTGCATAACTCGTTCGCAAAACGGTATGCGGTTGACGTAAAGATAAAACGTAGAAAAAAGTATCTTTACCGCACAAGTTCAATTCCATGGAAGAAAGCACCTCGCGTGAAAAAATTTTAAAGAAAGTTCGTGCTGCGCTGATTAACAAATCGCGGCTCGATCCGACGGATGTTGATTTTGACAGCCACATTTACCATGCGCCAGAAGAGCCATTGGAATTGGTTTTTGCACAGCAATTTTCAGACATCGGTGGGCAATTTGTTTTTTGCGAAAACCCAACCGATTGCAGCGAGAATCTAGCAGCCTTGGTGCATGATCTGAAACTCACTAAAATTTGGTGTGGCGAAGAATTAATTCAAGCCATTGCACAACAAGCAAAAATTGCCCTAACAACCCATTCGCAAGATTTGGTGCAAGCGGAAGTATGCATTACGGGATGTGAATTTTTAGTTGCGCGTACGGGCACGGTGGTGGTCAGTTCGCGGCAGGGCGCGGGAAGGCGTGCACCTGTGTTTCCAAACATCCACATTGTGATCGCCTGGACATCGCAATTGGTATTTCAAATGAAAGATGCCTTGAAAGGAATCCGAGTGCGTTATCCAAATGGCATTCCATCGCTTGTTTCGGCCATTACGGGACCAAGCCGCACAGCTGATATTGAAAAAACACTTGTTCAAGGCGCACATGGGCCGAAAGAAATTTTCGTCTTCATGATCGATGATATGCCCATGGGCTAATCCGTTTCTATTATGGATAAAAACCTAATTCAACGCCTGATTACCGGAACCATTTTTGTGGTGGTCTTAGTAGGCGCAATGCTCTGGAATGAATGGAGTTTTGGCATTTTATTCCTTACCGTTGTGGTCTTAGGTTTGTGGGAATTTTACGGTTTAGTAGAAAAAACAGGAGCTGCGCCGCAACGCATTACAGGTGTGTTTTTAGGAACTGTTTTATTCAGTTGTGGCTTTTTATTTAAGACAAGCAGCGGATTAATTTTTTTGCCATTGCTCGCACTTATATTTCTTCCTTTTTTCATCGAATTATTCCGAAAAAAAGAACACCCTTTTGCCAATATCGGATATACGTTGTTAGGCATTTTATATGTTTCCCTTCCGTTTAGTTTATGGGCGATGGTTGTTGTTCCTGACTTAGATGTTGCTGAAGGTGAATTTACACTTGCGTTTTCCGGAAAAACCATGTTGGGTTATTTCATTCTGCTCTGGACAAGCGATTCGATGGCTTATGTGTGTGGACGCTTGTTAGGAAAACGAAAATTATTTGAACGCATCTCGCCCAAAAAAACGTGGGAAGGATTCATTGGCGGTATGCTGTTTACATTTCTTGCGGCATGGCTCGTTGCTAAGTTCCTGACACACGATGATAATTTGATTTTCTGGATGATTGTGGCCCTAATCGTTGCTATTACAGGCACCCTTGGCGATCTGGTAGAATCCATGTTCAAACGCAGTATTGGTGTCAAAGATTCGGGAACTATTTTGCCCGGCCACGGTGGTATTCTAGATCGTTTTGATGCGGTTTTATTATCGTCGCCATTTGTTGCTGTCATGTTGATTTTCGTGCAATATGTGCTTGAAGCAATCGGACAAGTAATGAATTAATCGCCCTTGAAACTTTCTTCGTCGATTTAGGCATTCCGAACCCGAAGAAATTAGTAATTTCGCCTGATTTTAATCCATCAACCGGTTATAAACCAAAAGCTATGGCAACAACATCAACGAAGCCAACCGCCAAAAAAAAACAATCTATGGATAAAGAACAACACAGCATGTTTGATGCTGTTCTCGCTCGACTCGATAAAGCTGCCGCAATTTATGGCCTTTCAAACGATGTGGCCGAAGTTCTCCGTCACCCCAAACGTGAAGTCGCTGTAAGTCTTCCCATCAAAATGGACGATGGTTCAATCAAAGTATTTGAAGGCTACCGTACCGTTCACTCTACACACCTCGGTCCATCAAAAGGTGGAATCCGTTATGCGATGGACGTGAATACCGATGAAGTTCGTGCCCTTTCTGCATGGATGACGTTTAAGTGTGCAATTGCTAATCTGCCTTACGGCGGTGGCAAAGGTGGCATCAAATGCGACCCACGCACCATGTCTGTGGGCGAACTCGAACGCCTCACCCGCGCCTACACCCGCGCACTTGTTGACGTGTTTGGCGTGAATAAAGACATCCCTGCTCCTGATATGGGAACTGGAAAACGCGAAATGGCTTGGTTGCTCGATGAGTTCAACCGCATTACTGGCGAAGATTCTCCAGGCGTAACAACCGGAAAACCACTCACACTCGGCGGATCAAAAGGTCGCGAAGCGGCTACTGGTCGTGGTGTTATGGTTGCTTCACTTGCTGCCATGAAAAAAATGGGCATCAACCACAAAGGTGCAACCGCTGCTGTTCAAGGATTTGGTAACGTTGGCTCACATGCCGCTCGTTTGCTCGTATCTAAAAACATCAAAGTAGTGGCCATCTCCGATCATACCGCTGCTTACTACAACGAAAAAGGAATTGATGTGGACAAAGCCATCAAGTTTGTTGCTGCAAATGGCAACATGCTCAAAGGCTTTGACGGTGGTGAACTGATCTCTGGTAACGATATTCTGACACTCAACGTTGATTTGCTCGCTCCTTGCGCTATTCAAGGCGTTATCACAGCAGCAAATGCAAACGACATCAAAGCCAAACTCATCGTTGAAGGTGCTAACGGCCCAACAGAAGCTGAAGCTGATGAAATCCTCAATTCAAAAGGAATCATCGTTGTGCCTGATGTTTTGGCCAATGGCGGCGGTGTAACCGTTTCTTATTTCGAGTGGGTTCAAAATAAATACGGACACTACTGGAGTGAAGAAGAAGTTAACACCAAACACGATGCGTCAATGACGCAAGCATTTGAAAATGTTTGGTTCAATTCACAACAATACAAAACCAGCATGCGTATTGGTGCATACATCACCGCGCTGAAACGCATTGATAAAGCCGTAAAATACAAAGGCAATTATTAATCCTTTTCTTTAAAACTAACACATCGGGCGATTTAAACATCGCCCGATGTGTTATCACCAGATTCTAATTCAACTGCTCATGTTGCACCGCGAAGGAACACTCACCATTACCATCACCCTGCTTTTTATTGCCGTTGTCAATATCGGTCTGTACTTGATTTTTCCTTGCTTCGGTTGGATCAACTGGATTGGATTAATCTTGACATTGGGATTACTTTACATCATTTTGCAGTTTTTCCGCAATCCCAAACGCAATACGGTGGTTGACATCAATACCATCATTGCCCCTGCCGACGGGAAAGTAGTGGTTATTGAAGAAGTTGAAGAGCCTGAATATTTTAAAGGCAAACGTTTACAGATTTCGATTTTCATGTCGCCTTTCAATGTGCATGTGAATCGTTATCCCATTTCGGGAAAAGTGAATTATGTGAAGTACCATGCAGGTTTGTATCTCGTAGCTTGGCATCCAAAATCATCGACCGATAATGAACGCAGTACGGTTGTTGTTGGCAATGAAAAAGGGGAAGTTTTATTCCGTCAGATTGCAGGTGCGTTGGCGCGTCGTATTGTTTATTACGCCAAAGAAGGCGATCAAGCCGAACAAGGCAAAGAATTTGGATTCATCAAATTTGGTTCCCGCGTAGATGTGTTTTTGCCTGTTGGTACAAAAGTCAATGTGCAACTCGAACAAGTCGTGCGCGGTGGCGAAACAATCATTGCAAGCTGGAGCTAAACAACGTTTTTCGCTTCGTTACGTCTGAGTTAAAAACACAAACGCATGAAACATTTTTTTATAGTCATTGCATTACTTGGCCTGAGCAATTTTGGTATTGCCCAAACCGATTCCAGCCGAACGGCTTTGGGGCTTGTTGGATCAGCAGATTACTGTCACCGTTTGCTATACAAGAGCAATAATGATCCAATAAACGTTCAACTCTACAATTATTTTTCGGAAAACGAAATTCCCGCCATCGGCTATTCAGTTGGTTTGAGTGCATCTGTCCCATTGACGTATGGATTCAAAGATGGACGTGGTAAAAAATATGCAAGCCTTGATATTTCATTGCTTTTTGCAGAACGGGTCTATAAAACCAGAAAACTTATTTTTACAGATATGGCAGGGACTCAAATTGGTGATGGTTACTTTTCGTATGCCAATAAATTCATTTCTATGCCCATTGGTATTCATAAAAAAGTACACAACATTGGAAAATCTGGAAAAACTTCTTTTTGGCTTGGTGGGTCGATTATACCTGAGTACTTTCTAGGTCTTTGGAGTCGTGGCTACTATAACCTTCCCGATACATTTGATCTTTCTGAAGAACCAACCCAAGACAAGATCACCAACTTTCGAAGTTTTCAAACATCGGTATCGCTAGATCTAGGTTTTAGGAAAGAAGTGGGTAAATTTCGTCTGGAGTTGAACCCCAATGCCAAAATAGCTTTATTGAAACAAGCCAAAAATACGCCGATCAATCGCCGCCTTTGGTCTGCAGGTTTAGAATTCAGACTTCTTTATAGCATCTGATTTTGTTAAAAAACGATAATGTCGCGAAAACGACTTTTTCTTGCATCGTTTTTGATATATTTGTATCAATACACAGAAACTCACCATTCAAAAAAATAACACAATGAAAAAATTTCTTTGCATCCTTGCATTAGCTGGTATGGTTGGAAGCGTTTCAGCTACAACTATCGCTACCGTTAACGGTTCTTCTATTGTTGTTTTAAAAGGCGACGATAAAGGCAAAAAGAAAAAATCTAAAAAGAAAGAGTGCTGCAACGGTAGCGCTGCAACTTCTGCTCAAAACGGCAAATCATGCTCGAAAGAAGGCGAAAAAGGAAGCTGCTGCAAAGACAAAAAAGCTGCAACTACTGAAGAGAAAAAACCTCAGTAATTGATTTTCTAAAAAAAATCCCAACCACACAGTTGGGATTTTTTTATGCCTAAAAACGACGTTTTATTCCAACACCGGAAGCAATTCCAATAAATTTTTGATTTCATAGGTAACGGATTCTCGATGCATGGCTTCTTGCGGATTAAAAAAACATTGATCCCACCCCGCTTCCCGCGCCCCAACAATATCGACATGCAAATCATCGCCAATCATGAGCGATTCTTCGGCAACCGCTCCCGATCGCTTTAAGACAAATCGAAAAATGCGTTCGTCGGGCTTGTTCCATCCACATGATTCAGACGAATAGATATTGCTGATATAAGGGGCCAAGCCACTCGACTGAATTTTATTCCGCTGTACTTCGTCAAAACCGTTGGTCAGAATATGAATCTCAAAACGATCCTTTAAGCTTTCGAGCAATTCAATGGCATGGGGAATCAGTTTGGTTTTGCGTGGCGCTTCGTTCAAATAATCATTTTCAAATTGTTTCGCCAAATCATGATCGCGAATTCCGAAATGCGCCAAACTTTGCCAAAAACGTAAGGCACGAAGCGTATCTTTTCCGATTTGTTTTTTGCGATAACGCTCCCAAAGCAAATCGTTGTACCGGTGATAATGGGTGATGAAAATCTCAGCAGATGGAATACCTCGACCTGCTAAATCGTGCTTTTCGTACAAATCAACCAACGTCTCCCGTGCGTTGCGTTCCATATCCCACAACGTACGATCGAGATCGAAAAATAAATGCTTGTATCGCGACATATCAATGAGAAAAATCGAGGTATTGCGATAAACGTAATTCCTGCGCAAGCCAGTTGAGCAACAAAGACCAGAAAAGAAGTGATACAAACAAGGCCAGCAAAATTTTCCATTTACGACGATACATGCGATTGACCACAAACGTTCCAATCGGAATGGAAAGCAAACATGGTGTCAAGAATGCCAAGCCCATAAGACCAAACTTCATTTTGATCCAAACAATACGTTTGTTTCGCGTAGTAAATACCTTGGGAGGCAAACGGCGCACAACTTCTGGTTTTGTTCTCAAAAACATGGCCTTAAACCAAGAAACCAATTTCTTCCAACTTGCAACAAGCAAATCGCCAAGAAAGGTAAACGCAAGAATACCGATGGTTCCGCCAGTAGTTGTCCATAAAAATGAACGGGCGAAATTAAATCCAAAATACTCCGCTGTTGCCGGAGCAAATAAAAATTTTAACCCCGAAAGCAGTAGCAGTGATGCTATTTTTTCAATCTCTTCAACCTGCATAGCATCGATTTGCATCACATCAGATTTTACTACCGTAAGCTAAATCACCTGCATCACCAAGACCTGGGACAATATACGATTGTGCCGTAAGTTCTTCATCGATTGCTGCAGCCCAGATTGTAACATTTGCAGGAAGATTTTTACGTGTGTACTCAATACCAGCTGCACTAGCAATGGCAGAAACAATATGCGTATGACGAGGGCGACCGCGTTCTAACAATGCTTTATACGTTAAAACCATCGAAGTGCCTGTTGCCAACATGGGATCGCACAAAATCAGAATTTTATCTTCCAATGAAGGACTTGACATGTATTCAACTTGTACGTCAAACGACCCATCTTTATGATGTTTGCGGTAAGCCGAAATAAATGAATTTTCTGCACGATCGAAAACATTCAGCAAACCTTGGTGTAAGGGCAATCCTGCGCGAAGAATGGTTGCAACTACAGGTTGCTTTTTTAAAACTGAAACAAAAAAAAA
>JAAFIA010000003.1:22241-112846 GCA_013298545.1 Bacteroidota bacterium | reverse complement strand
ATATACACAACATAGTGCTGTTTGCGGAATAAAGGGAAAAAGACCTTGCGCGTACGCATCACCAATACCCGATTGACTTCCTGAAAACCTACTTGAAATTCGTAAGTGAATGTAAATCCTACCGCAATTAACGATTGCGAACTGTAACGCTCAATGCCATCAACAAGGGCCGAAAAGCTATTGCTGAATGCTTCGTAACGTAATTGAACATGGTGTTTTTCGTTTAGGCCAATCTCGAAGTCAAATGTCATGGTTTGTTTTTTTGAGGAAAGGTAGAAACTCCTTTTAACATTTATTAAAACATCACCACCAATTTATCCAACAAGGATGCGTTAATTTTGACCAAATGCTTCTCCCAACGAAAAACATCCTCTTCTCACTTTGTATCATCTCCTTAATTTTTGCTTGTCGCGAAAGCCAATCGCGCGAACCCTTGCCGCAGCAAAAAAAGAGCATTGTTGATAAAGGTTTACACGACGGCGATATTATTTTTCAATCGTCGATGAGTGGGCAAAGTCAAGCGGTACAACTCGCTACACACTCGAAGTATTCGCATTGCGGCCTCTTGTTTTTCGATCAGGGGAAATGGATGGTTTACGAAGCCGTTCAGCCCGTTTGCAAAACGCCATTTACAGAATGGGTTAAGCATGGCGATGGAAACGCGTATGTGGTGCGTCGCTTGAAAAATGCCGATTCGGTGATGACTGCAGAAACGGTTCAGAAGATGCGCGATGCCGCAAATGCGCGCATGGGAAAAAATTACGATCTCTGGTTTGGATGGAGTGAAGATCACATTTACTGCTCTGAGCTTGTTTGGAAATGTTACCAAGAAAGTACCGGACTAGAAGTTGGCACAACACAGGAACTCGGCTCGTTTGATCTGAGCCATCCCATTGTCAAAAAGAAACTCAAGGAGCGTTACGGCAAAAAAATTCCGATGAAAGAGAAAGTGATTTCGCCTGGAGCAATTTTCGAATCGCCTTTGTTGGTAACGGTTGAAGAACAATAGAAAATTAATTATAAATAAATGGTATGATTTGTTCCATAGGGATTAACCTCTATGCTTGGGCCATCAAGTAAGAAGTTTTTATCTTTTCGCAGACGCTCCAAGGCATCTACACGTCCAACCGATTCGCTCCATTCTTCTTGTGTTTCTTCATTATCGGGATGTTTTAATGTTTTTTCGCGAACCCGATTGAAATGATAAAGCCATTTGTATTCTTCTTTTCCTTCGGCAGGAGTACCACCACATTTTTTTGTTGCTTGATCAATCATGGCCGAAAGCCCATCTGGATCATCACCATCGCCATGCTGAATGCATGCATCGTACAAACATAAAAGCGAAAGCGGGTATTTTAAACCAAGTTCTTGTGCATAAACCAACGTCGGTTGATAATATAATGAATCGCTTACTTGATCTTGAACAGCTCTAAAAAGCGAATCGTTTGCACTCAGTTGCCAATCGTTTGGCAATCCTTCGAGGCCATTAATGCTGCTACTTTGTGAGGCGGCGAGTGTTTGTAGCGTTGGTAAATACTGCGCTAACACATTGTTCGGTAACGCGTTTGTATAAAGTTGTACAACAAGAAGTAAATCACCCGTTCCAGTCGTAAATCCTGCACGACCAGCGGTATAGCCACGTCCATCGTTGAGGTCTTCAATATATCCGTATTGAATATCAGGATTATCGTTTTCAAAGCAGGAAATGATTTTATCGGCGGCTACTTTCTTCGCAGCATCAAATGGAATCTGACTTACATCGAGATCTGGGCCTTTTTTAATGCAGCCAGAAAGTAGAAACAAACAGAAAGCAGAAGCAATCATGTACCGCATAAGCATTGATTTTCAGATACGGAAAGTTAAGCATTAAATGTTAGGCTACAAGAAAATTACTTTCCCTCTTTAATTTTGCGCTCCAAAGCCGAAGTAGAATATCCAGCAACCAATTCAATCAATTTCACTTCGCCACCGCGCGCGAGCACAATGTCGTGGCCTGCGATGTCTTCCACTTTGTAATCAGCACCTTTGACCAAAACATCGGGTTGAATGAATTGAATCAATTCGCGTGGTGTTTCTTCTTCAAAAATGATAACCGCATCGATGAAGTGTAAGGAAGCGAGGATTTGTGCGCGGGCTTGTTCGTTTTGAAGTGGACGGGAATCGCCTTTGTTCAGTTTTTTGACCGAAGCATCTGCGTTTAATCCGAGAATAAAGAAATCGCCAAAGTCGGCAGCCTTCGCTAAATAATCGACGTGGCCCAAATGCAATAAATCGAAGCATCCGTTTGTAAACACAATGCGTTTCTGGAAATAATGCAGTTGCTCCAACAACGGGCGAAGTGTTTCGCGCGTATGGATTTTTTTACGGATCAGTTCAGGTGTTGACATGGCGGCGATTGAGGATTGGAAGCAAGAGGTACGCGATTCCAGTAAAAATAACAACCGTTAGCACTTGTGCGCCCCAACTGATCCATGCAAAGGAAGCGGCGGCAGGTGCGGCTGTGGCAACAAGTTCGGTTAGAATAGCAGTTATGATGAGTTGATAGGCACCAATTCCGCCCGGTGTGAAAACTACGCCAAACGTGCCAAACAACAACAAAACAAGCGCTTGATTCAGACCAAGTATCGAGGTCTCAGGAAAACAAAAGAAACAACAGTACAAACTGATGAGGTAGCAAAACCAAATAAATAACGAGTGAAAAACAAACCAAAATGGTTGCGGTACTTCGCGAACTGTTTTGATGCCTTTCCAGAAACCTTGCAACACGCCACCAATTTTCCCGGAAATCAATTTTGCAATGCGTTTGCGGAGCATAAAAAAACCAACAACGCTAATGACGATTATACTAATAACGATAATCAACATGGTTTGATTGGCCAAAAGGCGCTGAAATTTTGCCGATGCCGGACCTAAAATCCATTTATCCGAAAGTGCGCCCAGCTCGTCGAACTGAAACAGCAACGTCAATACAAAAACCAGAGCGAGACAAAGTGTATCGATCAAACGTTCGGCCACTACGGTTCCGAATGATTGTTCAAACGGAACATTGTCCGAACGTTTCATCAAACCACACCGCGAAACTTCGCCTAAGCGTGGGAGAGCGTAGTTGGCTAAATACGCAATCATTACTGCAAAAAAACGATTGCCAAGTGGTGTCGTATAACCCAGTGGTGTGAGCAATTGCTGCCAACGAATAGCACGGCTTAAGTGAGCCAGCGCGCCGACAAACACGGCTACCGCCACCCAAAAATAATTGGCATGACGAAACCCATTGATAAAATCTGTTTTTTGTTCGGGCGTAAACCCTGCGTATTGCCACCACAGCAAACCAACGCCCAATCCGAAGAAGAATAGGAATTTGGCCGCTTGTTTGAGTTTCGGGTTCAAGGGTTAGGCGTTCTTGAGGCGATTGGTCGTTTCGTCTGGGAAAACAACGGTTGGACGGTGCGCTTTGGCTGCTTCAAAATCGAGCAAGCCATACGCAATGACAAGCACCACATCGCCAACAGCTACTTTACGCGCCGCAGGACCATTGAGGCAAATGACACCCGATTGGCGTGGGCCTTTGATGACGTACGTTTCCAAACGCTCGCCATTGTTGATGTTGACGACTTGTACCTTTTCGTTTTCGATCAGGTTGGCGGCATCCATCAAATCTTCGTCAATGGTAATACTGCCAATATAATTGAGATCAGCCTGTGTCACCCGGACACGGTGGATCTTCGATTTCATCACTTGAATTTGCATGACGGCGCAAAGATACAGTTTTATAGACGTTGCATTAATTTTTAGCGTGCCTATCGTCTTTCCGAGTTCGATTGTAAAATGATGCGTTATTTTTGAGGACTATATGCTTTTGCATATAAAATACTTTTTGATGTTGTTTTATATGTTTTTACATATAAAAAATGTATTTTTGACAAAATCAATGCAAAAGCATATAATGGAAGAGCTGGCCCGTTTTGTAAAAGAGAAAAGAAAATTCGCTAATCTAACACAAGAAGAATTTGCGGAACGTGCAGGTGTTGCCCTTACTGTAATTAGGAAAATTGAACAAGGGAAGGAAAATTTGAATCTAGAAAAAGTTAATCGTGTATTGAAAATGTTTGGTCATGTACTCATTCCGGTAAGTAGTAAAACCTTATCAGACAAAAATAAAATGATGGATGAGAAGAGCTGAGGTATATTACAACGATGTATTCGCGGGCATGCTTACAGAAACAAATGAAGGACAGTATATCTTTCAGTACGACAACGTGTATGTGCATCAATATCCGAATCAATTCATCACATTCGCTATGCCTGTTTCCGGACTTCCCTATGGAAGCAATCGCTTATTTCCTTTTTTTGAGGGATTGATTCCAGAAGGATGGTTGTTGGATATTGCATCAAAAAATTGGAAAATAAGTCAAAATGATCGTATGGGTTTGTTGTTGGCTTGTTGCCAAGATTGTATTGGAGCAGTAAGCGTTAAACCTCTTGCAGAAAGCGATGAATAAACGATGTTTATATTGTTATAAAAAACTCGATAGTACAGCATCGGGCGATTTTCATGTGCTGTGTTGTGAAGCATTTTTTGGACAAAAGCAAGCACCATCGTTTACGTATTCGTATGAACAAATGTTCAAACTAGCCGAACGTGTTGTGAAACGAAGTATTGCTGTTCCGGGTGTACAACCAAAATTATCGCTGTCTTTGGTCAATGATTCGCTCAAGAAAAATAAAAATGGACGACTAACAATTGTGGGTGAATTGGGAGGCAATTATATTTTTAAACCACCTTCTGAACATTATCCTGAAATTCCGCAAAACGAGCATTTGACCATGCGAATTGCAGAAGCATTTGGATTGCGTACGGTCAAATCAAGTCTAATTCGCTTATCGTCTGGAGAACTTTCCTACATCACCAAACGCATTGATAGAACCGACACGGGCGCGAAAATTCACATGCTCGATATGTTTCAAATCATTGAAGCTGTTGATAAATATAAATGCTCTATGGAACGTGTTGGAAAAGCTATTGGTGTTTACTCCGATGATACGTTACTCGACCAACTGTATTTTTTTGAATGGAGTGTATTTAGTTTTCTTACAGGCAACAACGACATGCACCTCAAGAATTTTTCAATGATACACACAGCCAATAAATGGGTGCTTGCTCCCGCATACGATTTATTGAATGTTGTCATCGCAAATCCTAGAGATAAAGAAGAATTAGCATTGACAATTGATGGAAAAAAGAAAAAATTACGCCGCGAAAATTTCGAAAAACTTGGGTATGGTTTAGGGTTAAACACAAAACAAATCGAAAATGTGTTTAAACGGTTTGAAATGAAAAAAGCTGTTGCGATGGAATGGATAGAACAATCCTTCCTCTCAAAAAAAAGCAAAGAAAGCTACAAAGCCATTCTCGATGCGCGATATGCAATTCTACAAAGCAAGAAGTGAGCTATTGAATGAATTTGCTCCAAGCGTCTCGATCAATTCCAAACAAAGTAACGACTCAACGCGTAGATCGCCTACACCCTGAGTCGTTTGTATAAGGTATGATTGTCTTCTAAGCAATATTTACATGCCCGGCTCATCCGCACTTGGGCCATAAACGCCTGGAATGGGGATGTTCAATAAACGTAAATAAACACCCAACTGTGCGCGGTGGTGCACCAATTGGCAGTAGCTATGGCGTATTGACTCAAGTTTTGTAATCTGCATGAGCGTATGCTCACCACTACTCAAGGTCCAGATTTTTTCTAGAATAGCATCTGAATTTGTGGTTAAATGCTTCTTCGCTTCTTCCACATTTTCATTGAAGTAGTTTACTAGCTCTTCGCCGGTAGTACAATTTTTTGGATTGTAGGGCGATGTTGCAAAGTCTAAACCATCTTGCGCAATAGATAAGGTAATCCATGAAGGCAGATCGGCAATGTGTGTAGCCAAATCTTTTAGCTTCATACTTTTTTCGTGTGGCTTCCAGTCGGCTTTATCGGACGGAACTAAGGCCAGCATTTTTCGGGTTGCAATGCTTTCGTGTTCGAGTTCGTTTAAGAACGCTTGCATAAATGTGATCATGGTATCTGTTTTTTTAAGAGCCTTTTTAAAATTTGTTTTTGAGAATTGTTATGATGGCTTTTTGTGCCAGACGAGGCGCGTTTTGAAGGCCATAGCAGCGCGCCTACGGTCAAAAAACGCAACGAAGTATGGTGCAAAAAGGCGCATAACAAACTCAAAGGATAAAATTTAAATAGGCTCTAAGTTCGGATCAAAAGTAGAACCGCCTTATGTCAACAGTATGTCAGCAGGAAAAATCAATTTATTTTTTTTCGAATGGCTGTCATGATTTCCTTCACCCGAATTTTTAGACTGATCGGAGAAACAAGCTCGATAAAATCGCCATACATCATATACCAACGCGCAAAACCTTCGATCGAGGTTGTCAAAAATGTCATTTCGGTCTGCTCTTTTATTTTTTTCTCCGAAACAAAACCATTGTAAAATTTCTGATCGCCTAAATATTTTAGGTACTTATTATCGACACGAATGACAACGGTATGAAGCGTATGCTCTTCTTTGGTAATGACTTTTAAATAGGTTTTTAATGGCGGATGGGTTTTGCTGAATGCGAGACCCGTATGCTTACTCGTTACAATGCGATCGATCCGAAAGTTGCGGTAATCTTTTCGCAAGAGACAAAAAGCAATCAAGTGCCATTTGTTGTACATCAGAAAAATACCAATCGGCTCAATGCTTCGTGTCGATTTTTGCTGGTTGTGCTGGGCAAAATATTCAATTTCCAGTCGGTGTTTTCGTGCAATACAATCCAAAATAATTTGGATGTGATCGCTTGTGTCTTCGGCTTGTGTTAAATACGGATTTTTGACAATTTCAATCGAACTGTTCATCTTTTCAACCTGCTCTTTATCTTCTTTCGACAGTACTGCTTTAATTTTAAACAAGGCCGACTGATAAACGCGATAGGTAGAAGCATCCGTCAATTTTTCAATCATTTTTTCAGCCGTCAAAAAAGCAATCGCTTCCTCTTTTGTAAAAGTAATCGGCGGCAATCGGTAGCCATCCATCAACGAATAGCCAATGCCCGCTTCACTGATGATCGGAACGCCCGATTCTTCCAAGACTTTCATGTCGCGATAAACCGTACGCAGACTAATGGCAAACCGATTGGCAATGTCTTGCCCCTTCACAATTTTTTTCGATTGCAATTGAATGAGAATAGCGGCTATACGCTCGATGCGATTCATGAAAAAATATTGAAGCTAAACACTCAAGCAGCCCCGAAACCCGCGCGCCGCATAATACGATTCTGCTCCATTGTGATACACAAATACCGTATCGTATCTCCGATCACAGAAAAGTGCCCCTTTTAATTTCCGAATTGCATCAGGCGTTTTCACCCAACTCGATGTTTTCAAATCGAAGCTTCCAAGGGTTTGTAATTTCCGATACTGCTCTTCGGTTAAAATCGCAATGCCCATTGCCGTTGCCATATTCATTGCACTGTTTTTGGGCTTGTTTTCTTTTCGGGCTTCCAACGCTTCGTGGTCGTAACACGTGCTTCTGCGCCCAGCCGGACTTTCTGCCGAACAATCAAAGAAAAGGTATGTGTTTGTTTTTTTATCGTAATCCACAACATCTGGTTCGCCACCAGAGTTTTCCATTTCCTGTAACGACCACATTTTTTCTGGTTGAGCTTCTAGTTTTTTCTGTACAGCATCCCAGTTTATACCTTCGTGTCGATCCTTGTTTTTCTCAAAACGCGTTTTTAAAGTGTTGAGCAATTCGGAACGTTGCTTTGTGGAGAGTTCTTTTTTCATGCGTTTGGTGTGGATTTCTTATGGATGCTAAATATAGAAAATGTCTAGCTCGGCTAATCCTTCAATCCTTTGCCGGTGAGAATTTTCGGTACACATTGCTCGATTCTAGCAATACGCGTTTGTGCTTGTTTGGCTTGCGAAAAATAAAGTAAATAGGCCCGTTGCCGTCCGGGTGTTAAAGCGTCGAAAGCAGTTTTCAGGCGAGGCATTTTAGCCAGCTTGCTTTGAAATTCTTCTGGAATGATGAATTCCGTTGTTTTTTTTAATTCTGGTTTTAGCCCAGATTTTTCTATGGCAATGGCTTCTTGAATATAGTTTTTCAAGGTATGTTTCAACTTTACAATTTCGGTACTATTAGTAAACCGAATTTGACGAGCGACTTGCACATTTTTTGTTTGTTGAATGAGAATGCCGGAAGGGTCTTTCAGTAAAACGCCTTTAAAAAACAAAAACGCACAATACTCTTTGAAGACATGAATCAAAACGATATTGTTTTTCTGAAACGTATAGCACGGGACACCCCATTTCAATTCTTCGTTTAGGTCGCAATCAAGTACAATTGCTCGTAGCAGTTCCAATTCGTTGTGCCACTTTTTAGTTTTGTTAAAATAAAAATCTACAGCAGGATTCATGTGATTGGATGTTTAAATTGGTATAAGCGTTACCGTATGATGGAAAGCCACATTGGTTGAAAAATACTAATCATCTCTTTTTCGAAACAACACGTAGCCAAATTTAGTGATGTCAAAACTAAATGATTGATTTTTGGGGAGTGTCAAATACTGCATCTTCATACTTGGTAAAATTGTTTGTGTTGTTTCGCCATTTGTTACGGTAACACGCATATTAAAATTCGTTGGTAAATTTTCGGCCCAACGGTATTCGAGCACGATCGAATCGTTTCTTGATCTATCGATACGGAATTCTAGCAATGGTGGTTTTGGCTGCTTGAGATAGACATCAAAGAATGGGGTGAAATCGCGTTTCGTTTCTGCGTTAAAAAACACCATAAATTGCTCCGTAGTCATACTACGTTTTGAAAAATGATGTTGCACATTTTTAAGCGTTTTGAAAAATAAAGTGTCGTCGTTTAATTGCATGCGCAAGGTGTGAAGAAACATAACACCTTTGTTGTAGATGTCTTGATCGTCATCATGAACCAAGTTGTTGTAACGAACACCGTAAGGTTTGACAAGCGGTCTTTGATTGGCAATAGATTTCGAAAAATGTCCAATAAAAAGAGTGTAGTCTTCTTTTCCAAGATGTCTTTCTGCAAACAACGCTTCGGTGTATTCTGCAAAACCTTCATGCAACCACAGGTCTGCATAGTCGTATGCTGTAACACTATTGCCCCACCATTCGTGTGCAAGTTCATGCACAAGGGTAAAGTTGATGTTTTTGTATCGTGTCTGATAAGCATTCGTCATCGCAATAGCCGATTGGTGTTCCATGCAAACGCCATGAGGCAAATTTGTTTCAATAATTTTGCAACCATCTTTCCACCACGGATAAGGGCCATATAAATTTTCGAGCTTTTGCATGATGATGGGCGCTTGCTTGTAAAATGTATCTGCCAGAATCTTGTTATACGTCAATGCATAGATTTCAATTTTTTGATTGACTTGGTTGATATCGGCATAATTTTTTTCAAGTTTGACATAATCGCCCACGTTAAAAGAGAGGTTGTAAATATTGATCGGATTTCGAACCGCCCAATGATATATTTTTTCGGTAGGTGTTTTGGTGATGCTATCTAGTTTTCCGTTTGCAACCCCAACAAGGCCATACGGAACCCCTACGCGAATAAAGCAACTATCGGGTTCGTCGGCCAAGAGGTTTTTGCAGGGCATCATGTGGTGTGGACCAATGCCTTCGGTTGCGGTAGAAATCCAAGGAACATTGTTTTTATCTCTTCCCCAATTGATAGCGGTATAACTCAATATTTTTGTTGGCGTGCCGTGATAGGTTATTTCCAACAGAACAGTTGTTCCTTTTGGTACCGCTTGTTTAAAAACGACGAAGACAGCATCTTTTTTTCGTTTCGTTCTTTTTAAAGGAACAGAACTTTGAATGGCGTCGAGTTTCAAATGACGTTCGAAATCAAGGAAGATGCTATCTTGTGTGGACTCCATTTGAAACTGAATTTTCATCACTGCATGAATCTGTTCCTGCTCTGGATCGACGTGAATGGTCCAGTCATACGATTTCACATCATACGCGCGTAACGGATTGGAGTTTGATCCAATTACTTTATCCCATTTTGTAAATCGTGGTATATGTGTCTTGTTCGAAGTCAAGTAATATTTCAAAAAAGGCGGGTATTGACACGATAAAACAAGAACGAGGAAGAGGAAAGCCGCAAGTGTTGTTTTTTTCATGTGAAGGAATTTCTGTATGCGAATGTCAGGAATTTAATAGAGAGTACAGAAACAAAAAAGTGGACTATCTCTTGATAGTCCGGTTCAGTCCCCTACGGGTTGGATTTATCGAATATATTAGATGATTTTCACTCGCTTAGGAATTTGATCAATTCTCGTAATTGGAAATCGGTTGTTTAATTCAAAATACGACCGATTTTCCTCGCTACTCAAAAATTAACGTTGAGTAATAACTCGTACACGAAATCGTGAACGTGCAAATATAGTGCACTCGTTTTGGAGCTTTAATCAATGTTCACTATATTTGCACGTTCACGATTTCGTGTACAGCCAAATATAGTGCAAATGAAAGAAGACAACATTGTTACAACGGCTTTGGAAAACCTACAAAGAACAGCCCAAATAAAGGGCAAGTGGAAGCCTATTGACCAAAAGAGAGCGGATAATGGATTGGATGGGCAAATAGCACTTATCTATCACGACAATATCATAAAGCTGAATGCAGAGGTAAAAAACAACTTACGCACTATCCATTTGCCCTTAATCTATAAATTGGCTAAAGACCAAGCTCCACTTATTATTATTGCCGACCACATTTTCCCTAAAATAAAGGAGGAATTACGGAATCACAACATTGCATATTTAGAAAGCAACGGAAATATTTGGTTGAAATTTGAAAAAATTTTGTTGTGGATTGATACAAATAAAACGCTCCCCGAAGAGAAAGAAAAAATTAATCGTGCTTTTACAAAAACAGGATTAAAAGTTGTGTTCGATTTCTTGCGTGATGAAACATTGATTAATGTTCCATATCGTGAAATTGCAAACCGAGCAGCAATAGCTTTAGGCAATGTTAATTACATTTTAAATGGGTTAAAAGAAAAAGACTTTATTTTAAAAATGAATAAAGACGAATATAAACTAACCAATAAAAAAGATTTGCTGAATACTTGGATGATAAAGTATGCAGAAAAATTAAAGCCCGAATTAGAGATAGGAACATTCCGATTTTTAAAAGACGAAGATTTTGCAAATTGGAAACGGTTGCCAATAAAACAAGGTAAAACGTGGTGGGGTGGCGAACCTGCTGGAAATTTATTTACCGATTATTTAAAACCTGCCGTACTTACGCTATATACGCTCGAAACAAGAAACGAATTGATAAAGCATTACAGATTAATTCCCGACCCGAAAGGGAATGTTAAGGTGTATAAAAAGTTTTGGAAGCATGATGAAGTTAACGGTAATACCGTTCCGCCTTTATTGATTTACACGGATTTAATGAATACAGGCGACCATCGCTGTATTGAAACAGCACAAAAAATATACAATGAGCTTTTTAAAGAAAAATTTTGAACGATTAAAAAACGAAGGTCTTAAACAGACCTTTGAAGTGTTGGATCTGGCTTTTAAAAAGTATGGCATTGACTATTATTTAATTGGCGCACGAGCAAGAGATTTATGGACAGACCATATTGCACTTGGCGAGAAACGAACTACTGAAGATGTTGATTTTTGTATTTACATTAATGAACACGAGCAATACAAAGCCCTTGTAAAAGATTTAGTCGAAACCTATGGATTCACAAGAGATGAGGAAGAGCCTTATCGTTTTTACTTTAACGGAACAATTGATTTAATTCCTTTTGGTGGCATAGAAAACGATGGAGAAGTGTTGTTGGAAAATCCGCCTACCGAACTTTCTGTATATGGAACAAAAGAGGTGGTGGCGTATGCTGAAATTGTGGAAGGGGCATTCAAAGTTGTTACGTTGCCCGGCTTATGTGTACTCAAATTAATCGCGTTCTACGAAAAGCCTGATAGAAGGGCAAAGGATTTGGAAGATTTTTATTTTTTGTTGGAGAATTACGGAGAAATAGCTGGAGACCAATTGTTTGAATGCGTTGAACACGAAGATTTAATAAACGACGATTTTGAATTAGCACTTGCTTCGGCACGTTTGCTTGGCAGACAAATTAAAAACATCGCATCGGGCAGTCCGGAATTATCAATTAAATTAAACCAAATTTTAGTAAGCCGTTTAAAGGGTTTTTCAGAATTGGAAATTGATTCAATGTATCAAGTGAGAGAAAAAGGCGATACGTTGGTTGAGCGATTTAAATTAGTTGCTGAAGTAATAAAAGGACTGAACGATTAAACAGTTACTTAGTAGTTTTCTCTTTTTCCAGTATTGTGTTGATGAAACCGAATAACGACATTTTCAGATTGCCCAACATAACAATAGTTCCTATGTATGTTTCGAATGGCGCAAACGTAAATCATTTTTAAAAAAGGTCTAAGAAAAAACGGAATGAAAAACTTCGCTCTCGCTTTGTTCCTCATTCCGTTCAAGTACCCAGAGCCGGAGTCGAACCGGCATGGAAGTGAATCCACTGGTGTTTGAGACCAGCGCGTCTACCGATTCCGCCATCTGGGCATTTTAGTTCCCCGTTTTCGGTAGCCCAAAGGTATTTGCTTTGGAAACGGGACTGCGAAAATACCGAATACTTTGATGTGAGCAAAAAAAGATTGCATTACAGCGAATTTTTTTTCGCAAGAACTTGGTTTAACGTTTTGGTAACGCAAAAAACACCTGTCATAAAATTGGATTTTGCAATTAGGGAGGCGGTTTTTTTTTCAGAATTATTCACGTTGGGCTGCAAGCCTTGCAAAGATTCAGAAAGGGTGTTTTTTTCAGGCTTTATTAACAGGTTCGGTGGTCGTGGTGTGTTGACAACTTCACGCAAATGTTAATGGAATAGACTTGGTTCTCATCGGCGTTTTTTAAAAATTTGTCTTCGTCGATCAGGGGCATCACCGAATTGCTCAAGTCCCTCATCACCAGCAAATTATCTGAGACTAGCAGGCTACGCGCCTGCTTTTTTCGCCAGAAGTGTCTGATAAACATCGAATTACCAAAATTGACCCAAAACCGGAGGAATACCAATGACTGAAATAACTGAACCCATCCTGCTCGAAAATAAAGACCGATTCGTGCTGTTTCCAATCAAGCACCACGATATTTGGGAAATGTACAAAAAGGCGGAAGCTAGCTTTTGGACAGCAGAGGAGATTGATCTTTCTCCCGATTTGGTTGACTGGAGTTCGAAGCTTAATAATGACGAGAAACATTTTATTAAACATGTACTCGCATTTTTTGCAGCGAGCGATGGTATCGTAAACGAAAACCTTGCTATCAATTTCACCAACGAAGTACAGTATCCTGAGGCGCGTTGTTTTTATGGCTACCAAATCATGATTGAAAACATCCATAGCGAAACCTATTCGTTATTGATTGATACTTATATTAAAGATCCGACCGAAAAAGATCACCTCTTTCATGCGCTCGAAACCGTTCCGGCTGTTTCGAAAAAAGCAGAATGGGCCATTCGTTGGATCAACAACGGAAATTTCGCCGAGCGTTTGATCGCTTTTGCTGCTGTTGAAGGAATTTTCTTCTCCGGTTCGTTCTGCTCGATTTTCTGGTTGAAGAAACGTGGCTTGATGCCTGGCCTCACCTTTTCAAACGAATTGATTTCGCGTGATGAAGGCTTGCATTGCGATTTTGCATGCTTGCTTTATACCCATCACCTGAAAAACAAACTTCCAGAATCGCAGGTGAAAGAAATCATCACCAATGCCGTTGAGATTGAAAAGGAATTTGTTACAAGTGCATTGCCTGTAAAACTCATTGGTATGAATGCCGATTTGATGTGTCAGTACATTGAGTTTGTTGCCGACCGTCTGTTGCTCGCTTTGGGATGCAGTAAAATTTACAACGCAACCAATCCATTCGATTTCATGGAAATGATTTCGTTGCAAGGCAAAACCAATTTCTTCGAGAAGCGTGTTGGTGAATACCAGAAGGCTGGTGTTACCTCAGACCGCAACGACAATGTATTTAGTCTCGACGAAGATTTTTAATCCATTAGACACTCCACCCTCCACTATATCTCCCACTCAAAAACACACCCGCTTATGTACGTAATTAAACGCGATGGCAGTAAAGAATCCGTAAAATTCGACAAGGTTACGGCCCGTATCCAGAAACTGTGCTATGCACTCGATTCGGTGCATGTTAGCCCTGTTGAAGTTGCGATGAAGGTCATTCAGGGTATTTATCCCGGCGTAACCACAAGCGAACTCGATAACCTTGCTGCAGAAACAGCGGCATCGCTCACAACCAAACATCCTGATTTTGCGTTGTTGGCTTCGCGTATTGCTGTTTCCAACCTGCATAAGAATACAGAGAAGTCGTTTTCCAAAACCATGGAACGCCTCTATACCTACATCGATCCGAAAACACAAAAACGTGCGGCATTGATTGCCGATGATGTATATGAAGTGATTCGCAACAATGCACAATTGCTCGATTCGTCGATCATTTATGACCGCGATTTTGGCTACGATTATTTCGGGTTCAAAACACTCGAACGTTCGTACTTGCTCAAAATTGATGGTAAAGTTGCTGAACGTCCGCAACACATGCTCATGCGCGTGTCTGTGGGTATTCACAAGGAAGACGTGGAATCAGCCATCGAAACCTATAACTTGATGAGTGAGCGTTGGTTTACACACGCTACACCAACTTTGTTCAACGCTGGAACACCGAAGCCGCAAATGTCTTCGTGCTTCTTGTTGCAAGTAAAAGACGATAGCATTGATGGTATTTACGATACCTTGAAAAACTGCGCCAAAATTTCGCAAAGTGCTGGCGGTATTGGCTTGAGCATTCACAATGTTCGTGCAACAGGTTCTTACATTCGCGGAACAAACGGAACATCAAACGGAATCATCCCGATGTTGCGTGTGTTTAATGATACTGCCCGTTACGTTGACCAAGGCGGTGGAAAACGCAAAGGCTCGTTTGCAATTTATCTCGAACCTTGGCATTCCGATATTTTTGAATTCCTCGAATTGCGTAAAAACAACGGAAAAGAAGAGATGCGCGCACGCGATTTGTTTATGGCTCTCTGGATTCCCGATTTGTTTATGCAACGTGTGAAAGACAATGGTAACTGGTCGTTGATGTGTCCAAACGAATCGCCTGATTTGCATGAATGTTGGGGCGAAGAGTTTGAAACCTTATACTTGAAATACGAAGCCGAAGGACGTTACCGCAAACAAATCAAAGCACAAGATTTGTGGTTTGCAATTCTCGAATCGCAAATCGAAACGGGTAATCCATACATGCTCTATAAAGACGCGGCAAACCGCAAGAGCAATCAACAAAATTTAGGGACAATCAAATCGTCTAATTTGTGTACCGAGATTATCGAATACACTGCTCCCGACGAAGTTGCTGTTTGTAATTTGGCTTCACTCGCATTGCCGCGCTTTGTCATCGACGGTCAATTTGATCACCAACGTTTGTTTGATGTAACATATACCGTTACTAAAAACTTGAACAAAATTATCGACGGCAATTATTATCCTGTTGTTGAAGCCCGTCGTTCAAACATGCGCCACCGCCCAATTGGCCTTGGCGTTCAAGGTTTGGCCGATGCGTTTATTCTCTTGCGTTTGCCTTTCGATTCTGACGAAGCACGTCAATTGAATAAAGACATTCACGAAACGATTTATTACGCTTCGATGACTGCTTCGAAAGATTTGTCGAAGGAGCATGGTCCTTACGAAAGCTACGCTGGTTCACCTGTATCAAAAGGAATTTTCCAATTTGATATGTGGAATGTAACACCAAGCAGCCGTTGGGAATGGGATATCTTGCGCGAAGAAGTGAAAAAGCATGGTGTTCGCAATTCCCTTTTGCTAGCGCCAATGCCAACCGCATCTACTTCACAGATTCTCGGCAACAACGAATGTTTTGAGCCATACACCTCAAACATTTATACTCGCCGTGTCTTGTCTGGCGAATTTGTTGTCGTGAATAAACACTTGTTGAAAGACTTGGTGAAGTTGGGTATGTGGAACGACAACCTGAAAAATAAAATCATTGCTGCCAATGGCAGTGTTCAAAATATCGACGAGATTCCGCAAAACATCAAGGATTTGTACCGCACCGTTTGGGAAATTCCACAACGTGCCTTGATTGATATGGCAGCAGATCGTGGCGCATTTATTTGTCAGTCGCAATCGCTGAATGTATTTATTCAAAGTCCAAATTTTGCGAAATTGACTTCCATGCATTTTTACGCTTGGGAAAAAGGATTGAAAACAGGCATGTATTATTTGCGCACCAAAGCAGCAGCAGATGCGATCAAGTTTACGGTCGATACAACCACGCTTCAAACCAATTCACAAGTTACAGCAGAAGAGACAATCGTTGATGCAACAGATGTAAGCGCAGAAGTTCGTATGTCTGAAATCGCTTGCTCACTGGACAATCCAGACGCTTGCGAAGCTTGCGGCAGCTAATGATCGATTGTCCGTATTGGCGGGACAGAAACGCTAATTATTGGTTTTGAAAATTTATTTTGAAAATTGCCCTGCGTTTGAAAAAATGCAGGGCAATTTTTTTGTGGAGATTTTGCGTTTAGGTTATATGGTGCTCATGAAGCCAATTGTAGCAAGCATAGGGCAATAAAAAAAACCGAACTTTTTCATGTTCGGTTTTTAGAGCCTGTTTAAAATTTGTTTTTGAGAATTGTTATGATGGCTTTTTGTGCCAGACGAGGCGCGTTTTGAAGGCCATAGCAGCGCGCCTACGGTTTAAAAACGCAACGAAGTATGGTGCAAAAAGGCGCATAACAATTCCGAAGCTTCGGAACAAAGGATAAAATTTAAACAGGCTCTTAGTTGATACAACAATTAATTTAGTTAGGTCAACTTACTCGCTCAAATCAAACGACTCCATATATTTTGTCGTGTAATTTCCTTTGATGAAATTTTCTTCGTTCATCAGGCGCAAGTGAAATGGAATGGTTGTTTTTACACCTTCGATTACAAATTCGCTGAGGGCGCGCCGCATTTTGGCGATGGCTTCTTCGCGTGTTTGTGCGGTGGTGATGAGTTTGGCCACCATGGAGTCGTAGTACGGCGGAATGGTATAACCGGCGTAAATATGCGAATCGACACGAATGCCATGACCGCCGGGTGTGTGCAGAACTGTGATTTTTCCGGGTGAAGGGCGGAAGCCGTTGAATGGATCTTCGGCATTGATGCGGCACTCAATAGCATGCAATTGTGGGTAGTAATTTTTACCTGTAATGGGAACACCAGCAGCGATGAGAATTTGTTCGCGAATCAAATCGTAATCAATAACTTCTTCGGTAATTGGATGCTCGACTTGAATACGCGTATTCATTTCCATGAAGTAGAAATTGCGGTGCTTATCGACCAAAAACTCAACAGTTCCAACGCCTTCGTAGGCAACAGCAGCAGCAGCTTTGCAGGCAGCTTCGCCCATGCGTTCGCGAAGTTCGTCGGTCATGAATGGTGATGGTGTCTCTTCCATCAATTTTTGATGGCGACGTTGAATGGAGCAATCGCGTTCGCTGAGGTGACAAACTTTTCCGTATTGATCGCCCGCAATCTGAATTTCGATGTGGCGTGGCTCTTCGATGTATTTTTCCATGTAAAGCGCGCCGTTACCAAAAGCGGCTTCAGCCTCTTTCGTGGCCGATTCGTACAGGGCATCTAGTTCTTCTTCTTTCCAGACAATGCGCATACCGCGACCACCGCCACCTGCGGTGGCTTTGATGATAACGGGGTAGCCCACTTCAGGAGCAAGGGCTTTGGCTTGTTCAGCACTTTCGAGCAGACCTTCGCTTCCTGGAATGCAGGGAACGCCAGCGCGTTTCATGGTGTCTTTCGCATTTGATTTGTCGCCCATCGAATCAATCTGTTCGGGTGTTGCACCGATAAACTTGATTTTATGTTCGGCACAGATGCGCGAAAATTTTGAATTCTCGGAGAGAAAACCATATCCCGGATGAATTGCATCGGCATTGGTAATCTCTGCGGCTGCAATGATGTTTGGAATATTGAGGTAAGAGTCTTTGCTCGGCGGTGGGCCAATGCAAACGGCTTCGTCAGCAAATTTTACGTGAAGCGATTCTCGGTCGGCAGTAGAATACACGGCGACGGTAAGAATGCCCATTTCGCGGCAGGTGCGGATGATACGCAGCGCGATTTCACCGCGATTTGCGACGAGGATTTTTTTAAACATTTTATCTTTAGCCATAACGAAATAGGTGTTGTGTCAATGTAAAAACACGCCTTTTGGCGAATATGTTCATGGACCGTGCAACAAAACAGGGCCTGAAAAACAGACCCTGTATGTATGGATGAATGGTATTAAGCTGGCTCGACCAAGAAAAGTGGTTGATCGTATTCTACCGGAGACGCATCGTCAACAAGTATTTTTACGATACGGCCTGCAATGTCAGATTCGATTTCGTTGAAGAGTTTCATGGCTTCAATGATGCAAACGACTTTGCCGGGTTTGATTTCGTCGCCAACATTCACAAACAAAGGCTTGTCTGGTCCTGATGAGCGATAAAACGTTCCAATCATCGGCGATTTTACGGTGATCAGGTTTGCTGATTCAGCAGCAGGTTTTGCCGTTTCAGGAGCTTTTGTTTCAGCGGCAGGAGTTGCAACGATTTGTTGTGCAACAGGTGCTTGCATAACCGGTGCTGCTTGCATCATCACCGGAGTATCGGTGCGTGATTTGCTGCTTTGAGTCTTGATGACAATTTTTACATCCTTCGTTTCCAGTTCTACTTCGCTTACGCCAGATTTGGCTACGAATTTGATCAGGTCTTGGATTTCGTTCAGTTTCATCGCTTGTGCGTTTTGTTAAAATAAACCGGATTATGCCGGACGAATTAAAATTTACTTATTGACCATTGTAGGCCCATTTAACATAGATGGCTCCCCAAGTAAATCCACCACCAAAGGCAGAAAAAATTAGGGTGTCACCTTTTTTCAATTGCTTTTCGTAATCCCACAACAACAAAGGAAGTGTTCCTGCGGTTGTATTGCCATAACGTTCAATGTTCATCATGACTTTTTCTTCGGGCAATCCCATGCGGCTTGCAGTTGCATCGACAATACGTTTGTTGGCTTGATGTGGAACGAGCCAAGTAACATCATCGGAAGAAAGGTTATTTTTTTCCATGATGCGGGCCGAGACTTCAGCCATGTTTACCACAGCATGTTTGTAAACGGCCTGTCCTTCTTGATGAACAAAATGCTGTTTAGCATCAACTGTTGCATGAGAAGGCGGACGTTTCGATCCACCAGCAGGAAGGTTGAGGTAATTTACGCCTGAGCCATCGGTGTGCAGCAGAAAATCCATAACACCAATGTCTTCGGTTGTGGGTTCTAATAAAACCGCACCACCGCCATCGCCAAAAATGACGCAGGTTGTACGATCGGAATAATCAATGATGGCCGACATTTTATCGGCACCAATGATAATTACTTTTTTATAAAGACCGGTCTCAATAAATTGAGTACCCGTAGAGAGTGCAAATAAAAATCCAGAGCAAGCCGCAGAGAGATCAAAGCCCCAAGCATTTTTCATGCCTAAGCGATCGCAAACCAAATTGGCGCTGGATGGAAATTGATGGTCGGGTGTAACGGTTGCAAAAATAACGAGATCGATTTCGAGCGGGTCGATTCCTTTTTTTGTGAGTAAATCTTTGCAAGCATTTTCGCCAAGCACAGAAACACCTTGATCGACACCTTTTAAAATTCTACGTTCTTTAATTCCGGTTCGCGACAAAATCCACTCGTCGGTGGTATCCACCATCTTTTCGAGGTCTGCATTACTCAGAACGGTTTCGGGCAACCAACCGCCCACACCTGTAATTGCTGCTCGGATTTTTGTCATAGCTTAGAATGCTTGTTTAATTTTTTCAGGCAGGCGGGCATTCACCACGTCGCGTGTAAGGAGAATCATATTTTTAATGGCTTCTGGACTCGAAATTCCGTGGCCAATCATTACGGTAGAATTGATGCCTAAAATAGGCGTTCCGCCGTAAATCTCGTAATTAAATCGATCCAAATACGCATCTTTGATTTGGCGGCGCTTGAATACGGTATAGAATGCTTCGGCTGCTTTCAAAACCACATTGCCTGTAAAGCCTTCGCAAACAATGACATCGGCTTTATCTGAGAAAATATCTCGTCCTTCGACATTGCCCACAAAATTAAAATCGCGCGAATCTTTCATCAACGTATGTGTGGCCTGTGTAACAAGATTGCCTTTTTCGGCTTCTTCGCCAATATTTAACAGACCAACTTTCGGATTTTCAATTTTGAATACATGCTCGGCATATAACTTTCCTAAAATGCCAAACTGATACAAGACATCGGGCTTACAATCGGCATTGCTACCCACATCGAGCATGAGGTTGAATCCGCCTTCTTCTTTGGGAAGAACCGTAGTAATACAAGGACGAATAACACCGGGAATTGATTTCACGGTGTACATGGACCCAACGAGCATCGCACCTGTGTTTCCACAGCTGGCGAAAGCATCAATTTTTCCTTCTTTCAGCAGGCGGAAACCCGTAGAAATGGTTGAGTTTGGTTTTTGGGAAAAGGCTTTGACGGGGTGTTCGCCCATGCCGATAACTTCGGTCGCGTGAACAATTTCGAATTGTGCAGGATCGAAGTTATGTTGCTGACAGGCAGCACGAATTTGCTGCTCGTCACCGATCAGCACTAAACTGATGGATGCGGGCAGCACACCGTGTGCGAGAATAGCTCCCGAAAGCGTAGCTTCAGGTGCATAATCACCGCCGAGGATGTCGATTCCGATCTTCATCCGAAGATACGGGGCTTAGTTTTTTGGTTCGATAATCACACGGCCCTTGTAGTAGAGCGCTCCTTCGTGCCAGTAAGCACGGTGCCAGAGGTGAGCTTCGCCTGTAACAGAGCAAGTAACTACGTTAGGAGTTTCGGCCTTGTAGTGTGTGCGGCGCTTGTCGCGGCGGCTTTTCGAGTGACGTTTCTTTGGATTAGGCATGGTACTGTGTTATTGAATTGTGTTGTATTTTACTGATCGAATTTAATATTTTTTAGTGCTTGCCAACGCGGGTCGTCTGAAAGGTCGTCTTGAACATCAGGTGTTTCGGGTTGGGCAGCGAGTTCTTCGAGTTTTTGAATGATGACTGGATCGCAACCGTTTGGTTCACCCGGATCTTCGGGGTGGACTCTGCGGGAAGGCAAGGCCAACATCACATACTCATACAGGTAATGACGCAAATCAAGCTCATGTGTTGAGGCCGGAAGTGTCATCAGGTCGTCTTCATCGCTAAACTGATCTTCGTTGAGGTTGACAACGAGTTTGCGTTCGGCGCTGATGGCTTGTTGGTACATTTCGCTGCAACGGTCGCATTCCAGTTCTACAGTACCATCGAGTTCAATCTCGAGTACGAGCATTTCTGGGCGTTTTTGCAGGGTTAAATGAACCGCTACCTGTCCTTTCCGAACTTCTGAATAGTCGATCGCTTCAAAGAACGTATCGGTCAATGCGAGGTCGTATTCGTGACTGCCGTCTTTGAGACCGGAAAACGGAATGATGTGTTCGTGGCTCAGTTTCATAACAGCCTCCTTTTCGGAAGGGTGGCAAAAGTACACAAATTAACAGGATATCAACAAAAAATTTGCACGGAAAATGCGCTTTTCCGACAAAAAAGCGAAAAAGGGGGATGAAAATGCGTTTTTATCAGGAAAAAGACTTGTTTCAGTTCCCCATCGGGATTGAACAAGAATAGTTTAATCATCCAAATTTCCAAAGAAAACTACACGAACGCCAAAATTACTGTAGCTGGTTTTTGTAGGAAGCGATTTATTGGGAGCAAGTGTTTCTTTGTCAAGAAAATCTAAAAATTCAGCTTTCCCAATCACTAAATTGTAATAAGGCTGAATATCAAGACCAAAATCACCACCTTCTTTATGCAAATGGAAATTGATATATGAACCCAACAACATGCGGTTATCTCTTTTATTCTGATGCAAACGCGCAAACATCCAGTCAAAAAATTTGACTTCCTGACTTGTTGTGAGCTTTTTACTTTGCGTAGTTGAATAAGCGATTCCGTAGTTGATACCAAACGACAACCAATGGAAGGGCGCAATGCCACCGCGCACCGAAAAATTTGACAAGCGATGACGAATCCACCAATTGTAATTAACATTATTGGTCATGGCCGAGTCGCTGCCTTGTGCGTGCATAATATCACCATACATCCGATCAAATGTGAGGCCGTACTCGAAGATGGATTCGGTGCGGACAAACGCGTGTAAGCCCCAACCATGGTAGGTATTGATTTGGCCAAATTTTTTTGAAAGCCACGGTGCACCTGCATTGAGCGAGTCCATCGCTCGATTAAATTCTTTCGGATTTCCAGGGCCGTAGTTTAATGAGAGACCAATTCCAACTTCTTTATCCTGTGCAACGAGCAGATTAGCAAGGAGCAAAGAAAAGAGGAGTGCTATTTTTTTCATAAACAAGTAGGGTTTGTTTATTTGTTAAACCTAGGAAAAGCGTTCCCGATTTTTATTGGGTGAAAATTTCAAGGGATTAGCAGTAGCTTCAAACCAACCCTTGCGGCGGCGGAAAGTATCAATGGCCATATACACAGCTTCGCGGAATGAACTTTCGTCGGCTTTGTTTTTTCCGGCAATATCATACGCCGTTCCATGATCGGGCGAAGTGCGAATAATTGGAAGTCCGGCGGTAAAATTCACGCCGCCATGAAAGGCAACGGTTTTAAATGGAGCAAGTCCTTGATCGTGATACATGGCAATAACACCATCGAAATTTTGCCATGCACCCGAGCCAAAAAATCCATCGGCAGGGTAGGGGCCAAAAGCCAAAATCTGTCCTTCTTGAAATATTTGCAGGGCGGGAGCAATGATGGTTTGATCTTCGTTGCCAATGGTTCCGTTATCGCCGGCATGTGGATTGAGGCTTAGTACTGCAATGCGTGGGCGACGAATGCCAAAATCCTCAACGAGCGATTTGTGTATGAGCCGGACTTTTGCTTGAATTTTTTCGGCGGTAATGGCTTGTGCAACTTGGCTGATTGGAATATGTCCAGTTACTAAACCAACACGCAACTTATCGTGCACCAATAACATGAGCGATTCGCTTTGCCCAAAACGTGCCTGCAAAAACTCTGTATGCCCAGGGAACACAAACGTGTCGGACTGAATCGTGTGTTTGTCGATTGGAGCAGTAACGAGCACATCGACGAGGTTGTTTTTTAAAGCATCGCAAGCCGATTCGAGCGAACGCAAGGCGTATTTTCCTGCAGCTGCATTGGCTTTGCCAAATTCTACTTGCGGATCATCGTCGTAGCAAGAAAAAAGATTGAAGCGTTTGACGTTTAAGGGTTCATTTTCGCGTAAGAGATGCGCTTGAAAATCATCAAGGCCACATGCTTTGCGATGTATGGCCAGCGTTTTTGACGACCCGAATAAAACCGGAGTACAAACTTCAAGCATCATGGGTTCTGCAAAAGTTTTGAGAATTACTTCCAGCCCAATACCATTGATATCGCCTTGCGAAATGCCTACACGTATTTTTTGATCGCTCATAAGTTTAGTCTTCTATCCAACCAACAACCGATGCAATATCGCTGTCGGAAAGTGTTTTCCATTTTCCAGAATCGCTTGTCCAAACAGCCGCACCTTGAATAAAATGATCATTTTCAAAAACCATTTCAAACGGAAACGCAATGCATCCTGGGGCCGTTCGTGCTTGTTCTGGATCACAAAAATACGTTCCAATTGGTTTGCCCTCGTGTTTTATTTCGCGTCCTTTCGGATTCGTGCTGTTTAAGGCAATTGTAAATCCATTCCCAACGGGAAGCTCATTCAACATTTCTACTTTTTTTCGTTGCGCATCCACACGTACGTGTCCGCGCGAACACACATAAACTAGTCCACCTTCTGCATCGGTGTAAAAGCGCGATAAACTTTTGTTAGCCGGAAGTTGATCAATGACACCAAGTTTTTCGCTTTGTTTGGTACTCACACGAACCAGCATCAACGTAACAAAATCGCGTGCTGCGGAATAATTGGGATAAATAAAACGATCGTCATCAATCCAATAAATTGGGCATTGCGGTTTTGCACCAGCAATCAGCGAAACATCTTCGCCATAGCCAGCATCTTTCACCAACTCAATTTTGGGCGCAGCAACGGGATAATGGTAAATTTTGTAATTCTTAAGCGTACAATCTGTTTCCACATCTTTGCCCGGTAGTGCGCGATAGGCAGGGTCATAGATTTGTTGGTAAGTCGTGGTTTTCAAATCGAAAACCGAATAATATTTCCCACGAAAAATATCGTTTGTGAAAAAGATAAGGCTGTCGCCCGACGCGCGCACATACCGATCTTTTTGATCGAGTACAACGCGCTTCAATTCGAGGTCAATGACATTGCCAATTCCCGTAATGACCCACCGTTTGCGGTAAATCTGATTGACACCAAGATCAAGCCGAATGAACGATCCTTTTTGTCCGGGTTTTTGTGTGAGCACCGATACGAGTGTTTGTTTTGGGCCAACAACGCCATTTACAAAGGTGTAAGAAGTAAGGTGCTGTAAGTGCGATTGCGCCGCTTGTGCATCGTGATCGGCAATTAAAAGACGCAATTTTTTTTCGGCAGGAGATGCCGACAAAAGAAAAATCAAGAAGAGAAGAAAAATTCCGATTGGCAAACGAAACGCATATACCGTTCGCGGATATACCTTCCGGAACATTAAACGGTTGTATTGCGCAAGGTGTTTTTTCAAGGCGATGGATAGTGATTGAGGAAATCGAACAACAAACGTACTCCAACACCCGTGCCACCTTTCGGGCGATACGAATCTTTAGCCGTTAGGAAAGATGGTCCAGCAATATCAAAGTGCATCCAAGGTGTTTTAACAAAATGCGCTAGAAATTTTCCGGCAGTAATGGCACCAGCAGCTGGTCCGCCAATGTTTTTGATTTCGGCAACATCAGATTTAATCAGATCATCGTATTCATCCCAGAACGGAAATTCTGCCAAACGCTCATGCACACGCAATCCGCTTTGTTCGAGCGATGACTTTGTTTCTTCAGAAGCAGTGCCCATAGCCACAATTCCGTATGGGCCAATGGCAACGGCAGCAGCACCCGTAAGCGTTGCCAAATCAATCACCAATTCGGGTTTGTATTGAGCCGACCAAGCCAGCGCATCGGCCAAAATCATGCGTCCTTCTGCATCGGTATTCAAGACTTCTACGGTAAGGCCATTGTACATGGTAATGACATCGCCTGCTACAAAGGCTTCGCTATTGATGCAATTATCGGTAGCTGGCACTAGGCCAATGACATGAACAGGCAATTTCGCTTTTGCAATGGCGTACATGGTTGCGCCAACCGCAGCCGCACCGGCCATATCGCACTTCATGGTTTCCATGCCCGTACCCACTTTGATATTATACCCACCCGTATCAAAAACGACACCTTTGCCAACAAGCACAATTGGTTTTTTATTTTTCGCCTTCGCAGGTTTCCATTCCATGATGGTAAACGTTGGCGGTATTTTGCTGCCACGATTAACGGAGAGCAAGCCCCCCATTTTCAAGGCTGTAATTTTTGCTTTGCTAAAAACATCGACTTTAAATCCAGCCTCGCGCCCCAATTGCTGAAACGCCTTGGCCAGTTGAACCGAATTGAGGTGGCTGAATGGTTCATTGACCAAATCGCGCGCAATGCACACCGATTCGTTTACAATTTCGAGTTGTTTTACTTCCGAAAGATCAATCGACTTTGAAACAACGGTGATTTTTCGAAGACTGTTGAGTTCTTTTTCAGGATTCTTCTTGTGTCGTAAAAACTGATAATTGCTTAGCGCCAAGCCCTCAACAAGCGCAAGCAAAAGCGAAGGCTGATCGTTACAGTCCGTAACAGCGATGTGCGAAATATGCTCTTCGTTGATCTGCGTAAGAATGACTGATCCTGCTTTTCGAATGTTTTCGAGCGAAGACGGTGTGTGACCGTTTTCATGCAGTAAAATAAAGACCAACCGGTTTTCCTGACGAAAAGAGATCGATTTTCGATCCTGAGCAAAAGCCTTACGCGCGGCTGATTCTTCAGATTTTGAAAGGTGGGGTTGCAGACTGCTGTCTTTCCTGCACAGCAGAATGAGAGAGCTTGATGCAGGAATTGATGCAGAAAGGTGTAGCGCTGTCATGGGTTTTGCCTAATTTTGAAGTCGATAAAAGTAGAAAAAAATAAAACGAGTAAGGAATTTTTACCAATGAACAATTCCTTTTTGTTAATGGTTTAGTATCTAGAACTCAAATTTATGGTAACTAGCGATCTTCTCAAACGCGCATTAAATCTAGAATTTCTTTCAATTGAAGAAGGCGTTTTCTTGTTTGAAAATGCAGCAACCGCCGATCTGGCTTTTGTTGCAAACGAGATCAGAAAGCAGAAAAAGAAAGATAATGTTGTAACATGGATTATCGATCGCAATGTGAATACAACAAATGTTTGTACCGCGAATTGCAAATTTTGCAACTTTTACCGCATTCCGGGCCATGCAGAATCGTATATCACCGATATCCCTACCTATAAGAAGAAAATCGAAGAAACGTTTCGGTATGGTGGTGAACAATTGTTGTTACAAGGCGGCCACCATCCCGATCTGGGCTTAAACTACTATACGTCGCTTTTTAGTGAGTTGAAAAGCCTTTACCCCAATCTCAAATTGCATGCGCTTGGACCGCCAGAAGTGGCACACATCACCAAACTCGAAGGATCAACACATGATGAGGTGCTCGCTGCGCTCAAAGCTTCGGGACTAGATTCACTTCCCGGCGCTGGTGCTGAAATTCTCAACGACCGTGTGCGCCGCCTCATCTCGAAAGGGAAATGTTCTGGCCGCGAATGGCTCGATGTGATGCGTGCCGCACATCGCCAACGCCTGACCACTTCGGCCACCATGATGTTTGGGCATATTGAAACAATCTACGAACGATTTGAGCATCTAGTTTGGATTCGTCAAGTACAAAGCGAAAAGCCAGCTGATGCAAAAGGATTTTTAGCATTTATTCCTTGGCCATTTCAAGATGATGGAACGTTGCTGCGCCGTGTAAAAGGCGTAAAGAATACGGTTTCGGGCGATGAATACATCCGCATGTTGGCATTAAGTCGCATTATGCTTCCCAATATTGAAAATATTCAAGCTTCGTGGCTCACTGTTGGCAAAGAAGTGGCGCAATTGTGCTTGCATGCTGGCGCAAATGATTTTGGCTCCATCATGATTGAAGAAAATGTGGTGAGTGCCGCAGGAGCACCACATCGTTTTACATACAAAGGCATTCAAGAAGCCATTGCCGAAGCAGGATTCACACCACAATTGCGCAATCAGCAGTATGAGTTTCGCGCCGTACCTGCCGACATCGAAGAGCAGGTGATTAATTATTAAGTCTGCTTATTCAATATACGAAAATGCCAAGCTGGCTTTCGATTCGGCATTTTTTGTGTTTGGCGCAAATGTGTTTTCAAGCAATGTCTCAAGCAAGCATGTTGCATCAGGTTCAAACCAATGAAACCCAAACGACCCAACGATGAATTGCGGAATGTGAAACAGGATCGGGTTTAAAAAGACGGGGCAACGATAACTTTTAATTCAAAATGCGTTATAGCGGACAATCATCCGTTTATGTGTCAAAAACGACCAGCTACAAAACTTTAACGCTAGGACAGGAAAAACAGTTCAAAACAACACCAAAACCCAAAAGAAAAAACTATCTTTGGATTTATCTCTAGTGTAAACACATGAATTTCGCCCGTAACTTATTTGTCGCCAGTTTGTTTATTGCACTACTTGCTGGGTGCAAACCCGAACCTGTTTTTCCAATTGAACCCAATTTGGTCTTCAAAGAATACATTCAAAGTGAGACTTCCGATTCCCTGCAAGTCGTGTTTACATTTACCGATGGCGATGGCGATATTGGCGTCTCCCCAGGCGATGCCGATACCAATATGTTGCTTACGGTTTACTATAAAAACCCGTTAGGCGAATACAAGGTATATCCACAATTCAATACAGCCAATCCGCTCGATTCATTGACTTATCCGTATCGTGTGCCACGCCTTACGGCTTCACAAAAAGGAGTTGAAGGTGATATTTATGTGGTCATTAACGATGCGTTTATTAGCGTGTACGATACCATTGCCTTCAATGCGTTTATTGTCGATCAAGCCGGTCATAAAAGTCAGCTTGTGCGTACACCCGAACTTATTCTCCGATAATTCATTCCGCTATGAAACGCCTCCTTCTTTTATTAGGTTTGTTGACCTCGTTTGCGGCTTCTGCAACACACAACATTGCCGGAGAAATTACGGTTGCCTGTGTCAACGGCGGATACATTGCAACGGTTACCACATATACCAATTCACTTAGCCCTGCAGATCGTTGCGACTTACTTATTGAATGGGGTGATAGTTTTACCGAAACGCTTTATCGTGTGGATGGTCCTTCCGGTACTTGTCCGCCCCCCGCTACAATGGGCATACCACTCGGAACACAATACCCCAACACACAAGTCAATTATTATCGCAATTCCAATCCACATTTTTATCCTGGCCCCGGTACCTATCGCATTCGTATCAAAGATCCAAATCGCGTTGCCGGAATTGTGAATATTCCCAATTCCGTTAACGTTCCGTTTTACCTGCAAACTACAATTACTGTAGATCCAAATATTGGATGCAATTCTACGCCTTACCTCACCACGATTCCACTCGATAAAGCGTGTTTAAATCATTGTTTTTACCACAATCCAGGCGCTGTTGATCCTGATGGAGATAGCTTGTCATACCGCCTTGGTCCATGCCTCGATACTACCGGAAATCCGATCGCCGGCTACCAATTACCCAATATAGCGGGTGGTGGTGTTATGGTTATCGATCCTGTTACGGGAGATTTGTCGTGGTGTTCGCCACAAGATGGTGGGAAATACAATGTGGTCATTTACATCGACGAGTGGAAAAAATTATTCAATGGGCCTTATGTCTTGGTGGGAACTGTATTGCGCGATATGTCCATTGATGTATTGGATGAATGCAACAACGATAACCCAGATATTCCAGACCTCCCAGATTTATGTGTCGATGCTGGAACAACGGTTTCATTTAGTTTCACCATCACAGATCCCAACAACGGCGATCGTGTTTATTTATCCGAAGCCGGAACACCATTCAATGTAATACCCGCAGCCGACGCATCTCCTGATTCGGCATATTTGACTGCACCATACACGGTGAATTTCAATTGGCAAACCACCTGTGAGCGTGTGCGTCGTCAACCGTACATTGTAACATTCAAAGCAATTGACGATGATCCACAAGTTCCGCTGCTCGATATTGAGTCGATGCAAATTACGGTTGTATCGCCAGGGCCGCAATTTCTCAACGCTGTTCCGCAAGGAACAACCATGCAACTCAACTGGGGCATTAATCCATGCAACCCAACCAACAATTTTGTCGTTGGATATAAAATTTACCGTCGTTCTGGTCCAAGCGGATGGAATCCTGCGCAATGCGAAACAGGTGTTCCTGCTTACACCGGATTTCAGTTGATTGGTTCAGTCGCTGGGTACAACACCACTTCGTATATTGATGATGACAATGGTGCTGGATTGATTCCGGGCGTAGAGTATTGCTACCGCGTTCATGCCTATTTCCTCGATGCTGCCGAAAGCTACGCTTCGCCCGAAGCATGCAACCAACTCAAACGCGATGTTCCTGTCATTACCAACGTCGATATTCAAAGCACCGGAAATGCCGATACTGTAAACGTTGCTTGGGCCAACGCTCTACCCAACGGAATTGATTTTGATACACTACTCCATCCCGGCCCATACATCCTCACACTCGAACGTGCTACGGGTTACACCTTTGTATCGCCAGTTACAGTAACTTCATTTACGGTTGCGAATTTTTATCAATTGCCAACAGCGTATCAAGATTTATTGCTCAATACCGTTGGAACACCATACACGTATCGCCTCAGTTTTTCTGCTATGAATGGCGCAGATGTACTCGGCAATTCGCAACCCGCTTCGTCCACATTCCTCAATGCTTCACCAGCCGATAATCGTGTTGTTCTCACTTGGGCTGATACCGTGCCTTGGGTAAATTACGAATATGCAGTCTTTCGTTTCAATACCGTTTCCCTGCTTTGGGATTCAATCGGCTTGTCGTTGAACAATACCTATACCGATACGGGTTTAATCAATGGTGTAGAATATTGTTATTTTGTAAAAGCACATGGTTCTTATTTTAATATAACGCTCCCTCCGCTTTTACTCAATCGTTCACAACGCGTTTGTGCTACACCAATTGATCTAACACCACCTTGCCCGCCAATCTTGGCAATCAATTCGGATTGTTTCATTGCGCAAAACCAACTCATCTGGACCAATCCGAATAATATGAATTGTGGTACAGACGATGTGGTGAGCTATCACATTTGGTATGCGCCAACACCGAATGATCCGTACACCCTGATTCAAACGGTTAATCTTTCAACAGATACCCAACTTGTATTTTCAAACTTGCTCTCTGTTGCCGGATGTTATGCTGTAACGGCAATTGATACATTCAACAACGAAAGTGTATATAGCAATATCATTTGTGTTGAAAATTGCCCGTATTACGAATTGCCAAACGTATTCACGCCAAACGGCGACGAAACCAATGATTTGTTTATCCCATTCCCTTACCGGTACATCCAAAGCATCGACTTGAAAATCTACGATCGTTGGGGCGTTCTCGTTTTTGAAACCACAGACCCCGATGTGCGTTGGAATGGCCGCGATAAAAACACTGGACGTTTGTGTACCGATGGCGTTTACTATTATGTCTGTACGGTAAACGAAATTCGTCTCGAAGGAATTGTTCCGCGAAACATCAAAGGCTTTGTCCATCTCTTTGGAAAGCCATCGGGCCTGAGCGATTGATACTGCTTTTCGGTGTTAAATAAATTACTTGATCTATCAACTACTATGTTTAGTGGAATTGTTGAAACAATGGGTCGCGTTACGGCGATTCGTTCAGAATCTGGAAATGTTCATTTTCGCATTCAGGCTTCTTTTTTAAATGAATTGAAAATAGATCAAAGCATTGCACACAATGGCGTATGTTTAACCGTTGTTGATATTGGTGCAGATGATTACCAAGTAACCGCAATCGCGGAAACATTGCAAAAAACAAATCTTGGGAAAATACAAATTGGCGATTGGGTTAATCTCGAGCGTTGCTTGCGCGTAGGCGATCGCCTCGATGGACATATTGTTCAAGGGCATGTTGATTTAACAGGCGAATGTGTAAGTGTGCAGGAAGATGCCGGAAGTTGGCGCTATCAATTCCGTTTCGATTCAACCTCGGGCCATGTAACCGTTGGAAAAGGTTCTATTTGTATCAATGGTGTTAGCCTTACTGTTGTGGATTCTGCACCCGGATTTTTTTCGGTAGCTATTATTCCTTATACATACGAACACACAACCTTCAAAACCCTAAAAAATGGCGATGCGGTCAATCTCGAATTCGATATTCTTGGTAAATACATTGCCGCATTGATGCCACGCGCCTAATCTGATTTTACGCTCAGAACTCGTAATTTAAAAAGGTTGTTTTAACGTATGATTTACGTTAAATTTGTGTGGAAGGAAAAGATGAAACGCTATCTCTTGTTTTTTATATTACTTTTTTCACCTGTGGCCATTTGGTCGCAAGTGGTTGGTGATTATCGTTCTATTGCTACCGGAAACTGGTCAACGCTTGCAACTTGGGAAACATACAACGGTGCTACTTGGGTTGCAGCTGGAACAGCACCTGTTACGGCGAGCAATGTCATTACCATTCGTAGTCCACATGTTGTAACCATCACCGCAGCAATTGCTGGCGGAATTGATCAGGTTGTTGTTGATGCAGGAGGAACGTTAAATACCTCTGGTGCAATTGCCCAATCGTTTGCCAATGGTGCCGGAGTTGATCTCCTCATCAACGGAACATTTGGCGATTTGTCAACGGCAAGTATCACATTTGCTGTGGGTGCTACGTGGCAAATGGGTGCTAATGGAACACTTCTGAAAACAACAGGATCATCCTCCAACAACTGGCAAAACGCTTATCAAGGTGGCATTGCAACTATTCCGGCAACGGCAAACTGGATCATCCGCAAAATTGGAACACAACAACCTGCGCTTTCTACAACCAGTCCGGGCACAGGTTCGGTCTATCCAAATTTATTTATCGAAAACACAACCGCCGCAGCTTGGATAACACCTGTTGGCTCCTCATTCACGGGAGCAGCAACCACAGCAACCATTAAAGGCAACCTCGATATTGGCGGTAGTGGAACAAATACGGTCGATTTTCAATCGAATAATACGTTTGCCTCTGGCATACTCGTACAAGGAAATCTCATCATTCGTGCCGGATGCAATTTTAGAAACTTTGGAACAGGAATAGATGTGCAAGGAAATATTACCGCAACGGGTAGTATGACGTATGACGCGAACGATGGTCGTCAACTTGTTTTTAGCGGTGGAAATAACCAAACCGTTAGTGGAGCAGGAGCAATGGCTATTTACACCTTAGTCTTAAATAAATCTGCCGGAGCGGTTACCCTCAACCGCGCCATAACCGTAGATAATTTAGCAACCTTTACAAGTGGTGTACTGATCACAACGAATGCAAATCTTTTGACCATTGCCTCTGCGGCAACGGTTGGTGGCGCAAACAATTCCAGTTTTGTGAGTGGCCCAATTCGCTACAACGGATCAGCAGCATTTACATTTCCGGTTGGCAAAGGAGCCGATTATCAACCACTCGCTATTTCGGCTTCTACATCATCAACTATTTGGACAGAGAATTTCAATAACGGATGTAATGCAAGTTGTCTGGGCACATCGTATGTCAGCGGGAATGGTGCATGGACACAAACGGTTTTAGGAGCAGAAGGGGCTGATCCGAATTTGTGGTACGTTTCCTGTGCCGAAAACGGCCATACCAATGGTGTTTGCGGAACAGGATGTGTTGCCGCTAGTGCAACCGCCACGCTCGCATCCATGCACGTTGGTTCAAATCCAAATTCGTTAGGCGATCTTGGTGCAGCCTACGATGCGGGAGGCTTGTGCGGAATTTTCACCTGCCCACAAACAAACCGCCGCATCGAATCGCCGAGTATTAATCTTACGGGTTATACCAATCTCGTGGTCAGTTTCAACTACATCGAAAATGGCGCTGCGGCAATTGACAATGCTACGCTCTGGTATTTCGATGGCGCTACTTGGTCGCAACTCGATGATATGCCTAAATCCACACTTTGTTCGGGTCAAGGAACATGGGCTTCACGAACCATTGCACTCCCTTCATCCGCAAACAATAATCCAAATATCAAAGTTGGTTTTTTATGGGTCAACAACGATGATGGCGCTGGAACAGATCCTTCGTTTGCGGTTGACGATGTAACCATTGGTGTTTTAAATGATCCGTTTGTGTGCGAATACTTTTTTGCCAACCCACAAACCACATTCAACAATGTACTTGCACCAACACTCAATCACATCAGTCAGTGCGAATACTGGATTTTGAACCGCGTTGGAACAACCACTTCAAAAGATGTTACGCTTTCGTGGGATGCCAACAGTTGTGGTGTAACCAACATGGCTGATTTGCGCGTGGCGCGTTGGGATGGCGCAATATGGCAAGATCATGGTAATGGCGGAACAATCGGATCAAATGCCGCCGGAACAATTATCACATCAGCCCCAGTTACTGCATTCAGTCCGTTTACGCTTGCTTCGGTTTCGCTTGCCAATCCATTGCCCATCGAATTGATTTCGTTTTCTGCATCTTGCGAACAAGATCAAGTGGTGTTGCGCTGGAAAACAGCATCTGAACAGAACAACCAATTTTTTGCCGTTGAACGCTCAACGGATGGTATGAGTTTTACCGAAATTGCGCGCATTGCAGGTGCTGGAAACAGCGATAGTCCGATTGCTTATTCTTGGATTGATTTGCATCCTGCTGTTGGTTATGCATACTACCGCTTACGCCAAATCGACTTCAACGGACAAGATAGTTACAGTGCACCCGTTTTGCTCGAAAGCAGCGATTGTTCTGGAAATGTATTTAACGTTACACAAACACTTTTTTTGGCAACCAATCTGACCATTCAATTCGATCATGCCGCAAATGATGTGGATGTGTTTGTGTATGATGTAACCGGACGTTTGCTTGCGCATACACCAGCCTTAAAAAATCAACAAAGCATAGAAATCACGACGGTTACAGATTGGCCTGCTGGTGTTTATTTGATTCGGATGACAGATGGGTATTCTACCATTGTGCGGCGGGTTGTGCGCTAACATTATCGTTTTTTAAAGAACATTAACATCCACGCAATAGTCAATTTTGTACTATTGCATCATGAAACGTATCCTCCTCCTTCTTCCGGTTTTGATGGGTTTGTTGATGTCATGCACATCAAACAAACGAACCACTTTTATTAAAGCGCATGACCTCGCAGTCTATCTCGATGAGCATTACGATTTCGATACTCGAGATGGAAAAACATATTACAACCTGGCTAAAAAGAAAGATGGTTGGTATGTGCAACAATGCGAAAGCAATAAAGATGGCAGCACACGTGTTGTGAAAGAAGAATGCTGTTGGGGTGCAGAAAAGAAAACGCATATCCCAATCAAACTCGTACCACAAGGAAGAAATACACGATCGTATTTCGCACAAAAATTCCAGTCAGATATTGCCGATCGCGTTCCATACTTCGGTTATACGGCTTGGGCCAAAGATGTAATTGCTGATTTTGAAGGAAGCAGCGACGATACAACACTCGAAGCCCTCGCACGTGCATACGAACATTACGCAAACGGTTTTCTCGACGCGCGTATGGGCGATCAATTACCAGATCAAAAAAATGGATCGTTGGATGAACGCTTGAAATTGTACATGGAGAACATGGACAAGTCGATTGACGCTTATGGCCGATTAGAAAAACAAAATCCAAATTATGAAGTACTCGTTGGTGGCATTCATACCAAATATGGCAATACAAAAATGGCTGCTTGGTACGATTTGAATCAAGCCGGCAGAGACGACTTGGCAAAAAAATACCTCAACGAAAAATTATACGACCCACTCGTTCTAAGTGTGTTTAGAAACACACTCAACGCATGCCCAAAAGATGCGGTCTTCATTTCGTTTGGCGATAACGACACGTATCCGGTATGGTATTTACAACAAGTCGAAGGTGTGCGTAAAGATGTACATGTTGTGAATCAGAGTTTACTCAATTTACCGTCCTATATAGAATCTATTCGTGCAAAAGGCGTTTCATTTACCATCAAAAAAGAAGTGTATAAAGACCTGTCTTATGTTTTAGTTGAAAACAGCGGGGGACAATTTGAGGAATTGAGCTGGGAAGATTTTATTGCACGAATGCAACTAGAACCAGCCGATAAATTGGCAAGAATCAACCAAAAGCACATTCAGATTCCGCAACAATTTTTCAACGATACACTCGCGGGAAGAAAATCGTTGTCGCTTAAAAATTCGATTCTCTATCTTGGCGATCTTGCTATGATTGACTTGATGCTATCGAACATTGGAAAACATCCGGTGTGTTTTTCGCAATACTGCGGTGCTTTGGCTTTCAATTCCGATGACCTAACGCAAACACATTTTTATTTCAGTATGTTTGAGTTGGCGAAAGAACGTACAGACAATTCGCTTTCAGGTACTTTTGGACAATTCAATCTCGATGCGTCTTGGGAAGAATTTAAGGCATACAGTACGATTGATACCACATCTAACGATCGTTATTTTGGACAACGGCTAGTTGAATCGTACCGCTTTCAAGCCAGTCAGTATGTGCGTGCTTTTGCCGAGAAAGATCAAAGCAAAGCCAAAGCAATTCTTGAAAAATGCGAAGTTGCATTTCCAAATAAAAATTGGGCGTATAATTCCTCTTGTTACTATTTATTTGAAGGATACTGCTTGGTCGATGATTTGAAAAAGGCCGAAGAAATCGGATTGGTCATCATGAAGAACACCTTGGAAAATTTGAAAAAAGAAAAGGGTGAAAATCATGCAATGGAATTGGATCGCGCACGGGCAGTATTTTCTAATATCAAGGAGAAAGCCCAAGCCAAAGGACTAACGATAGTCGAGACGAAAGCAAAAGAAGCACTAGCAAGTCTAGACAATGGGCAATGAAATAAAAATCGCAAATTAAAAATCGCGATATACATTCCAAAGCGAAGAGCGAATGCCCAAACTCACATAAGCATCTTTGCGGCTGTATAAATCGTTTTTCAAATAACGCGCGCCCGCTTGTAATTCAACACGTAAAAAGGGCAGGTGTTTGAATGGACGCGTAGTTACTGAAAATTCTGCGGTTACTAGATTTGTGGCTAATCCTTGGCCAATGCTGTTGTTGTATTCTTGCGGACGAATGATGTACGATTGAAAGATATTGCCGCCATAATTTATTCCGGCCGTATCTAAACCCAATTGTGCCGCCGTAATTTTTCCACGCAGAAATATTTTCGACGATTGCCACGATAAAATACCAACCGCTTCCATGAAATTTCCACCGAGCGGATGCGCCAACGCGCGACCCGCATGGCCATAGTTCTGCTGCGCGCTGCTATGCGCATACATATACGGACGCGCAATATTAAGTTCTGCTTGTAAATTCAAATTAGGGACATGAAACAAATTAAAACTCTTCCAGCCAAACTGGCCACCTTGTTTATTGGCCCACCAACCGCGACGCGCACGAATCTCTTTCAAGAAAAATTCGTCTAACATCAATTGTCCATACAACTGATTATTCTTGTTCAAACGAATGCGTGTGGCAAATCCTAAAAACGCATTGTCTGACGATCCTAAACTATATTCCACGGGGCGGAAAAAAATCAACGGATTTAAATAGTTTGGATCAAGGCCGCGGTAACGGTTATTGTCGCTGCCTTGCCACATCACCGCTTCAAAAACACCAATGTTTAACCACTTTGTTGCGTTCCAATCAATGTAATGAAACGAACCATATTTGTTGCGGAACTGGCTGCTGAATTGCGACGAAAGCGTGTAGTCTTTGAAATTCGCCACCATACTTGTGTACTGCAAATGCCAAATCGTAGTGCTTTGTTTGATGTATAAATACGGTGCAGCAAAATCAGACAAAAACATGGAGCGGTAACCATCGCCCCAGAAATGTTTATCGCGGCCTGCTTGTAAATTAAAAATTTTGCGTGGCGACCACGAAACATAACCCGAAGCATGTTGCCATTTCCAAACCTCGTTGCCACCATAAATACGATCGCCAAAAATTGGACTCAATTTCGTTTGCAAAGCCACCGAATCGAGAAATGCCGGAAGGGTTGATGAGCCACCCAACGCACGAAACTCCACCGCCAGTTTTGTCCTAAAATTCATCCGCACATCAATTCCACCAACAGCAGACCACAACGGCTTTTTTCCCATCAAATCATAACCACCACTCAAATCAAGCAGCGGACGCAAATCAACCGAATTGCTTTTTTGTGCCTGCAACATTGCCGAGTCAGATTGCATGCGATACGTATTCGACATGGATGCTGCTGGAATAAATAATTTCACATCGGTTGCCGAATCTTTCTGATACGTCAAGCCATTCAACTGATTGTCGCGAAATGGCCGAATGGCTGTATGCGCCTGCGCATTATTCAACATGAACTCAATCTGTGTCTGATGGTCAGGCGGCAACAACTGATTCAGTTGTGCAGAAGTAGAACCGCAAAACACAAAGGGCAATAAGCATATACAAAGGCGAAAATTTTGCATCACTCAGATTCGTTTGGTGAAACAGGAGAAGAAACGATAGGATTTTTTTTGCGGTAATTTCTGCGAATAAAAATCGGCAATAGCATTAGGAAAATTACCGTACCACCCGTAATGAAAAAGCCAGCAGTGGTCGGTAAATTTCGGCAAGCAAACGCAACACCAAAGACAAACAATGTTGCGATGTAAATAGAAATTACCGTTGTGCGGTGCGAAAATCCAGAGTCAATCAAAAAATGGTGCAAGTGATTGCGATCCGCAGAAAGCGGCGAAACACCTTTCATGGCGCGGTAAATAAATACACGCAAGGTATCTGTAAGTGGATAGGCCAGAAGCGCCATTGTTGTAACAGGGGTAAATAATTTCTGAAGAATCAACGGGCATTCTGACGCAGGCTTAAATTCTACAAAACGAATGGCCAGAATACAAATAATCAACCCAATGGAAAGCGATCCTGAATCGCCCATGAAAATTCGAGCAGGCGAAAAATTGAAAACAAGAAACGCCGCCAACGCACCACCCAACGAATAGCCCAACAACCCCATCACCAAATCGCCACCAAGCATAAACAAGGTGCCAAAAATAAGCGATGCAATTAAGCCAACACCCGCAGCAAGCCCATCCACACCGTCAATCAAATTAAACGCATTTACAATAACGATATAGGTAAACAGCGAAAGAAAAATACTGGCCCAAAGCGGAATGGAATCCACACCAAACAAGCCGTGCAAGCCACGAATGCGCATCTCCGCCATCAACACCAAAATCATCCCAACCACAACATGCGCCGCTAATTTTTTAATCGGAGCCGTTCCAATGATATCATCTTTTACACCCACGAAAAAAAGCAGAATCAATGTGGCCAACACAAATTGAAAATCTTTCACCCCAAGTTTTAGTTTTTCGTAAGGATCAAGCCCCGCTGGAAACCACAACGAAAAAGCAAAAATCGTAGCCGCAAAAATGATGATGCCGCCAATGGTTGGCACAACACGCTTGTGCAACTTTCGTGCTTCATTCGGTTCGTCAAACAAACGTTTCAAAAAGGCCACTTTAATAAGCGACGGCGTGGCCATCAAAACCACAAAAAACGAGGTCAGCAGAGCGAGTAGGAGATGCGTCATGCGCTTGTTGTCTTGCGTTTAAAAATCCGTGTAAAAATTACTCAGCGAAGTTCGCAACGAAAAATAAACCATCTTCATTGGCGGCGCTAATTTGGCCGAATTTTCGCGCGTCGTATAACCAAGTACAATATTTAGATTCGATGCGTACGAAATCGTATAGCCTACATGCACATCCAATGTCGTAATGGTGTTGCTCACACCTTGCCCTAGTTTATTCCCATCCGCCTCAAAACCAAGCGTCGCAGTTTGATCAGAAAGAAAGGTGTTGCTTCCCCAATTTACGCCCGACGAATCGCGGCCCACCGTTGCCGTGCTGAAACGTGCTTCCAGAAAAATAGCCTTCCAGCGGTAATTTAAAAAACCAACCAACTCCGTAAAATTTGCACCCAGCGGATGCGCTAGCGGTTGGTTGTAATGCGTCCACGCCTGCAACGAATCGCTCGCCTGGTACGCGTATGGACGAACCGCATTGTATTCCACTTGCGCGTGTAAATGTTTTACACCAAACATATTGAAATAGCGTGCGCCCAACTGATAGCCCGTTTTATTGCGCATCGCGCCGCCGCTTCCTTTTTCATCCATCATGCCTTGCGCATAAAGCGTTAAGCAACGGAACAAATCGGCACGTAAATTAAAACCAATCAAAAAATTGCGTTCGTTGTGCAAGCCATAAACCGGAAGTGCTGAAAAAATCAACGGATTGAAATAATTAAATCCAAACTGTTGTTGGTTGCGATCGTTTGTATGTCCCCACATGATTCCTTGAAAGAACGAAATCTCCAACGCGCGAACAGGCCGCCACGCCAAATGTTGAAACGCCGCAATTTTTTTCTGAAACAAACGCTCGGTACCAACAGGCGTTTGCGTACCACCCGGAATTAAATTCATCAGCGACGCATAGATATTCGTGTACTGAAAATTTCCAAAACGCGTCGTGAAACGCGCAAACGGATAATTCATGCTATTGTCAGAAAGCAAGAGCGAACGGTAACCATCGCCAACAACTAATTTCCCATGCCCGATTTGCGCCGAGAAAAAACGCGAAGGTGCATACGTCAATTGTCCAGAAGCCGAAGCGTAATCGTATCCTGTGCGTTTAAATGTTTTCCAACGACCAGCGCCCGGAACAACCAATTGTTCTATTGCAAACGAATCAAGGTAAGCCGGAAAAAAAGCTTGATTTTCTAAGAACGACGTTTCAAACGAAATTTTTGTTCCAATATCGCCCCGCGCTTGCACCCCGCGCGTATTCACATACAAACGCTCCGAAGACGTATCGCCAGCAAGTTTACCTGCTTGTAAATTCAACAACGGATCAATGTACAAACGGAAAAGCGGTTCATCGCCTTGTGGTTCGCGTTCTACTTGCAAAAAACTTTTATGGGTGTGGTAATTACGCACCCAGTTTCCAAAACCACCAACCGTTTCGTTGCGTCTGTCCGATGCGTTGTAATACGTGCCGTTTTGACGTAACGGGTGGCCATTCTCCAACCAAGGCCGCATGGAGGTCGTCATGCCGTATGCCATTTGCAAAGCACCCGTTTGATCGTTTTCGTATTTGCGAATCGAATCGGCTGGAATATATAATGCACGAAGAACCGTATCGGCTTCGTACATCAATAAATTGGGCGACAATAAAAATCCTTTTCCCTGTACATAATGCGCTTCACTCTCCATCATCCACGACCGATTCAAGGGCAATACACCCTGCTGCGCATGTACAACAAGCGTCAAGCAAAAAGAAAAAAATAAAACACATTTCAAAAGATGCTGACGCATAGTATTTGTTTTATTTGTTCGCGTAATCTACGGTTGAATGTTGAATCGGTACGTTGAAACTTCGCAATTGAACTTAGAAAGCTAAAAATTGTACTTTGGAATTGTGCTATTATGCCAAGCTCTTCATTTGTTCATCAAAGAGCGATTTGACTTCTTGGTAAACTGCGCGAATACCTTGTTCCAACTCAATTTTGTGTTTCCAGTTCAAACTATGCAACAAGGAAACATCGGTAAGTTTGCGTGGCGTTCCGTCTGGCTTAGATGCATCGAATTTCAATTCGCCTGTGAAACCCACAACGCTTGCAATCAATTCGGCCAAACCACGAATACTGATTTCGCTGCCTGTTCCAACATTCACGAAGCCAGCCTGATCCCAATGCAACATCAAATGCACGCAAGCATCGGCCATATCGTCCACATGCAGAAATTCGCGCAAGGGCGTGCCCGATCCCCAAACTTCAACGGTGGGAGCATTTGTTGCTTTGGCTACATGAAATTTGCGTAGCAAAGCCGGCAGCACATGCGAATTGTTTAAATCGTAATTGTCGTTTGGGCCATACAGATTGGTGGGCATGCACGAAATGAAATGACTTCCGTATTGAGCACGATACGCATCACACATTTTGATGCCCGCAATTTTTGCAATTGCATACGGCTCGTTGGTCGGTTCTAGTTCGCCAGTAAGCAAATACGATTCGTTTAATGGTTGTGGTGCAAGTTTCGGATAAATACATGTTGATCCAAGGAACAATAATTTCTGCACGCCATTTTTATGAGCGGCATCAATCACATTGTTTTGAATCATCAAATTGTCATACAAAAATTCGGCGCGGTATGTATTGTTGGCGTGAATGCCGCCCACTTTGGCTGCTGCAAGAAAAACGTAATCTGGTTTTTCTTGCGCGAAAAAATCGTGCACCTGTTGTTGCGAACGTAAGTCAAGTTCTTTCGAGGTGCGTGTTATAAATTCGGTAAAGCCACGTGCTGTTAAGTTTCGCAGAATAGCAGAACCCACCATGCCTCGATGCCCAGCAATATAAATACGTGATTTTTTTTCCATACGAAATGTGTTCCTCGAATCGGTTGCTGTTTTAACAGCTTTGTCGCTTTTTATTTTTTGCGCATCAAAACGCGGAAGGTGAATGGACATGTTATTCGTGAAACTGATTGACTTCATGGCCACCATCGAGCAAGTACTTGTCTTTTTCAAACAAACGCAAATCCGATTGGACCATTTCTTTGACCAACTCAGCAACACTTAATTTCGGTTTCCAGCCCAGATTTTTTTCAGCTTTCGACGCATCGCCAACGAGCAAATCAACTTCAGTTGGGCGGAAATAACGCGGATCAATTTCAACAAGCGAATTTCCAGTTGACGCATCGTAGCCTTTCTCATCAATGCCTTCGCCTTTCCAAGAAAGTGTGATTCCCACTTCGGCAAAAGCCCAATCGACAAACTGACGAACGGTAATTTTAATGCCGGTGGCCAATACATAATCGTCAGGCTTTTCTTGTTGCATCATCAACCACATGCCTTCCACGTAATCGCGTGCATGGCCCCAATCGCGTTCTGCATCCAGATTGCCTAAGTATAATTTATCTTGAAGACCGAGTTTTATTTTTGCTGCTGCGCGTGTAATTTTTCGCGTTACAAATGTTTCGCCACGAATAGGACTTTCGTGATTGAATAAAATTCCATTACACGCATAAATACCATACGCTTCGCGGTAATTTTTGGTAATCCAGTAAGCGTATAATTTAGCAACGCCATACGGACTACGTGGATAAAAAGGCGTTTCTTCATTTTGCGGAACAGCTTGAACCAAGCCATACAACTCTGAAGTAGAAGCTTGATAAAAACGCGTCTTTTCTGTCAAGTTGAGAATGCGAATCGCTTCGAGCAAACGCAAGGTACCAATCGCATCAGCGTTGGCCGTATATTCTGGAGTTTCAAACGAAACTTTCACATGTGATTGTGCCGCCAAATTATAAATCTCGTCCGGTTGAACTTCTTGAATGATGCGAATCAAATTAGTCGAATCCGTCAGGTCGCCATAATGCAATTTGAAACGCACCTGCGCATCGTGTTGATCTTTGTACAAATGATCAATCCGCTGTGTATTGAACATCGAACTGCGGCGTTTTACACCATGTACATGATAGCCTTTTGAAAGCAATAGTTCTGCAAGATAAGCTCCGTCTTGACCCGTTACTCCGGTAATGAGTGCTGTTTTAGCCATAAAGAAATTTCTGGAGTAACAAAAGTACGTTTTTACTGCCGGAAATGGCAGAAAAAGCAGCAGAAATGATAAGAAAACAGCCGCGAAAAGCGATTAGAAATGGCTTTTCGGTAGAATCACGGGAAACAAATGGAATTATATCTCTTCTTTTAATTCAGGTATGAATGCAAATTTTCAATTGCTATTTTGATAAATTTTGGATTATTAAATAGCGTTTTCTTTCTGTCGCTCCAGTTTTCTAGTTCCTGAGCGATATCTTCTTGTGAATAGACTTTCTTTTCAGAAATTATAAAGTCGATTGTAGAGAGTAGCTCTAAACCAAAAGGGGAATAAAATCCGGTTAAGAACGATTTGGTTTTTTCTACGATACTTTTATAGCTTGAATTTTCTGGACTATCTAAAAAAGCATTTACTTCTAATTCGGCATCAGGAATTAAGCCCAATTCTTCAAATGGCTTTTTGTCTTTAGCACTATAACCCATGATATAACTACCGTTTAAGTAATATAAAACGTGTTTTACTTTACCTGAATAAGGCCCATAAAAATTAGGCTGAAACTCTAATTTGAATGTGTCTTTTGCACCAAATCGTTGCAAGAAGTAAGCGATTTTTTCAGAAGAAAATTCCGATACAAATTCGCCATTACGAACTAATTCATACAAAACTGATAATAACATGGCCCTTGCAGGAGTCAACTTTACACGTTCTTTTTTTAGAATCTCTTGCATAGCAACACTAGGTTCATATATCCAAATATCACAATCTACATTCGTTAGATGTTTTTCCAATATCTGTTTGACTTTGTTCCAATCAAGCCCGCCGTTGCCCGAACCCAATGGAGGAATAGCAATTGATTTTATTTTTTTCTCTTCGATAACTTTCACTAATTCGGTCAAACCAACTTCAATGTATTGATATTCGGAGGGTAAACGCCAATTGGTTTTTGTAGGAAAATTTATGATGATTTTTTTACCTGTCAACAAGGTTTCTTCAGTAACAAAAAGTTTACCTACCTGCACTTCTTTATTTTTGCAAGCATTGTAATACAATTTGAAATTGTTAGGAAACAGGTTTTTAAACTGCAAGGCAATACCTTTGCCCATTACTCCGAGGGTATTGACGGTGTTGACCAAAGCTTCTGCTTCGCTGTCTAACAAGTTGCCTATTTGGTAGTGTATCATATATTAAAAATAGAAATCTGGTCTGATAGCAATGCTGTCTTTATTAAGACCCCAATTTATTATTTTGTTTTTTGCATTTTCATTGTATGTAGAATAACCTAAAATACCACCGATAGCAATATCACCCAGGACTAAAAATTCAGCTTCTTTTCTGCGTTTTTTGTCTAAGTCCTTTTCGTCATTCCAATACTTTGCCTGGATTGCATTCATATCTAAAATGCTACCAATATCGCCGATATCTGTATTAGTGTATTGAGAACTAAAGCCATCAACGGCATGACCATTGGTGAATACAAAATCTAATTCAAGGTCTATGATTTTTTGAACGGAACTTATGCAGTACACAATATCCTCAGCAGGTGTTGAAGCTACCATTTTATAGCCTTTTTGAATAACATATAGCATTGGGGTCCTTACACCAAAATAAAATGGAATGTAGTCACCTAACGCTCTGCCATTCTTTAATGTAAATTTATTTCGAGTTTTAATTATACTGCTATCACCGATGGGTTTATACTGAGGATTCGAATTGATGGAGGTTGAATGTGTAATACCATGTTTAAGAACATGTGGGATATTCTCAATATGGATCATACGAAACAGATATATTTTATTCAAATCAACCATTTCCTAAAATTAAATTATTCATGGCTTAGTTCAACGCAAACTTAATATTATTGCATCTCGCCTTTTTAGGGTTAGCCAATCTACTTCAATCCAATAATGTTATAATACGTCGTTACGAAAAAATCGCGCAACCAAGGAATATTGAATAAGGGCGAAAGCACGCGTGGTTTGAGTTTAAACTTGATTTCGTAGTTTGGATTGATGAAATAATACACCTGTTTTTTGAAAACATACTCGTGTTTTTTCACCAAGCCATTGAACGTATTGATGCTAATGCCAGTATCGCGAACCTCTGTCAGACTCACGATTTTTTCCTTGCTTTCGCCCAACCAACGCATCATGCCAAAATACAGCCAACGCGGGAGCAAATGCGTATAAGGCATTTTACTCATAAACGTATTGATGCAAATTTGCTGATGCCCACCAAAAGGCATACGCCAAGGTGGATAGGCAAAAAAGATGATGCCATCAGGTGCGAGAAAATCTTTTAGTCGCGCCATAAACAGATCTTGATTTGGAATATGTTCTATCACATCGCGCATCACAATCAGATCAAATTTCGGGAACGCATTCGGGTCAATCTTGTAAATGTCCTCAGCAATTAATGTGATGTTGTTTTTGTTGGGATGATTGGCGTAAAATTTCTTTCCGTTTTCGATTTTGTTTGGAGCAAGATCGATGCCTACAACTTTACAGCCCATATCTACAAATGGCTTGAGGTTTCCGGCCTCTCCACAACCAATTTCGGCAACATGTAGTGCTGCGGTAACCGGACGAACATCTTCGATAAACGGAATGACGTATTTTTTAGTTACGGTACTTTGTTCTTCAAAATACTGTTCGCGGTTGGAATGTCTTTCGTGCATGAGTGCCTAAAAATGAGGCGTAAAAATCCCAAAAAAAATGCGGATAACCTAGTTTTATTTCGCAGTAGGACATTCGGGCGTTGGTGTTTAAATACTTGAGGCGATTAATGAGGATTGATTTTTTTGCCCATCAAATACCAATAATTATGAACAACTACTTGACTTTTGCTTTTTTACAATGTAATATTGTATCAACCTACACCTCAAATTATGGCATTTTTATTTTCTATCGGCGATACGGTTCAATTGAAATCCGGAAGCCCTTCCATGACAGTTGAGTCCATTCAAGGACAAGTCGTGCACTGCATTTGGTCTATAAACGATGAGTATTATAGGAATAAATTTCCACCAGAGACATTGGTATTAATTCGTGTTCCATTATAGTAAAAGGTGTTGATGTGCTTTTGCCAATACCTATAGAATTCAATTAACATTAACCACATTTATATTGAATGGCAGCTCTCTTTTCTATTGGCGATACTGTTCGCCTCAAATCAGGTGGCCCTACCATGACGGTAGAATCTATCAACGGTACAATCGTATATTGTGTTTGGTACCGACCAGACGAATTTTTGAGGAACTATTTTCCTGAGAGTACAATCGTGATCTACCGCATCCCATAGAGGCCCCTTGTTTTTATCGGGTATTGAAGCCTTTTGCTACAGCTAAAAACCAATCATTTCGCAATTCTTCGCGGTTGTAGGTCATTGGTTTTTTAGCGTGGTAATCGATCATGTTTCCGCCACTTTCTGCCACAATAATTTGTCCTGCCGCAGTATCCCATTCCATGGTAGGTGCGAAGCGTGGATAAACATGCGCTTTGCCTTCGGCAATCAACCCAAATTTGAGTGAACTGCCCGCAGCAATAAAATCAACTGTTCCGAAACCTGTTCGCAATTGTTCTACAAACGCATCCGTTTCCGACGAAGCATGTGAGCGGCTTCCAACAACCGTACAAATTTGGGGAAGCGGCTGCAAAGGAAGTGAAATCGCCTTTGCGCGCATCATTTCGCTAGAATAAGCATCGTCTTTGGTGTTTCGGATGAGAAATGCCCCTGCATCTTTTTCGGCAAAATACAAGACATCAAGAATCGGCGCATAGATAACACCGAGCATGGGCACACCATTTGCTGCTAGTGCAATGTTCACGGTAAACTCACCATTGCGTTTGATAAATTCTTTTGTACCATCAAGTGGATCAACGATCCAACAGCGCGACCAGTTTTTGCGTTCTTCAAATCCATGATTACGTGCATCCTCTTCACTCAACAAGGGGATTTTTGTTTCTGCAAGATAACTGGCAATGCAATCGTGCGCGGCGCTATCGGCGCGGGTTAGCGGACTATTATCTGTTTTATACGAAACACCATGTTCCTCCTCTCGATAAATCGTGCGTATTTTTTCGCCAGCTTGTAGCGCAGCATGAATGGCTATTTCGAGATTTTTTGAAAGCATAAAGATTGTTTTGCGAAAACGTGTTAGCATGCGCGCATATCTTTCACCGAAAGTTGCAGCGATGTTTGTCCGTTCCATTCATTGTCTTCGAGCGAACAGCACAAGTCGAAATTTTTTCCACCCGTAGTTTCTGGCAAATGCGCCCCAAGCCCAAATCCGATAGCAGGAAAAATTCGATCAGGCGTTTTCGGATTGATGATGTCCATTTTTAAATGGTTGTTGCCAACCACCCGCGCCCACCCGCGATCAGCCGCACCCCGCACACAAAACACTGGACTCATGTTGTCAGGACCAAAAGGCGCAAACTGCCGCAACACACGCACAAATTTTCCGTCAACATCATCGAGCGAAAGCTCGGCATCAATTTCGATTTCAGGAACAAGCGATTTTTCGAGAATCGTTTTTTGAACAACTTCCTCAAAACGTTCTTTAAATTTTTCAACCTGCTCTATTTTCAAGGTCAATCCTGCGGCATACGTGTGGCCACCAAATTGATCGAGCAAATCGCCGCAAGCTTCGATGGCCTCATATACGTCGAAATCTTTTACCGACCGCGCCGAACCCGTCGCCACACCATTCGATTCGGTCAAAACAATCGTTGGCCGATACCAACGCTCAATCAAACGCGAAGCCACAATGCCTACAACACCTTTATGCCACGATGGGTGAAAAACAACAGTAGAGCGGCGCTGTGCATGTTGCGGATAGTTTTCTAAAATTTCTACCGCTTGCTGTGTCGTAAACGTATCAATATCCTTGCGGTTTGAATTTGTTTTGTTCACGGCCTGACTCGCTGCTTCGGCTTGTTCAACAGAAGAGGCAATGAGCAATTCAACGGCTTTGGCACCATGCTCCAAACGTCCCGCAGCATTGATGCGCGGCGCAATCACAAAAACAAGTTCGGTAATGGAAATGCTCTTTTTAATATTTTGTTGCCGAATCATGGCACGAAAACCTGGGCGCGGATCGGTATTGATGCGTTGCAAACCGAAATACGCTAGCACCCGATTTTCGCCAGCAATAGAAACCAAATCGGCCGCAATACTTACCGCTACAAAATCGAGATACGGCATGAGTTCGGCTCGGGAAAGACCGCGTTTTTCGGCAAGCGCTTGAACGAGTTTAAAGCCAATGCCACAACCCGAAAGTTCTTTGAATGGATAAGGACAATCATCGCGTTTTGGATCGAGCACCGCAACCGCATCCGGCAACACATCGCCAGGGCGGTGGTGATCGCAAATGATAAAATCCACTTGCAAATCATTGGCAGCTTTTATTTTTTCTACTGCTTTGATGCCGCAGTCAAGCGCAATGATGAGCGAGTAACCATGCGCTGCCGCATATTCAATTCCGGTAAACGAAATGCCATACCCTTCTTTATAGCGATCTGGAATATAAAAATCGCATTGTGCATTTAACGTGCGCAGGTAGGTGTAAACGAGTGCAACGGCTGTTGTTCCGTCAACATCATAATCGCCATAAACAAGAATTTTTTCACCGGAAAGCAGCGCTTTTTCAATCCGAGCAACAGCTTTTTCCATGTCGCGCATCAACATGGGGTTGTGAAGTTGTTCTAATGTTGGACGAAAAAAATCGCGCGCCTCGGAAAAATTTTTGATGCCGCGCCGAACAAGCAAAGTGGCTAAAACACGGTGAATGGAAAGCTCCTTGGCCAGTTGATCAATCAACGCCTGATTCCCTTCGGGTAATAACTGCCATCTTTTTTCCATTGCCGTAAAAATAAGGAATTCGGATGGGGAATCCGATTTTTGTTTTGGGTAAATCCACAAACGCTTACTATCGCTCAAACGCAGGAGCTAGCCGGTCTTGCTCCGTTTTTGAAAGCCCTGTACTTTTTGCCAATTCTCGCCAAGTGCTAACCGATTTTTTCACACGATTCATAATTAATTTCGCCTGTTTCGCATCAAGCCGAAAATAGGGCGCTACCTCCATAGCTAAATCCCAGGCAAGCGAATTGTCCGATTCGGAGATATTCAAACTTAATCCCGTTCCATGCGGATTGGCATTGAGATCGTAAGCTGGTGATAGCCGCCAGCCGCGATTTGTCAACAAAAACCCATGATTGCGCAAATGATCGTCTGTGTTTTTTATCGCAATCGAAAAGACAATACGCCGCCACAGCTCTTTCAAATCCGTATTCACATCGGCGCCATGGCGCATCAAAAATTCTACCAATTCGAGATAACTTGCACCCGTATCATCGCCCGTTCCATCTGTATAACCAAGCAAGGTCATGGCTGATGCAAAATGAATGCGTTCGCCATTCTTCTTACGGTCAAAGCGTTTGGTTAAATATGTATGGTGACGCGTATTGAATTTTTTTACCATACTTTCTGCGACATCAATACCAGCTTTTGATGCGAGCACATTCGCCACCAGTTCCCATGCTCCTGTATTATTTTCATCGTTGATGCTTGGGAATTTAGCAATCCATAAATGCCCTTTTGTATCCGCAACACCTGCTTTCGGTCGAGCACCACCCAGCGAAGAACCGGGCGCTAAAAGCATGTTCAACCAACGTTGGCTGTCTGGGCTACTGGCATCATCTTCTTCAAAACGCATACTAGCATATTCCAATTCACGCAACGAAGTCCAAGGAGGAACAGACTTCGCGGGATCATCGTCTAAAAAATTTTCAGTATTACCAAGCCGAAAACGTAAGCCACCCATGCGATGTTTGTCAAATACACCAAGCAAGTAATCTGACTCCACCAGTTTTTTAGGTGAACGTTTCTCTTGTCTAGCTACAATTGCTTCTCGCCGGTTCATTAGCACACGTCCCCAACGATCTGGACTTGAATCGAGAAAGACACCAAAATTTTGTTTTTGATCGCGCGGAAAATAACGACCAGCATACAACTGCAAATCAGGATCGAGCATAAATTTGAAACCTGATGCTAACCACATTGGCGTATATTCAAAAGAAAAGACTTCTTTCCCTTTTGCAGGAATAGTCGTAAGTGTACCCATCTGTAACAGGAGGCCATTGCAGTGCGCATGTACCTCGATCTCTTTCTGATTCATGTTTTTTTCTTTTGTCGTGGAGCACGTTTTTTGGGAAGTATTTCGGCATCCTGCAGCTTTCGGCCAAGTTCATCGTCTTTCGCAATAAGAAGAATATCTTTTTCTAAACCCAATACAAATAATATTTGACAATATATTCCCATAGCAACACTCGGCGAACCTTTCTCAACAAGCCATACAGAGGAACGACTAACATGAGCGCGTTCGGCAATTTGGATAACACTGATCTGACGACGTAAACGAGCAAGTTTAATTTGCTCTCCAAGCAAAGCTAAAGACGTTTTGACTTGAGGTGTCAAAATTGTTTTATTTGATTTCATAATGTTTGAAATATAAAACAAATATATTTAAAAAGTCTTTAATATCAAACATTAACTTTTTTAATAAATTATAACGTCTGTTATTAAAAACAAAAAATTATAAAATGTCTTTAATAGCAGACATTAAATAATTTTTAGATATAAAAAAACCGGAAAAATTCCGGTTTCTATATAAGAGCCTGTTTAAAATTTGTTTTTGAGAATTGTTATGATGGCTTTTTGTGCCAGACGAGGCGCGTTTTTGAAGGCCATAGCAGCGCGCCTACGGTCAAAAAACGCAACGAAGTATGGTGCAAAAAGGCGCATAACAAACTTAAAGGATAAAATTTAAACAGTTACTAAGTTGTATTTTTAAAAAACTTGGCTCGCTACACGCCGCGTAACTTCGCTGCTGCCCATGGTGTAAAAATGCAAGCAAGGCACATTTGCCGCCATCAGTTCTTTCGATTGTTGAATGCACCACTCAATGCCAACTTCGCGCACCTGTGCATCGGTTTCGCATTTTTCTACTTCATCGGCAAGCGCTTCAGGAACATCGATTTTAAAAATTTTAGGAAGACCAAGCAATTGCTTTTTACCCGTCATGATTTTCAAACCTGGAATGATTGGCACCTTGATTCCAGCTTCGCGGCATTTTTCTACAAAGGCAAAATATTTACTATTGTCGAAAAACATTTGTGTAACAATGTACTCAGCACCCGCATCAACTTTTTGTTTGAGGTATTTCAAATCAGAACCCATATTTGGCGCTTCGAAATGTTTTTCGGGATAGCCTGCAACACCAACACAAAAATTGGTTGGGGCCATATCGTTGATGTCTTCGTGTAAATAACGCGCCTGATTCATTTCGCCTACTTGGCGCACCAGATCAATGGCGTATGCGTGGCCGTTTGGTTCGGGAATAAATGCAGGTTCCGATTTTATGGAGTCGCCGCGAAGCAGCAATACATTGTCAATTCCTAAAAAGTGCAAATCAATCAAAGCACTTTCGGTTTCTTCTTTTGTAAAGCCACCACAAATAATGTGTGGTACCGCATCTACATGGTAACGGTTCATGATGGCCGCGCAAATACCAACTGTTCCGGGGCGTTTACGGATAGATACTTTTTCGAGGTAGCCGCCTTCGCGCTTTTTATAAATATATTCTTCGCGGTGGTACGTAACATCTACAAACGAAGGTTTAAATTCCATGAGCGGATCAATGCCTTCATAAATCGACTGAATGCTTTTGCCTTTGAGCGGCGGAAGAATTTCGATGGAAAAAAGCGTTGACTTAGCCGCTTTGAGATGTTCTGTAACTTTCATAGGCGGCAAAATTACGGATTCTGCGCGTAACCGCTACAAAAACAAAAAGCCGTTTTCAGTATCGAAAACGGCTTTTTGTCATTCTTTTTACTCCTTATTTTGTGGCATCAGCGCGGTACGTTTCTTTACCTGTTTTATCCACTTTAATATAAACATCGCCTTCATAAACAGATGCTTCGCCGCTGCTGAAATCATAAGCACGATCGTACTTGAAGTCAATAACCATTTTTCCGGCAGCATCTAAGAAGCCCCATTTTTCGCCTTTTTTAGCGGAGATTAATCCTTCGCTGAGTTTGCCGAGTTCCACATATTCGCATGGAATAATTTCTTTTCCGGTAAGATCTAGCAATCCGGCATTATCGCCTTTTTTGCAGTTGATGTAGCCTTCTTCTGGCAGACTTAATTCGCTGTACAAGAAATCTACAACAGTTTTTCCGGTGAGATCAACCATGCCCCATTTTTCGCCCTTGCTGACAATAATTAATTTTCCGTCCACATCATATTCAATGTTGTCTTCGTCGAAAATATTAAATCCGATGTAGTGATAAACGTATTTATAGCTGCTGTATTGAATCGGAACAATTACTTTTTCTGTTTTGTCGATGAAACCACATTTGCTTCCTTTGAAAACAGGCGCAATGCCATGAACAAATTTATCGGCTTGGTCGTATTTGAACGCAATGACTTCTTTGCCCGTTGTATCAACGAAGCCGTATTTGCCATTTTTAGCAACAGCGGCCCAACCTTCACCAAAATCAGACGCGTCGTTGTAGTTGATGGCAATAACCGTATCGCCTTTGGTGTTGATGAATCCGTATTTTGCATCTTCAAACTGTTTCATGTATTTGCTCATGACTTCGCCTTCGGCAATGCGTGCGCGCCCATTCGCAAAAGGCCAAGCATTTTTGTACATCGGTTTGATGGCCCACTCGCCTTTGGTGTTGATGAATCCCCAAAGCCCATCTTTATTTTCTTGTGCCAAAGCAAGGCCATTGGAAAAATCTTTCAATTCTTTGAATTTATAATCCATCACCTGTTTTCCGGTTGCATCAATGAATCCAAACTTTTCATCGTCGCCAGAACCTTTGCTAACAATGGCAAAGCCTTCGGCAAACGGGCGACCATGTTCGAACTCTTTTTTGTCGAAGAGCAGGGTTTCTGTTCCTTCCAGGCGGTAGCCATAATTTCCGGCAAGCATTTTCACCAATTCGATTTTTTTCCAATCGAGATTGGAAGATGATTCCGTTGTTCCCGTGCTATCGGTCTTTGTTGGTGTATCGGTTGAATTACCGCAAGAAGCGAAGAGCAAAGCAAACGGAAGAGCAAATAAGATTTTTTTCATTGGATTAGGTTTGAAGATCAAATATAGAAAAATTGGAGTTGGGCAAAATAAAACGAGCCACATCAAGTAGAAGATGTGGCTCGTTTTGAAAAAGAGTTTTAAAAATTATTCCTTGACCACCCGCCGCACTTCCTCCGCATCGCCAACGCGCACCCGCACCAAATAAACGCCTGCCGCCAATTCCGATTCTGGAATGAGCATGACGGTTTGCTTTCCTCCCGCACAACGCTGCTGCATACCCGCGCATACCCGCCCAAGCGCATCCGTCAACGAAATTTCAACCATTTCGGCTTGCGGTAAATCCAAGTCAATCGAAAGTTGTGAAGTAAACGGCGATGGATAAATTGTCAAATTGTAATTTGAGGGCGTTGATGCGTCAACACTAGCGATGTTGCATCCCGCTAAAGTGCCCGGCATATTGGCATCTAACCAAACCAAACGCCGCCGAATCCATGCTTTTAAATTGTCGATTTCTTCGGCGTAAGATTGTGCAGGCGGATTTACTTCTGGTGTACCCGAAGCTTGGCCCATGTGCCCCCAATAATCGTAATGACGTTGTTGCGCCTCGTTCGAGTAATTCGCAATTGAATCAATGAAATGCCAAATCGCGGTGGTGTCTAAAATTGTTCCGCGCAATTCCGTCCAGCGGCATTGTACTTCGTTGGCAAATGTACTATCCTGCAACAAACGCACATACCAGCCCGGCGAATTGACATCAGGGCCACAATCGTTAATCAGGTGCGACCAGCCCGAGCCATCTGTTTGCTGGAAATACGAACAATCCCAAATATCTTTCCATGCCCAATCAAAATCCCAAACAGGGCCTGCTTTCATTTTGCCAATGGTTCCGTTTGCATTGTCTTTTTCTTTGTAGAAATAACGACTCTTTTTAAAACCATCAACATTACGGGCCATTTCATTGACAAGGAAATAATCGATAAACGAGCGCGTACTCGCATACTTGCGATAGCCATTTGCGGTGTCGGCAAAACTGGTGCTATACAAGGCAGTTTCGTAATCGTTGATGAATGTTTGTAAATACGTTTTTTGCTGTGGAACAATTACATCGGGTTTGGGATAAACATACACCATGTGCACATCTAAATTCGGATGGTCAATTGGACTGTAATTGAGCAGCCACGAATTGGTATTGTCCCAATAATCAATCTTCATCATGTAGCCACCAGAAATATCGGGCCATGTAGTTTCGGTAATGTCTAATTTGGCAATGTCAACGCGGTTTGCATCGCGCTTGATTGATTCGCATAAGAGATAAATTCCTTGATAATCGCCATTTACTTCAACTTCGACCAAACGTGCGCGTGGAGCCCAATGATCCATCTTGCGAAAAGTCTCCATCGATAATAAATTTCGGGCAAATGATTTGTCGTTGTAGTTGGCAATTAAATACCAATCACTTTCGGCAGGCATATCCAGTAGGGAAGAGTCGATTGAAAATCCGTTGACATCGCGCAATTCAATGTTGTAAGGTTTTTGAGGAAGGCTAGCCGAATAATTGCCACGAATTTCGATTCCGATTTTTCCGTTGTAATCGTTGCGCGGATCGGTGAGGTAATTGCGAATGTTGGGGCCGTTGTAGATCAAGCCCATATCGGCAGTGATTTTTGTGCCATAAGGAATTTGTTGGTTATTGGTATTGATAACCAAGATGGGCATGTTGGAAGACGTAAATGGCGTATAGCTTGCCGGATTGTTGCCAAACGAGATGTTCCAAGAAATGAGGTTGCCCATGTCTTGCGCTGCCATATCAATAATGCGCAAGGTCCATGTCCCATTTCCAATTTGCCCGTTGTTGATGCGTCCAATTTGCCCTTGCGGTACAAATGTTCCCGTATAAGGAGGCGAACCCGTCGAGATTGCTGTTGCGGCAGTAGTGTTAAAACAGGTATTGGTATAATTTTGCCCACCGCCACCGTTTCCTGTACTGAGCGGGATATTTGTTCCATCTGGAGCAATAATGCGGATATCTAAATCGCCGTCGTAAGTATGGGTGAGGTTGATGCAGACTTGCTCCAAGCCAAAAGTTGCCGTGTCTATGTTTGCTGGGTTTAAACCAGAAACATTGAGCATAAAATCATTGGTTGTAGCATCATTGATTGCGCCTCCTGTTCCTGTATAGGTTTGGGAGAAAAGCGAAATCGGTAACGCAAAAAATAAGAAGAAAAGTTTTTTCATTGTTCGATGTGTTGTGCTGCTAAAGTTAACATCAATTTAACGATATGCAAATACACAAGTATCAAATCTCAATGAGTTGAATAGGAAACCCAATTTGTTGGCTGAGTGCTTCGCCCACTTCACGCATATCATCATCATCGGCCTGATAGCGCCAAATGATTGAGAAGTTTGTTTGCGCGGGATGTAATTTCAGTAAGGATGAAATCATACTTAAAATTACTTTCATGGATGTAGAATTGTAGTAGTCGAGCGAAAGATCGAGTATTGTTTTCGGTTGAGGAACATCCAAGTACGTTTTGAAATAGCGCAATAAAGGATTATAAAATTCCTGAACATCCATTGGAAAGCTGCGTCCTGAAATTTTAAAAAGGCCCAAAGAAGCATCAAAAAGAATGGCTGGCGTTTCGTTTGTAGGGGATAATTGTAAAGGATTCATTCGTTTGCTGTTTTATTCAGGCGACAATTCATTTCAATAACCATGCTGTTGTTACTTTCTGTGCATGTGCAGGAAACCTGATTAGAACAGGATGCCAAGATCGTAAATAATCCGATTCCTGCCGAATCATCGGTTTCGAGTGAGGCACGGGTGTGTGTATGTGCAATTAACTCGGAGCGTGTTAATGAATTTCCAAACGCAATGGCATCTTTTGCCCGAAGGCAATTTTTTGTTGTGCCGCGGTTAGAAGCTACGACTTCGAAGTAGTCATCGGATTCGAAAATTTCAAATTTTCCGTGTGTGTGATCGGTTGTATCGTAGATGCCGTGATGGGCGATGTTTTGGAGCAACTCGACCGAAATACTCAACAACTTTCGATGTAAAGAGCGGCTATTGAGATCGAGCGGTACATAATCATCAATCACATCAACAACATGTGCAATAAACGACTGGTTTATGATTCCTTTAAACTGAATAATCGGGGGCTTCGAATTGGCTTCCTGCTTCATTTTTTTTTGATTAGAATTTTACTCCGACTACTAATACGTCATCGATCTGCTTTTCGTTACCACGCCAAGCATCAAAATTGGTCTGTATTACCTGAAATTGCTCTTCTGCTGATTGCTGTGCGTTGTTTTTCACAAAGTCGCGAAACCGACGAGTACCATATCTGCGGTTGATTACTTCCCCAAATTGATCGACGTAGCCATCGGAGAATAAGTAAATCATATCTGATTTTTGAATCGAAATGCTGTCTTGTTTATAGATGCGAGTATGGATGTCGTTGCCATCAATTGGGAAAGGTGTTCCTTTGAATTCGAGCAACTCGCCATTGCGTACGAGCCAGAATGGACGACCAGCGCCGGAAAAAGAAACACGCATCTGCTTCCGATCTATCGCACAAAGTATAATCTCCATTCCGTCGTACAAATGACCTGCACGATCGCGGTGAAGAACAGATGCGAAGTTTTTGTTTAATTCGTCCATAGCAATAGACAAATCCCTATTTTTTTGATCAACGATGAGTTTGGTAAGTAATGTGCTACCAATAAAAGACATGAATGCACCCGGAACGCCATGACCAGTGCAGTCTGCAACCGCGAAATAAATAAATTCATCTTGTTCTGCCATCCAATAAAAATCGCCACTCACAATGTCGCGCGGTCGGTAAAAGACAAAAAAGTTTTTATACTTTTCTTGCAACTCCTCATAAGCCGGAAGCAACGAGTTTTGAATGCCCCGCGCATAATTCAAACTTGATGTAATTTCTTTGTTTTGCTCTTCAATAACTGCTTTGCCCTCTTCTACAATGCGTTTTTCTTCTTTCAACTCGGCTGTTTTTATATCAACAATGCGCTCCAAATTTAGTTTTGCTTTCAAAAGCGCATGTGTCCGATAACGAATAAAGAGTAAAACACCCGCAATTAGTAAAAGGCTCATAAGGGTATAAAACCATATTTTTTTCCAGAATGGAGCCGCAACAGTAAAACGCATTTGTAAGGGTTCTTTCGACCAAACTTTCCCGTCTTTGCTGGCCAAGACTTCAAATACATAGACGCCATCAAGCAATTTTGGATAGAAAACTTCCCCAGACCCTGTCAGTTCATTCCACTTGGTTTCCATGCCAGCCAAACGATACCGATACCTCACCACATTTGGATCGCGAAGGTTGATGGCCGAAAAACCAATCCGAATAGCATACGCACCATAAGCAAGTTGTTTCGGCAAGACACTCCAATCGAGCAATTCATCATTGATGTATAAACTTGTAAACGACAGAAGCGGAATAGCCTCGTTTTGATAATCGAGCCTTCCATTATACAAAACAATACCTTGCTGCGTGCCGAAAATTAATTGTGAGGAATTATCAATACTACAACAGGCATTTGTCATGTTTTCGGGCGACATAAATCCATTGTGTGTACCAAACGATTGAAATAAATCATCGTTCCGCGATACACTTACACCATTTTTATGTGTAACCCAAATACGTCCAGCATAGTCTAGCAACAACCCATAGCAGTAATTTGAGGCTAATCCATCTGATACAGTATAATGTTTCCAGTTCTGTCCATCAAACCTAAAAAGACCATCGCCTTCCGAGCCATACCATACGTTTCCTTTGCGATCAACAAGGCAAGCATTGAAATTGAATGTTTGTAAACCCGGAATAGATTGATGGGCTGTGATTTCATTTCCCTTCATGGAGAAAGGCACGGAGCCATGTGCCGCAAACCAAAATGTACCATCAGAACCAATAGCGATACTTTGAATATTGTTGTGCAATAAACCTTGCTGCGTGGTCAGTAAATCTGCTTTCCCATCATGTAAAAACCAAACACCATCGAGTGTAGCAATAAAAATGTTTTTTTCAGGTGTTTCGATGATTCGATTGACGGGTCTCTGCGGAATATTGTACTGCGCATTGATATTTTGAAAGGTATGGGTGAGTGGATCAAATGTGCGAATAGCACCAAGCTCTGTTCCGAGCCAAAACATGCCATCTACAGTAGTCGATATGGCTGTAACGGCTTCGTTCAAGAACCCATTTTTAGCAGTATAAAATTCTGGCATGGTGGCCGGATTTCCATCTGCATAAAAGCAGAAGCCAGTTGCTGTTCCCATACCAATTTGACCACGGTTGTTTACCGCGGTTGCATAGATCTTTTCTTCAGAAGCAATTTTCGGGTACCATAAAAAACTTTCGCCCGCGACTTGTACCAAACCAGAACCATAAAAACCGACCCAAACATTATTCTCTGAGTCGCAAAAAACACTTTGCACGTCATTGCTCGGAAGTCCATTCTGGCTTGATATGCGTTGAATGCCGTAGGTTTGAATAGAAATTTCTTGAAAAACAATTTTTAAAACGCCAAGCCCAATTCCACCACACCATAAATTATCTTGCACATCCAGTGCAATCGATTTCAAAACAGCATCGCTCCGGTGGAGTATAATTGATTCGGCAATGGTATATGTTTTTTTATGGTATTGAACAAAAACAACTTTGTTTGCATCGGCAATGGTCCAAAACCCATTTCGTTTTTTATCCCAAAGCAAGGTTTGCGGGCTTGCGTGTTCGGGCAATTCCAATTCCTGTACAAGCGTCAAAGCGTTACTTTCAGAATCATAATTCAGGACAAAAATCTTTTCTAGAGTCGTTACAATTAAATTCGAATTCGGATCAATTAAAACAGCGGTGATCTGTAACTCGTTGTTCCATTTCGGATGTTTTACCTTTCCCAAAGAGTCGATTCGATAGAGACCATCATGGCCAGCAGCAGCCCAAATAAATCCTGCTGCATCAACCTGCACGGAATGAATGTGTGCGTTTTCTATGCCCGCTCCTTTGACGGCTCGATAGGATCCGTTTTTCCCAACCGATACACCATGTTGAAAATGACCAAGCCAGATTTTTCCGGACCGATCCATACACGAAGTTGTAACAAAATTTTCGGCAAGACCATTTTTAATTGTGCTGTTGTGAAAGTCAAACCCATCGAAATCAGAAAACCCTTCTCCCGTAGAAATCAACAAGTGATTGCGGTTGTCTTGAACAAGGTGATACACATAATCTTGTGGCAATCCATTATCAACGTTGTAGGTGCGTATATTGTACAACTGAGCATTCAGCGGTTGGCATAGAATAAAAAGAAAAATGAAACTGAATATCCGCACGTGCATTATTTTACTTCATAATTGACATCTACTTTATACTTGTACCGCGGCAATCCTCCAATCGGAGAAGAAAAAAATGGAACGGCTTCGTCGTATTGATTGGTCATATACACAACCATATCATTTGTTTTTTTTGCAGCGCCAACAATCTGAAAATCGAGAGAAGAATTTTTTTCTTGTTGAACTAATTTTACAATGGTATTTGACCATGTTCCGTTTCCAGAGCCATCCATGCGATGTAGCTTTTTAGCAACGCTTGTCAGCGAAATAGCACCATCCATATCGAAATCAAAATTGCTTTGCCTCACAGAAGTTACACGGCTATCCACAAAAGGATATAAATGTGCAACGGTTTGTGATTTTTGGATCAATCGAAAACACAACTCATAAGCAAACGCATTTGCCCCTTCTACGGCTTTGCCTTCAGTACGCAGCGAACTCAAGAAAAAACGATACATATTCCCATCGTCGCCCGAAATACCGTCCACTACAATTTTAAGTACATAACCATTCAAGTCTTTGTCAAATTCACCTTCCGACGGATTGAAAGGACCAAACGTAAACCATTTATTGTCGAATGCTGTGTCTTTTGAAAATGTTTTTGTGGCCAATTGAATCCCGCTTTTATATTTTCCCACGGGATCAATTCCGCGCGCATCTTTTTCAGAATAAGTGCCTCGTCCACCATATACCGTGAAAGTACAAGATGTATTGAATTGGTTGTTGATCTGATCGTTTTTGCCACCAATTTCTGGATCAAAAACACGGATGTAAACAGGTGTTTTGTTTGAGGCGGGGATCAAGAAAAAATAAACCTGAGAATGATCGTCATCGCCCCACTCACGCGCAGCATCTTTTCCAAACGTTGTAATAAAATCGATGTTTTCTTCGCGAGAAGGCACTTGCTGTGCCATTGACCCAAGCGGGAACAAAAGCAATACGAAATAAAGATTTTTAAAAACGTGTTTCATGATACAATCAGTTTGCAGGAGTAACAAGGAAGAAATCGGTTCGGCGATTAAATTGGTGTTGTGCTTCGTCGCATTCAACATCATCTTTACACAGATTGGCTGGCTCGCTTTCGCCCACTGCCAATACCGCCGCAATGCGGTTGCGCGGCACACCCTTTTGTTCGAGATAAAAAATAGCTTCTTTTGCGCGACGTTGAGAGAGTGCAATGTTGTAGTTGTCTGTTCCGCGCGCATCTGTATGCGAAACAACTTTGATAATCATATCGGGATGCGTACGCAAGATCGCGATGTTACTATCGAGTGTGCGTTGTGCATCTGCACGAATAAACGATTGGTCAAAATCGTAAAAAATTGGACGAAGCTTGATGCCAGAATTGGTATAGGTGTTTGCGGGATTAGCACCACCAGCCAAGTCAATCGGGATCTCTACATTTGATGTGTCTCCGAAAAGTGGAATAAATTGTTCTCGTATTTTCTGGCGTTGCAAGTATGCCGCATAATCGGAAGCATTGAGCACAACAATTTCTTTTTCAACACACCAACGTTGCGGTAAAGCTGTATCAGAACTGGTGGTTACAAGTTGCAAGACCACACGATTGATGCCTAGACTATCAAATTCATAATTGAGCGTAACCAGGTCATTCCCTTGCCGTGAACCAATTTTCCAGAAATAATGGATGTTTTCTTGTCCAGCGAAATTACAATACGAAGCATCGAGTTTTACAATCGAATCTTGACAGACAGTATCGGCAGCAACAATTTCGAGATGGTCGTGTTTGGGCAACTCAATAGCGGTATGATATTCATCTTGTTCAATCACACCCGTGAGTGGATCGAAAATGGTTAGCGTTAAATCGTAATTACCAAACCGTTTATAATCGTAATCAATTTTTTCGCCAAAAAGAATTTTGCCATCACCCATTTCCCAACGATAAACAACTTGTCGGCCACCAGCATCGACCGATTGTGTTGCATTCACAGAAACGCGATAGGACCGGTTAACAAATGGATTGCAGGTGTTAAAATCTGCAGCATCCCACGTTTGAAAGCGGTAAATGTCCATGTCTCCAAAACCACCTTGACGAAACGAGGCCATGTAGCCGTTATGCAACGAAGAATCAGCTTTAAAAAAAATATCATCACCTGGCGAATTGTACGGAAAGCCAAGATTGATTGCCTTTGTCCAGTTGCCCAAAGAATCGCGTTGGGTGTAAAAAATATCGTAGCCACCGATCGCGTTGTGTCCTTTTGAAGAAAAGAAAAGTGTTTTGCCGTCTGCTCCAATTTGTGGGCTGTCTTCATCTGAAGGCGTATTGACCGACGGTCCAAGACTTCGTCGTTCTGACCATGAGCCATCGGCAAATCGTTCAACATAGTAGAGATCAAGTCCACCCGCACCACCTTCCACATCACTTGTAAAATAGAAAATGGTTCCATCTTCGGTAAATGAACCGTGCGGTTGATAATCGCCACAGTTGATGCGGTCATCGAAACGAACGGGAGATGTCCAATTCATTGCGCTGTCGCGTAAACTAAACCATAAATCATTTCTGTTGTAAATAACGAGCACGGTTTCATCAAATGCGAGCGAAACAACCGATTCGTGATCGCGGGTATTGAGCAAGTTGCCGATATAAGAACCACCAGGATGGAATTGTTCGGATGACTTGAAGTTTGCACTGTCATCGCGCGAAATATACATGTCTTCAAATATTTTTCATCCGCTAAATCAATCCTTCCGCCTGTTGTAGAACTGCGTCGCGATGTGTAGAGCAAAATACTATCCCCTTCATTCACAACCGGAACATATTCTGCAAATTCTGTATTGATGCCATTACCAAGATTAACAACACGGATGTCTTTGGGCATATTCGCGCGCAAATCAAGCGCCGTTTTACACTGCTGAATACGCAAATCGGAGAGTCCTTGCCATTCGCCTGGAAACGTTTCTCCCTTCAACCGTTGAAACAATTGGTAGCTTCGGATCGCATCTTCGTATTTCCCTGAAAACTGCAAGGCATTTCCGTAATACCAAAAAAACGGAACAACCGTATCGGCGGGCATGTGCCGATAAGCACGTTCTAGCAGGTTGAGCGATTCGTCGCGATGATTATAACTGCTTAGTGCTTGTATCGCTAACTCATAATTTGCTTTAAAGTAAGTAGAATCGGCTTCAAGTAACCGCAAATAAACAGCCCGCGATTTTTCATAGTTACTCCGGTCGTCAAGCCGGCGCGCTTTGTGAAGCATGCGCCATTTCCAGACTTTACCAACACGTGCAGAAGCAGGCAAGGAGTCTGTTATAGCTGCATTTCCAAGATTTGAAAAGGCAAAAAGGAAGAAAAAAAACAAAAGCCCGCTCCTTACACAGGAGATTGACTTCTTGTTTGTGAGAAGTGATTTCATACTTAAAAACAGAGCATATTGCGTAGGGACTCTGATTTTTCTTGTTTGGGGGGCGAACAAAAACCGCACCATTCACGAAGAATGGTGCGGTTTTTACGAAATTTTTAAAAAAAGGTTGTCGAAAAATGGCGTATTTATCGCTTTTGTCAAAAAAAAACTACAAAACAACAGGTAATTCCAATGGATTATTGTCCTAAACGCGTTACGGTTTGTGTCCAATAGTGATTGCCCGCGCGAATTTGTAAGAAATACAAGCCAGCAGCTAAACCGTCTCCTGTATCGATGGTGATGTTTTGTGTGCCCGCATTTGCACGGCGCGTTTGTGGCGCCATAACAGGCTGGCCAAGGCTATTGAGCAACACAACCTCAACATTTTCGGATTGTTCAAGGTAAATTGAGAAAGAAAGGTCTTGCTGAAATGGATTTGGGAATGCAACAAGTGGGTTCTCAATTGGTGCTTCGTTTGCCATTCCGGTTGGATTGCAGGTTCCTAAAATGCCCGGCATGTTGGCATCCATCCAAGCCCAACGCGCGGTCATCCAGTTTTTGATTTCGGTTATTTCTCCCGCATAGTCAGCCGGAATAGGCGAGGGGTTGGGCCAAACATAATTTCCCAAAATGAGCCAAGTATTAAAATTACGCTGTTGCCCTTCGTCCAAATACAAAGCCATCGAATCGGCGTAATTGTGCAAATACGATACACTCAAAACCGTCATTTTTAACTCTTCCCAACGGCAACGCACTTTGTCGCGGAAATTTGGATCTTGCATCAACCGATCCCACCAGAAAGGAATTTGCCAATAATCGCCTGGACAAACATTTTTAAATTGGTAAGCCCAGCCTGTGGTGTCTGAACCCGCACAGTAATCGGCATTGGCCCAGCCCAAATCGTAATCCCAAGCAGGCCCGATGGTTAATTTTCCACCATTACTCATTTTGTCTTTGTACAAATACGTGCTCAAGCGGTAACCATCCACATTGCGGCTCATTTCATTGAGTAAAAAATAATCAATGAACGAGTTGACATCCATATAACGCGCGTAGCCCAATGCCGTATCCGCAAAATTTGGCCCAGCCAACGCCGTTTCAAAACTATCGACGTATGCTTGAATGTATGCCTCTTGTTGCGGTACAATAATCAGATCGCTCGGGTACTCGTATTGAAAGTAAATGGTTTGTCCGTTTGGCGCTGTGTCTGGAGCAAACGTAGAAGTCCAGCCCGCGCCGCCATTGCCCGTCGATTTGTCAATTTTGATGATGTAGCCACCCGTTACATCATCACCAAAAATTTCGGTTGGCTGCAAGGTTGCAATGTCCACTCGATTGTTGTCTTTTTTTATTTTTTCCATCAACACATACACACCCATGTATTGGCCGTTTATGGTTAACTCCACATGTTGTGTGCGTGGCGCGTACCAACCCATTTGATTGGCGAGGTGATAAGAAAGTGCATTATTCAACAACGATTTGTCGGAGTAGCTCGCAAATAAAATCCAATCACTTTCTTTCGGCATGCCGAGTAACGAAGAATCAATCGCATTGCCGTTTACATCCCATAATTCAATGCCATAAGGCTTTTTCGGAAATCCTTGTGAGCTTGAACCACGAAACTCAATACCAATTTTGCCGTTGTAATTGTTGAACGAATCGGTCATGTTGTTGCGGATGTTTGGACCATTGTAAATAATGCCCATATCGGCCATGATTTTTGGTTCATCCACAATGGTTTGATTGCCTGTATTGATCACAATGATTGGCAAATTGGAAGACTGAAAAACAAAATCAGCAGCAGGACTTGTGCCAAATGTAATGCTCCACGAAATCATATTTCCCGTATTGTTTCCCGTATTGTTATCATCATACACCCGCAAACGCCAATTCCCATTTCCATTTTGGCCGTTGTTGATTGCAGGCAAAAGCCCTTCGGGTTTATAAGCGCCTGTAAAAGGAGCCGTACCGGCAGTAATGAATGTGCTGACATCCCAACGAAAACACGTGTTGGTATAATTATCATCCAAATCGCCATTATCCGTTGTTAGTTCAACGATTGTACCATCTGGCGATTCGAGAAAAATATCGAGGTCGCGATCTTTTGTATGCGTTAAATCAATACATACTTGTTCGAGGCCAAATACCGCCGTGTCAATGTTTGCCGGACTAAGGCCACTAACGGGAATGATATAATAAGTCGTATCGAGGTTGTCGGAAATTGCGCCGCCTGTGCCTGTAAATGTTTGCGCTTGCGCGAATGAAAAAAGGCAAAACGAGGCAAATAGGGTAAAGATTGATTTCATAAGAACAAGTTTATATTGCTATAAAGTTAATTATTTTTTAAAATAAACTTTACGCAACACCAACTATAAAAGAGCGAAGAAAAAAAAGAGCGGAGAAAGAGTGCGGAGTGCGTTTGATATTCATCTTGCGCACTCCGTACTCTTTCTCCGCTCTGAAAACCGCCTGTGTCTTTGAATCGATTATTTCGCAATCAACCGGAAACCACGTCCGTGAATGTTCATGATCTCGATGGTTGGATCTTCTTTGAGGTATTTGCGTAGTTTGGCGATGTAAACATCCATGCTGCGCGAATTAAAATAACTATCGTCGCCCCAAATGGAATTGAGTGCAAACGAACGATCTAAGACTTCGTTTTTGTAGATGGCCAATAAGCGCAGCAAATCAGCTTCTTTTGAAGTCAATTTTTGCCCTTTGTTTCCATACTCCAACAATTGTCGCGTATGGTCAAATTTATAATCGCCAACCGTGAATGTTGTTTGTTCTAAATTCACTCCAGTTCCTTTGGTGCGGCGAAGAATCGCTTTCAAGCGCAACAACAATTCTTCCATGCTGAAAGGCTTGGCAATGTAATCGTCAGCACCCGCATTGAATCCTTCGATGGTATCTTCTTTCATCGATTTTGCGGTGAGAAAAACAATGGGCACATCGCGGTTGAGGCTACGAATTTCGCGTGCAAGGGTATAGCCATCTTTTACAGGCATCATCACATCCAGCAAACAGAGGTCGTATGTATTTTTGCGAAATAAATCAAAACCTTCTTTTCCGTTTACAGCCAGTGCGGTGTCGAAACCTTTTGCTTGAAGGTATTCTTGCAATAAATGACCCAAGTTTGGATCGTCCTCGGCCAATAAGACCCGTGATTTCGTTTCGCTCATGATTGTTTATTTTGAAATGGAAGTTGCACATAAAAACGGCTGCCGTGCCCAGGATCGCTCTCTACACGCACATAGCCGCCATGCTTATCAATAATTGCTTTAACATAACTCAAGCCGAGGCCAAAACCTTTTACATCGTGCACGTTTCCTGTTGGAACACGATACAATGTGTCAAAAATTTTCTTTTGATTTTCACGGCTAATTCCTACACCATTGTCTTCGACACAAAACTCAATTCCATTGGCGGTATTGATCGTCGAAATACGAATGAGTGGTTGAGTTGGTGTATATTTAATAGCGTTGTCGAGTAAATTGTAAATCACATTTTGAATGTGGGTTCGATCGCCAATCAGTTCACTTATTTCTGCCTGAAAATCGGTTGTGATTTCACCATTCTTTTTCTCAACCTGAACCTTGATGTTGCGAATTGCCCCTTCAATCAAACTATGCAAATCAATGGCAGAAGGTTTGAGTTTAAAATTGCCTTTGTCGAGAACGGCTGTTTGCAACACATTCTCTACAAGTACGGCTAGGCGTTTGTTTTCTTCCCGAATCATATTGACATAACGATCGGTACGGTCTTTTGTTTTCTCAATCGAGTCGTCGCTCAATACTTCACAAGCAAGCGATATGGTAGAGATGGGTGTTTTTAATTCATGGGTCATGTTGCCAATGAAATCGTTTTTGATTTCTGACAATTTTTTCTGTTTGAAAATGGTGGAGATCGAATAGTAAAAAAGTAAAATGATAAACAAGATGAATAAAACAGAAAGCAATAAAATACCCCACATGGATTTGAAAATGTAGCCACTCTCATTTGGGAAATACAACGAAAGCATCCGCGGCTGAATGAAAATATTATCGGGTGTTAGGTTTACGCGGTAGCGGCTCATGAGCAAACTATCTCGAATCAAATCGCGCGTTTTGGTATCGCTTGTAAATACAGTTGTGGGCGCGTTAATAATGGCCCAAGCATATTGTGTGCTGATGCCTCGACTACCTAGTTCGGTTCGCAAAAGAGAATCAACGAGCGAGGTATCGATTTGATTGCTGTAATCGTTGTAGATGTTGATGCTGATGAGTTCGTCGAAAATATCATTCAGCATTTCGGACGAACTCGATGTTGTTACCTCGGGCTTGAGTACTGGTTTTGTTTTTTCGTTGGGGTGCAATAAGGTGCCTGAAATATGGCTATTGGCAATGTGATCGGAAAACTCATGCGAAAACGAATCGGCGATGTATGAGCGCGATTTGTTGCCACGTTCTATAAATCCATTCGAATCGGAAGCGTACTCTTCCATGACGCTTACTTTATTGATTGGTGTTGATTCGGTTGTGATGGGTAAGAGTACACCTTGTTTGCGGTAGTTGAGTTGTCGGCGAATGCGGGCAGCTGCGCGTTGGCGGCCATATTTGTACGAAACCTGTGCCAATACATCGTGCACATCTTGTTCAAAATTTTCACGACGTTGCTTTACAGCACTATCAATCCAATAATATTGAACGATGCACAATCCAATCAGGGCTGCACCAGCTAAAAAACTAATCAACTTGGGAGAAGCGAGCTTCATACGTTACAAATGTAGAACGCAACGAGTTAAAATGATTGTGTGCTTAACAACTATTAACAGTCTTCGGTTTTTGCGATGCGTTTGAATTGCTCACATCCCCGCTTTGGTTTTTTTCTCATCGAAAAGATAAATCCGAATACCTTTTAGTGTAACAATTTTACCATCCGGTGCTACGCATTTAATGTCATCAAAAAGCAAGACACCACCTTTTTCCCGCACATTCAACGCATCAATTTTTTGTTTCATTTCCAATGTTAACCGATCGCCTTTGGCTGTGAGTGTGTCCATCTTTCCATTAACGGTAATGTAAAGGTTAAACGAAACGATGGGCCACGCTTGTTTGCTGTATTTGGTGCGCGCTTGCAAATGACCGAGAGCAATAACGGTAAGTTTATCGGTTGCCGAATCGCTTGGAACACCATCGAGATAAACAAGCGGACGCTCGCGCGCGAAGATTTTGTATTTTTTGGTAAAGGCAACACGTTGAGTTCCGTTTTTCAAAATTTCATGAATAACGAGAATTGCTTCTACACCAGCCGTAGGTTTCAACGACCACATCGAGTCGGTTTGTGTTGCTGAACCGCCACGCAATTCAATTTTTCCGAGTTTGTATTTGCCTTGATATGAAATTTTAACCCAGTTGTCTTCATCGACATACAGCATGCTCAGCTCGGGCAAAACCGTGATGACTGTAGCCACTGTTTTTACACGAAACGTATCTTGCTGAGCCATACCACGCGATATGTTCAAGACCAAGAAAAGGAAAATCAAACTACATTTCAGTACATGACTCATAAACCAAGTTGCGCAAACGCTTGTGCTCCCGAAGTAGCTGTTGTTGTGGCAACATCCAGTGTGATTTCTGCTTCTTTGGCATCAGGTGCAATGCGTTGAAGCGCTTCTGCATGCGCAACAGCTATTTTTCCATCAGCCGTAATCGCCCAAATTAGATTTTCAGATTTGGGATTGAACCGAAACGTGCGGAGGTCGCTTGTGCTATATGTAAAAATAGCATTTCTTCCCTTCTCCACCAGAAAAACATGTGTTGTTTCGATTGGTTTTTTGGAGCGCGAGTCCAAGATTTTCACAACTAATTCTTGCCCCTCAGGAAGCGATGATTTGCAATCCGAATTCCAAATACCAAATTCATTCACAACAAATTCGCGCATCACCATATTTTCTTGATCGTTGCCAACATTGGCGCGGCGGAGTGTTAATGCGCGTTGAAGTGCTTCGCGGTTTTTGAAAATGCGTCTTTCGTCGGCAGTTGCTAAATCGCGTTCACGTTGTTTTTGTTGTTGATTTGCTAACGCATTTTTATCGTCTCGTTTCTTTTTCCAAGCCGCAAAACGTTCGCCGAACGTTTTTTGAGCGTTGTTCCAATTGCCTTCATCAACAACAGCATACGTTACATACGTGCGTTTCAAATCGCCTTTTGAAAAAGTTACCGAAAATGTTTTCCCATCAGCATTTCGAGCAATGCTTACATCTTCCCAATCAACATTTTTATCGGCGCGGTTGTAGGGCGTTTTTGCTTCATCCACTTCAAAACGCACACCTATGTAAACCGTCAACTCTGGAAATTCTGCTGGATCGAATGCAATGCTGAAACTGGGCTTTTTCTTATCGGCTTGCCGTGGTGCAATGGGTGCGCCTGCTAACGAGGAGTCAAGTGCTACACTCGAATCGCGCTGCATGGCAATCAATACCGCTTTGTCGCGCGAAGTGTATTTCCAGTTGCGCTGTGTTGTATCGAGGTAATACACATTAAATTTATCTTCCTGCGAATTTGACGCTAAAGCAATTTTAATGGGTGCATTGGGGTTGGCCCGCAACGGTTTGCCATTTTGATATGCAGTAAGCTCAAACATGCCCGCCGACTCGAAATGGTATCGTGTTCCTGCCGAATCATACGTCATCGGAATACCCGCTAAAAAAATAGCCGCCGGATCATGAAACTCGCGGTAACGCAATTCCACCTCACCCGCCACCGCACTTCCCGCGCTATCCAAAAACGCACCTGCCGGAACCGTGAGTTGTGTGCCTGTTTCAAAATAGTACACACCTTCCTGCCGCGCATCAACGGCATAAACCGTATCGCTTGGATTTAATGCCGGAATAGGAGCTTGCACAAACGCGGTTTGTGCAGCAGGCGAATCGCCCGACGTACTCCAGTAATAACCGCCAACCGCAAGCAAAACACCCAATGCAGCCGCACTCAGATAAAATGTTGTGGTTTTATAAAACGGTTTTGGTCGTGCCGCATACGCATTCATGAAGGACTGAAAATTTTGTCCTTGTGCAATTTCTTCTTCTGAAAGCGGTTTGCGTTTTCGGTTAATATCGTAGTTTTTCATGGCTCAAGACAATGAGGTAAGAATCGTTTTCAATCGTTCACAAAGTCGGTAAACACGAGCTTTGCAAGCAGTTTCAGAGATATTTAAAATGTCGCAGATTTCTTTGAACGGACGTTTTTCGAAAAAGCGCATTTCGAGCAATTGAATTTCTTCTGGTGCAAGTTGTTGCATCGCCTGCATCAACTTAGAATCGGTTTCGGCAGAATTTTCTTCGCCCAATTCTTCTAAAACATCACCGACCTGTGTATCGTCGATGCTGATGGCTTGACGCACTTTGTTTTTCCTCCAGTATTTATGCAATTCGTTGATGGCAATACGAAACAACCAAGCCGAAAAGGGAACGCCTTGCGCTTTGTATTTACCGATATTTTCAAGTGCATTCATAAATACCTGTGATGTCAGGTCGTAAGCTTCTTCTTTTGATGCGACACGCTGATAGATGAATCCTAAAATCCGTGCGTAGTATCTGTTGTACAAAACCTCGAAGCAGGCCGGATTCTTGCGGGCGGCCTCTATCTCGGCTTCCTCGCTGCGAATCTGTTCGCTGCTGGCATGATATTTCTGTTCCGTAGTCATAAGCGTGGCCTTTTGCGGTGGCGATCAGTTCCTTTTTTGAGACTGATTTGCCAGTATAAAGCAATACATGGGGAAAAGTTGCAGCATTTTTGAAAAAGAATCTGCTACTAGCCGTTTGCGGTTGCTAAATTAGAAAAGCAACTGGTTTTAGGGCAAAAAATAAACCGTGCAGCTGCATCGCAGACACACGGTTTGGGGATGTACTACCTAATAAAACTATCTACTTACCACAACACGTTTGGTTACTTTTCCGCTGATGGTTGCTACTTCCACAAAATACAAGCCCGGTTGCTGATCTGTCAAATCAATTTTATCCGGCATCGGCGACTCGGGTGTATTCATGTATTCACGAATCGGTGTTCCGAGTGTATTGAACACAATCATGGAAACTACTTGCGAAGAATCGGTAGAAACCGAAATCATGCCCTCACTTGGATTTGGGAATACATCGACTTGCAAAACATCTTTGTTTGCCGTTGTTGCTTGTTTTTGTGCTGGGGCAGAATTTTTGGCAATCGGTTTTTCTTCTTTTGGAACGATTATCATATTATCTGCCACAAAAACGGGGCGCAAGGCAAAGGCATCGAGCCAAACACCTGCATTTTCTTCGCGGTTCGATGCTTTTACCGAAATGTATTTTCCAGAAATAGGTGCCGTAAAACGCAAACTCACCATGCTCCATTCTACGCCAATGGTTTGTGCCGAAACGGTATAAAAATGAGCACCGCGCAAAGAATCGTATTCCGAAACACCCAGCTCTAAATTGGGTGCGGTGCTGCGCGAACGAGCCCAGAAATTGATCTGGTATTGATTGCCTTTCACAAGTGGAGCAGACAATTCGAGCGTAACCACTTCGGAACGCACATCGGATTCCACATTACTGGCAAGACCAATAAACCAACTGCCATCTTTTGCTGTACCAAAATTACAATCACTACTCGCGATGTCGGGTTTTCGGAAGCTACCAAAGGCATGTGTATTTTTAACGTTTGCGTTAAAAACAGGTGCAGAGGTATTGATGAGGCAGAGTTTGCCGTTTTGCTCAAAACTTCCGTTGAGGAAATCTTGGGCGGGGAGTGCGCTGCATGCGAGCAGGGCGGGGATGAGGAAGGCGTGTTTCATCGGGTGTGTGGGAGAGGTGAAACTTCCTGTTTTTTTTAGTGAACTAACTGTTCGTCATTCCTTATAACTACGGTTGGTGAAAAAAGTTACACCCTTGCCGATATTCTTTCTTAGTCCAAGAGACGTGCCAAGAATATCAGAAAGGATGTAGAAAATGGCTTATGGGCCATTTCAAGAGTTAAAACGTATGCTTTTGGAAGTTTAGTGTGTGGAATTTTGAAAACTTTTAAAAGTCAAAAGCAATTTGACTTTTCTTTTTTGGATGAAATGTTCCAATAATGACGAATGGATTGGGAGCAACCAGATGAAATTGGGCTGTTGTCCCTAAGAAAAAATATAAATCTTTTGTTTTGGCAAAGTCATTAAGATATTTTGCACGTACTGCCTCACAAGCTGTTTTTTCATTATTATATTTTTTTAAAGTATTCCAAAACAAGGCACCGACTTCCCAGTCTTCAATCATCAAAGTGCTTTCTTTTCCAGAATCATCAGTAAAAACATAAGAAAATTTGTATGGTAGTTTCCTGACAACATCGAACCGATTCGAGGCCGATGATTCAAACAGATTGTACTGTTTAAGTTTTGCAATTTTTTTATCGTCCCATGTTCTCTCAACATCCTCCCATATAAAATCGATGACATTCGAGGGCTTAAAAACTGCTAATGAAGTTTGTATGGAACGGTCTTTTGCTTCTTTTATTAAATTGGCTAAATTCGTATATGTTTTTTGTAAAACAAATTTTCGTCGGTCTTCCCACGTATCACCATCTGCATCTATCTGTCCAATAATTTTTATTTCAGTATCAAGTGTTTTAGGACGATAACTCTCAGGGCGAAAATCACTTGGATTTTTTTCTAATTCAAGCTCAATCCATTGGTACTTTTTATATTGTTCTTTAAAATCTTTTTTGCGATACTGAATAGGATAGATTCTAATCCAAGTACCATCTTCTCGAAATCCTGCAGTACAAACAAGCTCGTCATATTTTAAAGATATTGTTGGATACGTTTTAACTGCGATTAAAACTTTTGTAAGCGTCATATTTATAAATGTATTACTTCATACTCCCATTTGGGTAATGTTATCATCTGGTTGGCAAGTGTTCCTCGATGGCATTGGCAATGATTCGCTTCAAAACAAGTAATTGCTACACGTGAATTTTTTTCTAAAAGGTCTAAAATATTATTCATAGCTGAATGATTTTGTGCTAATGTTACTGTTCTATAATCATCAAAAAGAAGGTCATAATCAGCCTGAGTAATTAAGTTTTGTCTTTTGTCTGAATTTATTCCTAGATTAGGAAGGTGAATATAAGAGATGTCAAGTCCCTCACAAGCTTTTTGCAACTGGCTTTTTGAGAAACCATATTTCATGCTCAGTGGGTTTTTCCGCACATCGCAAAGTATTTTAATGCGATTTAAAATAAGTTTATTGAGATAGCGCTCTAGGCTTATTCCTTCGTAACCAATTGTATATAGCGCTTTTTTGTTGTTTTGGGGGATTGTTCGTTCAATTCTTTCAAGCCCACTTTGATCAAGAATTTTTTTTGAAATCAAGCTATTTAAAGCATAATATGGATACTTTTTGTAAGTATATAAAATCAGGTCTTCAGAAGAAGCGCAAGGGAATTGTTTTTGTAAATTTTTAAGCACTAAAGAATCGTCTAGAGTTAAAGAAGATTGATACTTTTTTGAGTCAATTTTTATCCATGTTTCACGGTCTTCTTTGATCAATTCATACTTCATCATCGTTCGCATATCGGCATACGATTGAAATGAAAAACAACCTTGCTTATATGGAATAAAATCAAAAGAAGGCTTTTTCTGATTTTGTGCAAATAAAAACAACAGCTTCTGGAAAGCAATTTTATCCAGTTTATTATCAAATATCTCTAAAAGAGCTAAAATTACTTTTCTACGATAATACATCAAACAAATTTAAATAAGTTTATTTACCCTACAAGTCTTCATCTATCTCATCCACCTCTTTTTTCCGCCCCGCGCCTTCCACCACCAACACAATTTCGCCTTTAACCGTCTTTGCCGAAAAATGTGTTACCGCTTCGCGACACGTTCCTCGAAATGTTTCTTCATGCAATTTACTCAACTCCCGACACACCGCCACCCGCCGATCTTCGCCCAAATGCGTCGCCAATTCCTCCAACGCCTTCACCAACCGATAAGGCGACTCATACAAAATCATCGTTTTCGTTTCTTCTGCAAGCAATTTCAATTTCGTTTGCCGTCCTTTTTTCTGCGGCAAAAAACCATGAAAAATAAATGCTTCGCACGGCAAGCCCGATTGTACCAAAGCGGGAACAAAAGCCGTTGCACCCGGCAAACATTCTACTTCTACTCCAGCGCGAATGCATTCACGCACCAACAAAAAACCCGGATCCGAAATGCCTGGCGTTCCTGCATCTGTTATCAATGCAATGGTTTCGCCATTGGCAATGCGCGATGCGATGTGTTCGGCAGTATGATGTTCGTTGTGTAAATGATGCGCCTGCATCGGTTTTTTAATCGCGTAATGCTGCAATAATTTCGATGAGGTGCGTGTGTCTTCCGCCAAAATTAAATCGACCTCATTCAACAGCCGCACCGCTCGATACGTCATGTCTTCTAGGTTGCCGATTGGCGTAGGAACAAGAATTAATTTTGCCATCGTTAGCCGTTATCAAGAGTAGAAACAAAATCGCGAAGCAATAAAAATATTTCCGAAAACTTAGTCAAGGGCAATGTTGTGCTCCGATCGCAAGTATCGTGGTAGGCTTTGATACCGCCCATGGTATAAATGTAAAAACAAGGCACTTTGTTTTCGGTAAAGAAAAAATGATCGCTAATCGCAGCTTTTCCACGCGGCTTGATTTGCGGCAAATAACTTCCTTGTGCATTGAGCTTTTGCATGTCTTTAAATTCACGATCAAACAAGGTTGCATTGACTACGGTAATTCCTTCATCACCTGTTCCGAGAATATCCATGTTGATGAGAAAGCGAATTTTTTTCAACGGAAAAAGCGGATGATCGTTGTACCAATGTGAACCCAATAATGCCACTTCCTCGCCACCAAAAGCCATGAATGCGATAGAACATTTCGGTCGATTTTCGGCTTTGGCATAATGCTTGGCCAGATTGAGCAACATCGCAACACCACTTGCATTGTCGTTGGCACCGGGGAAATAAACCGTTTTGCCCATTTGCCCCAAATGATCGTAATGCGCCGTAAAAACGATAAAGGAATCGGGGAATTGCGACCCCGTTATTTGCGCCAAAACATTTTGTGAGGTGTAATTGCGAATAAATTTTGCACCAATCGAAATATCAATTGTACTGATGTCGCGGTAAATATCCGAAACCTCAATTACGGGAACAGAAGATTGCACCTGCGAAAAATCCCATGGCGACATGCGCGAACAATCGTCAAGTTCGCTATGGCTCATTACTGATGTTTTGACCAAGAATAAAATACCTTTTACGTTTGTTGGATAACGCACGTAATTGGTCATCAACTGCAATTGCTGTTTATCGGAAACGCCACTTGTATCAACTAAAACAAACGTCTTTTTTAAGTTTTGTGCACGGAAGTTTTTCCAACGCTCATAACTTCCCACAATGGAAGCATCGAGCACCACAACAGGAAATTTTCCTTTCACACTAGGCGAAGCACTGCGTACAAGAAAATCTTCTCCCGGCCCGCATTTCTGCGCACGACCATCTTTCCAGCGAAACGTAATTTCTACTTTGCCCGGAAACGTATTGATCGGAAATGAAAAATACTGAAAGTAGGAATTGTTGTTGGCGAGCGGTTTTAAACCAAGTGTTTTAAACTCCTGCGCAATGTAATTGGCCGCAATTTTATCGCCATTGCTCACATACCCGCGCCCGTGCATCGACGCAGATGCGAGCGTATCCACAACCTTGCGCGCATACGGCAAATCTTGCGCGTACAGATTTACGGCAAGATTTAAACCGAGAAATGTAGTCAGGAGGCGTTGCATACGTGTTAAGCGAAACGTCGTTTCACGGTATCTAGAAAAATCTGTACTGGTTCCGATTCCGAGTTCCAGCGGTATTCATTGCGAAGCGTTCCTAAAAAACTATCTGCTTCTGTAAATGATTGACACGCGTTGATTTGTCGAATCGCTTCGTCATAAGCCGATGCATCGGTTGCAAACAAACTGCGCATAAACATGATGCGTTCGTTAAAACCAATCAATGTTTTGAGATCAGGGAAATTTTTTGATGCAGGCGTTTCGACTTTGGGCGTTTCAACCTTTGGCGGCAAACTGATTTCAGGTTTTTTTTCTTCAACCACGTTTACAGGCTCTGGTGTTATCGGTGTTTCGATTGATGCAACGATAGGCGGCTCAACAACAGGCGTTGGTGGCGTTTCTGTTTTGGGTGCAACTGGTGTTTCAACAACAGGAATCACAGGTGTCTCCACTTTGGCCACAACTTGAGGAACTGGTGTTGGCGGCGTAACAGGCGTTTCGACTACGATTTCCGGTGCTGGAATTTCTTCTGGCAGCCCGTTTAGGTAACTGAAAACAACGGTTCTCCGGTAAAGGCGTTCGATTTGATGAATGATGAGGTCTAATTCAACCTGCGGGATCTCGCGTGTGAAGCCGATATGATCGGATTGCTTCTTGATGCTGTCAATGAGAGCGGCAATTTCTTTGCGGATCTCATTTTTATTTGTCTTTTGATGGCTCATGTGGTGGAAGGACAAACGGTTTTTGGTTAGATTTGTCCGACCTAAAATTCTAATCAAAATTAGGCTTTTTCGGTCATCTACAGCGAAAGATTACAAGCTATGTTTTTGGAAAATAATCTCCGCCCGCACCACCGACGGGGTTGGATCGAAGTTGTGGTGGGTTCGATGTTCTCCGGAAAGACGGAAGAATTGATTCGTCGCCTCAAGCGTGCGCAGTTTGCGCGGCTGAAAGTGGAGATCTTTAAACCGCAGATTGATACGCGTTATGATGAACAGCAGGTGGTTTCGCACGATTCCAACGCTATTCATTCTACGCCAGTACCCAATTCGTCCAATATCCTTTTGCTGGCTTCCGATACCGATGTGGTTGGCATTGACGAGGCGCAGTTTTTCGACGAAGGCTTGATTCAGGTTTGTGCACAATTGGCCGATAATGGTGTGCGCGTGATCGTTGCGGGACTTGATATGGATTTTCGAGGAAAACCATTTGGTCCGATTCCCGGATTGATGGCGACTGCTGAATATGTTACGAAAGTTCACGCGATATGTATGTTGTGCGGAAATTTAGCAAACCATTCGCACCGAATTTCTGGTGGGCAGGCACTTGTGGAGTTAGGCGAAAAAGATAGCTATGAGCCTTTGTGCCGCGATTGTTTTAATGAAGCATTGGCTAAAGAACAAGAAAATCAGGAGTAAAACCCGATATGAATTATACGCTTTCCGAAATTGCAACATTGATTCATGCCGCGCCACAAAACTGGCCTGCGCGATCAATCCGCCATTTGCTTATTGATAGCCGGAAACTTGCAAGTTCGGATGAAGCGCTCTTTTTTGCCATTCGTGGTGAGCGGCATGATGGGCATCAGTTTATCGAGGATTTGTATGTGCGTGGATTGCGAAATTTTGTGGTTGAGCAAATGCCTCAACATGCCGAGCAGTTTGCTGATGCGGCTTTTTTACTTGTTGCCAATACAACAGCCGCTTTACAGCAACTTGCAGCGCATCACCGCAGCCGCTTTACTTATCCGGTTGTTGCGGTAACGGGGAGTAACGGAAAAACCATTGTTAAAGAATGGCTGTGGCAAATCTTGCGCGATCAGTACAATATTGTGCGTAGCCCCAAAAGTTTTAATTCGCAAGTAGGCGTTCCGCTTTCGGTTTGGCAAATGAGCGAAGAACATTCCTTGGCCATTTTTGAAGCGGGAATTTCGCGCGCAGGTGAAATGGAGCGTTTGGAAAAAATTATTCAACCAACAATTGGCTTACTGACCAATATCGGTGCAGCGCACGACGAAAATTTCTCTGATCGCGTACAAAAAACGAACGAGAAATTAAATCTGCTCACGCATTGCCAGACGATTATTTGTTGTAAAGACGATCTTGCAGTTTGGGGCTTGCTGGTCAATAACGAGCGTTTTCAATCGGTTCATGTGTTTTCGTGGTCGCGCAAGACAAAAGCCGATTTGCAAATTTCGCGCGTTGAACAACAAGCTGGAGAAACGACGATACAAGGTGTTTACCAAAATCGGTTTTTGAAAATCCGCATTCCGTTTAGCGATGCCGCTTCTGTTGAGAATGCGATTCATTGTTGGGCGCTTGCACTTTCGCTTGGTGTTGCAGATGAGGTGATTGAAAAACAAATGCCGCAGCTTCATGCGGTTGCCATGCGTTTGGAACTAAAGCAAGGTGTGAACAATTGTTCCGTCATCAACGATAGTTATAATTCCGATTTAGGTTCATTAGCTGTTGCGCTCGATTTTTTGAATCAACAACAACAACACGCTAAACGCACACTCATTCTTTCCGATATTTTGCAGAGTGGCCGCGATGAAAAACAGTTGTACCGCGAAGTGGCCGATTTGTTGCAGAGCAAAGGCATCAACCGCATTATTGGTATTGGCGATGCGCTAAATCGTTGTCGCGATTTTTTTGCGGGTATGGAACATGCGTTTTATGCCACAACAGACGATTTTTTGAATCAATTTCACAGCAGCGATTTTCACAACGAAACGATTTTGCTCAAAGGTGCGCGTTTGTTTGGTTTTGAAGCAATCTCAAAAGTATTGCAGCAAAAAGCACATGAAACCGTGCTCGAAATTGATTTGGGGGCAATGATTCATAACCTCAATTATTTTCGTTCGCGCATCAATGCTGGAACACGCATCATGGCTATGGTAAAAGCCTTTTCGTATGGAAGTGGCAGCTTTGAAGTGGCCAATGTCTTACAGTTTCACCGCGTCGATTATTTGGCGGTTGCGTATGCCGATGAGGGAATTGAACTGCGACGCGCTGGAATCTCACTGCCCATTATGGTGATGAATCCAGAAGAACAAAGTTTTGAATCGATGATTCGTTTTGGGCTTGAACCAGAAATTTATTCGTTTCGGGTCTTGCAACAATTTGACGAAGCACTTCGCCGTTACAAGCAACAACATCCCGATTTGCAGCCCGTAGCGGTGCACGTAAAATTAGATACAGGCATGCGGCGTTTGGGTTTTGAAGAAAAGGAATTGAACGAATTAATTGTTCGCCTCAAAAACAATAAACTGATTCGCGTGTGTGCTGTGTTTTCGCACTTGGCCGCCACAGACGAAGAAGAGCATGATGCTTATACACGTCAGCAAATCAAACAATTTTTGAGTATGAGCGATTTGTTGCGTTCGCATTTCGATTACCGCATCATGCGCCACATTCTCAATTCGGCGGGTATTGTGCGTTTTCCCGATGCGCAGTTGGATATGGTGCGTTTGGGCATTGGCTTGTATGGCATTGGTGTTTCGGATGAAGAACAAACACATTTGCGCCAAGTTAGTACACTAAAAACAACCATATCGCAATTGCGAACGGTGCCGGCTGGAGAAACAATTGGTTATAGCCGTCGAGGGGTGGCGCATGCAAACATGCGTATTGCAACAGTTCCGATTGGTTATGCTGATGGGTTGAGCCGAAAGTTGAGTCGTGGGCAAGGAAAAATGTGGGTAAACGGAAAAGCAGCACCGATTGTTGGGAATGTGTGTATGGATATGTGTATGATTGATGTTACCGCGATTGTGTGTGCAGAAGGCGATGAAGTCATTGTATTTGGCGTCGATCACCCGATTCAGGAAATAGCGCGCGACATGGAGACAATTCCTTATGAAGTATTGACTAACGTTTCGGGTCGTGTGAAACGGGTTTATTGGCAGGAGTAAGGATTATAATTTTTCGCTGAGCAAACTCAATTCAGCAGAAATATCACGCAACATTTTTTCGTATTCCGGTTTGAATTTTTCGAGGAACTCGCTTCGTTCGGCATCTGATATTTTATCGGCATGGTATTCTAGATACTCGAGTTGTTCGGCTGCTGTTTTAGCACCAGCAAGTGCAGCCGATGATTTTAAGCGGTGTGCGCGTTGCTTGATGACGGTTGTATTGTTTTCGGTGTGCGCGGTTAAAATAAATTGATACTCTTCGGGAACTGAGCGCATCAACATCTGCAACATTTCTTTTTCAAATTGCCAGTCGCCAGCAGCCAAGGTGCGCAAAGGTGTTTGTGTAGTTGGTTTTTCAATGGGTTCGGCTTGTGGCAGTCCTTTTTCTCGGGGCACAACACTCGCAATTCGGAAATAGAGTTCTTGCGCACGAAATGGTTTTGATAAATAATCGTTCATGCCCAAGGCAAGGCAGCGCTCTTTTTCACCATTGGCAGAATGCGCGGTTAATGCAATAATGGGTGTTTGAAGCTTGAGTTCGGTGCGAATAATTTTCGTTGCCTCGTAACCATCCATTGTGGGCATTTGTAAGTCCATCAGGATAACATCGAAGTGTTGAATCTTAAGCGCCTCAATGGCTTCCATTCCGTTGTTGACAATGGTGAGCGCAAACCCAAAATCGAGAATTAGTTTTTGCGCAAGTTGTTGGTTGAGCGGATGATCTTCGGCCAATAAAATTTTCAAGTCATTGCTAACGGTAACAGGTTTCAACGCATGTTCAACTTCGAGAACCGCATCAAGTCCAACTTTATTGACTGGAAGAATAAACTCAAATGTTGAACCTTTACCCAATGTACTCTGAACCGAAATTTGTCCGCCTTGCAATTCGATGAGATCGCGCGCAATGCTCAATCCAAGTCCGGTACCACCATATTTGCGTGTGGCATCTTTGCTTGCTTGTGTAAAAGGTTCGAAAATTTCTTGCAGTTTTTTAGGCTCAATGCCAATGCCCGAATCCTCTACTTGACATTTGAGAATCATTGCGTTTTCGTTTTCGCCTTCGCAAAGGAATGTAAATTTCACAAAGCCTTGCTGCGTAAATTTCACCGCATTTCCGACGAGGTTAATCAGTACTTGGCTCAGGCGTAAGCCATCGCCAAGGACATACTGCGGAATTTTCGGATCGCAAGACCATTCAAATAAAATTCCTTTTTCCTGTGCGCGTTGATCGAGTAGTAGTTTTACACTTTTGCAGGTATCGCGCAGTTGAAATGGGCGATTTTCAAAATCAATTTTTCCAGATTCAATTTTTGCGAGATCTAAAATATCGTTGATTACAGCAGTTAGATTTTCTCCGGCGGTAAGCACAGCCATGAGTTGTGTACGTTGTTCGGCATTGATGTTTGACTGAAGCAGAATTTCGACAAAACCAAGAATGGCATTCATCGGTGTACGCAATTCATGACTGATGTTTGCAACAAACCGATCTTTCATGACGAGCGCGTCTTCAGCTATTTTTTTAGCCTGACGAAGTTCCGTTTCCATTTTAAAACGGGCTGTTATCTCTACACAAGAACCTAAGATGTACGGATTGCCATGAACATCGTTTAGTTTGATGTTGTTGTACATCCAAATACTGTTTTCCTGATTGCGTTTTCGAGTTTTTAAAATCCCTTCACCGTTTCCATGAGTCTGAATGTGTTCGAGATAACTTGGAACTTGATGTGCAACATCGGGCGCAACAATGTCGCGTAGATTTACGCCAATGAGTTCTTCCGGTTCGTATCCAAGAATATGTGCGCCAGAAGCATTTATACTCATGAGGTTGCCACTCATGTCGTGCGTACAAATCATGTTTTGCGAATACTCAAACAAACTTCTGAATCGCAATTCCGTTAGTTTAATCTCTTCCTCAATTTTTTTGCGTTCGGTAATGTCTTGTATGGTACCAAGCAAGCGCAATTCATCAACAGCTTGCCCAGTCATGTACATGTTTTGTACTTGATTGCCAATTAAAATACGGAGATCGATCTCGAAGGGAGAGCGCCTACGCAAACTAACCGCCATTGTTTTTTTAATGGCAGCGGCTTCTGTAGGATGAATGTGTTGGAAAAAAGATTGTTCAGAAACATGGTTTTGCATAGGAAGACCAAGCAATGAATGAAGCTCTTCGGAACAACGGAACGTATTGGAAATACTATCCCATTCCCAACTTCCTATTTTAGCTTGTCGTTGTGCCGCACTAAGTTGTTCTTGGCTTTGCCGTAAATCATCCTGAATTTTTCGGCGCTCAGAAATATCTTCTTGAATAGCAATGTAACGTTCTATTTCGCCTGTTGCAGAAAGGAGTGGTGTTACATGAATGCCAATCCAAAAAGAAGTTTTGTCTTTTCTGTAATTGATTAGTTCGTCGTAAAATGCAGTTTTTTCGACAGCTTTTTCTTGAATGCGTTTCGTCGTTTGGGGGTCAGTAAGTGGGCCACGAAAGAAATCGGGCGTTTTTCCGATGCACTCTTCACGGGTATATCCGAAAATCTGAAGAAAAGCATCGTTGACCCATTCAATACGGTCTTCGTTATCGCTGATGACAACCGCTACATTTGAACGATTGGCAACAAGCGAGAGTAGTTGTTCTTGTGTGAGTTTTGATTCAAGATCAGCGCGAATGCCAGCAAGTTCTTGGTTTCGAGCCGCCATGCGCTCTGTTTTTTCCTCAAGCCGTTCGTGATAATTCCGTGTAGCTTGCGATAAACCTAGAATGAGAACAGAACCCAATGCAAGTCGAATAATAAAAATCCATTTATCAATTTGTGGATCTTTTGTAACATAAACCGCAAGTAAGCCAAGCAATAAACCAAATGTTAAGTAAAGCAAGAGGGCTTTGATGGAGCGGAAATAAAAGCTACAAATAACAAAAGCTCCGACAAAGGTGATGGCCGTATCGGCATTAATTTCGTTGATGATGAGAATATAACTGACGAAAATGAGAAACAACCCAATGGTGAGATACGCTGTATAGCGATAAGTATGTCGGGGAATTTGTTCGATCCACGTAATGCAAAGAAAGAAGAAAGCGAGTGCGATCAATGCAATACGAGGCCATAACAACTCCGCACTTCCAGATAGGAACGCATGTGTAATCAATCCATCAAAAAATAAACCTCCTACAACGGAAAGGAATAGAACACGTTCGGGAAATAAGTTTCTAGAGAAAAAGATTGTTCGCAACATCCGATGCAAGATATAAAAAAACAAAGTGTATAAAAAGCGAAGAGCGGCCAATGGCCGCTCTTCTATCGGAAGCACAAAACAGCATAACCCCTACACATTTGTTTGCGCTTCCGTTTCCTTCCCACCTTTTGAAGACTCTACTAGTATTTTAAACATTTCTGCAACTTTCTGATCGCTGTAAGCTGCAAAATTAAAATTTTCATACACTGGATGACCATTTCGGATCATAACAATTTGCATTTCCCGTTTTTGGCGAGCTAACTCCTTTCGGTATTCGCTTTCGGAGGCTTGCGTTACGGTTTGCGTTGTCATCATCTTTAGATCATCTTTCGGAGAAACTACGCTTGTCCGATTTTGATGATGCAAAAATGGGGGCAAAAACTGAGATAAAAAACAGAAAACGATGCAATTGAGTAGTTTGCCGACGAATGGAATTATTGAACCGACAAGCGGATTTGGGATTAGAGGAGTTTTAGGCGTTTGAATAAATCTTCTTTGTGAGAACGGCTTACAGGCAATGTTTTTCCACCCATATTAACCGCATTTTCTTCAATCTCCGAAATTTTATCGAGGCGAATGATGTAAGAGCGGTGAATGCGAATAAAGTCTTTTGCTGGTAAACGGCTTTCAATTGATTTCATGGTTGACAATACGGTATGTCTTCCATCTTTGGTATTGATAATGACATAATCGGCCAAGGCTTCAATCCACAAAATATCTTTTGCAGAAATGCGCACCAGTCGAGAACTTTCTTTTTTAATAAAAATGGCATCTTCGCCTTCGTCTTGATGAACTTGCATGTTGCCTTGAATGCTTTGGGCTTTCATGGCGGCTTTCAAAAAGCGCGGATACTCGATGGGTTTGAGCAAAAAATCGGTTACGTCGTAATCGAATGCTTCTGCAGCATATTCTTTTTTGCCCGTAATGAGGATGATCTGTGGAATGTCTTTGAATGTGCGAAGAAATTCTAATCCGGTCATTTCTGGCAATTCAACATCCAAAAAAATTAAATCGATAGCGGAATTGCGAATGATTTTTAAAGCCTCCGCAATGTTTCCGCAGGATCCAGCATGCGTCAAAAAATCGGTACGCTCAATACAATGCTGTACTGTACGGCAAGCGATTTCGTCATCGTCGATAACCAAACATTTCATGGGAGTGCGTTATTCCTAGGTCAATAATACAATTTTTCCCGATATGCTCGGTATTTTACTTAAAATACTGTTTGACAAACTGGTAAAGTTGAAACTGATTCTGTTTCATGGCTGCTTCAATGGCCTGCTGTAAGTCGATTCGTTGTAGGTCGCGCATGCGGGCATTGCGAATTAGCGTAAACGCTTTTTCGGTATAGAGTAGCAGGCGGCGTTTGTTTGAAAGACCTGTTTCGCGGTGTTGGCTGATGGCTTTCAGCAATTCGTCAATTCCACTTTCTTGTGTCGCAGCCGTTTTAATGACCGGAATACTCCAACCCGAATCGGGGCGTTCGTGCAATAAATCGTTCAAGTTTCGCGCAAAACCAGCCGCACCAGGACGATCCGATTTATTCACAACAAAAATATCGGCAATCTCCATGATACCCGATTTAATGGCTTGCACATCGTCGCCACCTTCGGGAACTAAAACAACAATCGTGGTATCGGCCAATCCCGCAATCTCAACTTCCGATTGACCAACACCAACCGTTTCAACAATGACCAAGTCAAAATCGCAAGCCCGAACAAGGTCAGAAATTTCAACCGATTTGGCCGAAAGTCCTCCCAATGAACCACGTGTTGCAAGCGATCGAATAAAAACGAGCGGATTGGTAAAATGTTCGGCCATGCGTAACCGATCGCCAAGCAAAGAGCCAAAATTAAAAGGCGAGGTTGGGTCAACAGCTAGGATGGCTACTTTTTTTCCTTCGGAACTGAGTTTGTTGATCAGGCTATTAATCAATGTGCTTTTTCCGGCACCGGGAGGCCCTGTGATTCCAACTAATGGAGCAAATGTTTGGGGATCGAGTGCATTTAGGATAGTATCGGCCCCCTCCAAATCATTTTCAACAAGCGTGATGGCGCGCGCAAGGGCACGGCGATCGCCGGTAAGTGCTTGCTTAAATAAATCCAACGCATTCATCGCTGTAAAGATGGGGTTTTTTGTTGTGATTTTGGATTTCGATTTTGGATTTTGAACGTTGTATTTGGTCTTTTTCTAACTCGCTTCGCTCGTATTTTTAGACATGAGACGAGAGACATGAGACATGAGACGAGAGATATGAGACCGCACTACTTTGCGCGCAGTTGGTGAATTACTGAATTAGTGAGTTGGAAATTCGCTAATTCAGTAACTCTATAATTCACCAAATCAAAGCGTCGGCCCGTGTGGTCAGTCATCTCAGTCTGCTGTCTCTAATCGCAAGTCTGAGCTGGCCATTGTGCGTGGAGAAAATACATTTGAACGAAACACCCAGCTTATCGGTCAAGAAAAACACTATACATTTGCCGCTGTTATGTCTTCCATTCAACTTTCCGTAGTCATCATTACGTTTAACGAAGAACGCAATATCGGGCGGTGTTTAGATGCGGTGCGTTCGATCGCGGATGATGTGGTGGTGGTTGATTCGTTTTCTACCGATCGTACAGAAGAAATTTGTCGGGAAAAAGGCGCGCGTTTTATTTCGCATGTTTTTGAAGGGCATATTGAGCAAAAAAACTGGGCGATTAAACAGGCAAAATTTCCGTACATCCTTTCGTTAGATGCAGACGAAGCACCTGATGACGTTTTGTGCCGTTCCATTTTAGAGGTAAAAAAAAATTGGACACATGCTGGTTATACGATGAATCGGTTGACGAATTATTGTGGTCAATGGATTCGGCATTGTGGTTGGTACCCCGATACGAAATTGCGTTTGTGGGATAGCCGCAAGGGGGCTTGGGGGGGAATTAATCCGCACGACAAATATGAACTACATGAAATTGGTGCGACCGAAAAGAAACTGATGGGTGATATTTTACATTACTCATACTATTCCGTCGAAGAGCATTACAAACAGGCGGATAAATTTTCTACGATTGCAGCCAAAGCACTCTATGCGCAAGGCAAAAAAGTCGGAGCTTGGGTACCTGTATTGAAAGCAACGGCAAAATTTATACGCAACTATTTTTTAAAAACAGGGTTTTTGGATGGCCGTTATGGCTGGATTATTTGCCGCATTACGGCTTATGAAACTTGGCAGAAATACACCAAACTTCGTCAACTGAATCAAGCATGAAAAAGCATTTGTTTGAACGATGGCCTTGGTTGCTCAACCCTAAATTTCAATGGGGCTTGTTGTTGCTTGTGGTTATTGGCGCAACGGCGCAACGTGCTTTTTTACAAAAAAACGGCATCAATAATTTTGTCATTTTTCAATACTCATTCTCCAATTTGGCAAATGGTATCGATATGTATGCGGCGCATCCAGATCAGTATTACGATTTGTATAAATATAGTCCAACCTTTGCGGTGTTGATGTTTCCGTTTTGGTTGATGCGTGCCTCGTTCGGGATTTTTTTCTGGAATTTGCTCAATGCACTTGCTCCATTTTGGGTGGTTCGTAAAATGAATCTTTCGGAAAAACAAAAGGCGTTTATTTTCTTTTTCTCGGTACTCGAAATTTTAACATCCATTCAATCGTCGCAGAGTAATGGTTTGATGGCGGCACTCATGTTGGGTTCGTGGTTGATGTTTGAAAAAGAAAAGCCAATACTAGCGGCTTTGTTTATTTGTCTTGGGTTTTACATCAAACTCTTTGCGCTTGGTGCAGCAGCACTCATGTTGTTTTACCCTAAAAAATTACACTTTATTGCCGCCATGTTTTTCTGGGGAATCGTTTTGGCTTGCCTGCCGCTCTTGGTTACCGATTTACAAACGTTAATAACACAATACGAAAGTTGGTTGCATTTACTCGCCAATGACCCTTCACATGAATTGAATTTTTCGATCATGACCATCACCGAACGTTTTTTTGGATCGGCACCAGCAGATCGTTGGTATTTGATTCCGGGATTTGTGTTGCTTGTTTTGCCATTGGTACGCATCGCGCATTGGAAGCATCGGGCATTTCAATTGCTTTGGCTTTCGAGTCTAATGATTTGGGTTGTTATTTTCAATCACAAAGCAGAATCACCAACATTTGCGGTGGCCGTGCTTGGCGTTGCGGTTTGGGCACTTACAGAAAAAGCCTCGCGATTAAAAACGGGCTTGTTGCTTTTTGTGTTTGTTGTAACGGTTCTTTCGTTGACAGATTTTGTTCCACCGTGGGCGCGTGAGCACGTGGTGCGGGCGTATGCGCTGAAGGTATTGCCGTGTATTGTAGTTTGGTTTTACATGACATGGCGTTTGTTGCGCGGAAAAGAATTTACACTGGTTGATTTTGGGAAGCCTCTCGTCTAAGCGATCCGGGCATCATTGCAAATAATAGAACCGCATTGAAGAAGGCGTAAAATGTAGCACCTTGTTGTGTTTCTAAAGTATCGTCATCAAAAAAAGAAAGCACAACGACGAGGAAAAAAGAGAGGTACATGAAATTGCGCCAACGGTTTGCAAACATGGCGGGATAAATCAAGGAAAAAATAAAGAAGAGCAATGCCGGAACGCCTAAGGTCAAGGCAATGGATAAAAACTGATTGTGCGGATGTAACCAATGCCATTCTTTATCAAGGTCTGTTCCATGCAAGTGGTAATAGTTGCGGTAAGCCCGTTCCGAAGTGCCCGTTCCGAATCCGCTCCAAGGTTTTTCCTTGATCATGGCGTATGCATTTTTTCCCAAATCGAAACGCATGGTTACAGAGTTTCCGCTCGGATTTCCGCCGATACCATAATGGTAAGCTTCCCAGAAAACTTGATACAAGCGAGATTCAATCCGCGACATGTTTGGCTCATTGGCATTCGTTGCGCCCAATTCAATCGCTTTGATCTCTGCGTTTGATAGCTGTGCTAAACCATCGGCATCTTTACGCAAGCCCTTTGATGCAAGGAAACGTATAATGGTATTGGAAATTAAATTGCCGTGTGCATTTTTTCCCGTATCAAAATCGATGGTACTTTTTTGATTCCATATTTCACGCAATTCTTCTTGACAAACATACACCAACACCAAATTTCCGTTTTCAAGCATCGGATAAGTGCGGTCATAGGTGTATGGATTGCCGCGCTTTGTTGTTTGATCGAGGTGATCCCAGTCAACAGGTTTTATGTTGTAAAATAAATCGTATTGCGTTTTCACTTGTTTGCAAACACCCAATGCTGCTATGCAGAAAAGACCGAGCAAGACCCAAGCGATTTTTTTTCTTTTGTGAACAAAAGAGAGTACAACGAGCAAGACAAATCCTCCAACAATGAGTACAACAAGCCCTGTAAGAGACTGCATATAAACGAGGAAGAAAATAAACCAAGACGCGAGTAGGCCAAGGCCTGCTTTAACTTGCAATGGAATTTCTTGAAAGAGGTATCGGCCAATCCAGAAAACGCATAAAACGTTCATTAACGAAAGGCGAATAAGGGGCACAAAAACAGAGGCCGCGCGTGCATCGGTAATGGTTGGTGTGTGCGGAATGATATGTGTTGCGAGCAGGAAGGTGATGGCCGTACTGGCAAAAACAGCAGCCATGAACAAGCCAATTAACCAATCAAAGGCTTTGCGTGATAGTGGCGAACTTGTACCAATTAAAAGAGGCAAAGCAAAAAGCGGAAGTTTGATCCGAATATCGCGCCAGCCCTCGCTCGGTGCGTCGCTCCAGAGTATTCCGAAAATATGCAGCAGAAAAAAACCAAGCAAGACCCAGATTACTTTTCGTGCTTGTAGCAACCGTATTTTTTCTGCAAAACGCCCTTCCCAAATCCAATTGCCGAGAATAATCATTACGCCAATGCTGATGACAGGTTTAGACAATGGCATGCCCACCGCGCAAAAAATCAGCCCAGCGTAATAGATTGAATGGTGTACTTTTTCGGAAAATTGAAAACGCATAACGGTCTTGGTTCGGCGAAAATACATAAAACACCCGCTTTTGCGCGGAACGTTTTACCAATCAAAAGATTGTGCAAAAGAGAAAATAAATTTAGTTACTACCGTTTCTAATCCAAGATTACTCGTTGTCGTTGCGTTGCAGTGGTTTTTCCATTTTTCCAACGGTCGTCAAGATACTCCGGTAACGCTTGGCATCGCCCAAAACAGCAAACGCCTCTTTCATATCAGTATCGTCTTTCAACGAAGAAGCAACACGTCCTTTCTGATAATAATAACGCGATGCAATTTCGGCTTCGAGCAAGATTTTAATCTCCGCTTTAAATTCGGTGAAATCGTCGTTCTTGCTTTCGCCCGCTTTCTTTTTCAACTGCTCAAAATCGCTAGCGAGTGGGGCAAACGAACCTTCTTTCTCCGCTTGTTTCTTAAACTCGTCCAACTTTTTCTCGCTACGTGTTTGGTAATTCACGTTTTTCGATTTACACCAACTTACAAAAGCATCGTACTCCGCATCCGAAAGTTGAAATTGGTCTGCATCTGCAATGGTTGGATGGCCTTGCGCATAGATGGTCGCATAATCGAAAATATAGGCTTGCGCAAGTAACGTATCAGCAAGAATACTGTATTTGCGTTTTTCCACTTCCACATCGGGAATAATGCCCAGCCCATCCCAAACAATACGCCCATTTTTTGTTTTGAATGCCGTGATCAACGAATCGGGAACATGCCCAACACTACCATCGCCTTTGCGGTGCGAATAATCCAATGCTTGCAAGCAACGACCACTTGGTGTATAATATTTTGCCACCGTAATTTTCATTTGCGTGTTATACACCAACGGAACAGTTTGTTGTACCAATCCTTTTCCGAAAGAACGTTGTCCTAAAACCACCGCACGATCTAAATCTTGCAAAGTGCCAGAGACAATTTCGGAAGCCGAAGCCGAACCTTTATCCGTAATCACAACGAGCGGAATTTGCGTGTCAACAGGTGTGTTTTCGGTGCGGTACTGATGATCCCAATCTTTCACGCGACCACGCGTACTCACAATGAGTTGGCCTTTATCCACAAACAGGTTGACAATGCTCACGGCCTCGCGCACAAGCCCGCCCGGATTGCCGCGCAAATCTAAAATCAGCGAAGTAATTCCTTTTTGTTTCAGATCCAGAAACGCTTCACGTACTTCGTTCGAGGCCGTTTCGGTAAATTGGTTGAGTTTGATGTAGCCCGTTTGGTTTTTCAATACGGCTGAATACGGAACCGCTTTGGTTTGAATTTCTTCGCGAATCACAACCAATTCGATGGGTTTGGTTTCGCCCGGTCGTTGAATTTTAAGTTTGACGGGCGTTTTAGGCGTTCCTTTCAATACTTTACTTAAGTCTTCCAGATTTTTCCCCGCAGTAGAAACATTATTGACTTCGAGCAATTCATCGCCTGCGCGCAGTCCCGATTTTTGAGCCGCAAAACCTTCGTAAGGTTCAGCAACAACTAATTTTTTTCCAATCTGTCTGAAAACCGCGCCCACACCACCATACGCGCCCGTAACCATAAACTTATAATCTTCAATCTCTTCCTCCGCATAGTAATTGGTGTACGGATCGAGCGACAAAAGCATGGCGTCAATGCCTGTTTTCATCAACTCGCCCGGCTTGGTATCGTCCACATAATATTTATTCAACTGATTGAAGACCGT
>JAAFIA010000003.1:0-22231 GCA_013298545.1 Bacteroidota bacterium | reverse complement strand
AGTTTATCGTCTTGTTCGGCTGCGCCAAATCCAATACCAATCACCAGTGTGGTAACAGGAAGAATAACAAGACGAGCCGTGCGGCGTAAAAAAGTGATGTTGCGTTTCATGCGGTTTTTTTTCAAGGAACAGGATCGTGGCCATGACCACCCCAAGGATGGCAACGACCAATGCGACGTAAGGTAAGCCAGCCGCCTTTAAGCGGACCGTGTTTGCGAATGGCTTCAATGCCATACTGAGAGCATGTTGGCGTATATCGGCAAGCAGGAGCAAGATAAGGAGAAATCGCACCTTGATAAAATCGGATCAATCCGATCATCAGACCGCCAAAAAGTTTACGGACGGGATTTTGTTTTTCGCTCACGCTGATGGGCATCACATGCTTTTAGCAAACGTTGTAAAGTTAAAATTATTTTCCCCTCAAGCTCTGCATATTCGAGGACTTCGCGGTGGGTGAAAATTAACAATACATGAATATGCTTATTGCGTTCGTTCAGGCCAAGGTAAAACGCCTCTTTGTTTTTCCGATACGCTTCGCGAATGCGTCTGCGAATGAGGTTGCGTTTTACTGCGCGTTTAAACAACCGTTTGGGAACAGCAATGCCGAGTTGCGCAGGAAATGCTTCGTTGCTTTCCGATTCTACCCAAACCACCCGAAACGGATAGCTGAAAAAAGACGCACCAGATTTTGTTATCTGGTCGAAATTTTTCTGGCCATGAAGCCGCTCCGATTTGGTAAAGGTTTGTGCCATAAAAAACGATCCGGTGCAAAGCTACCGGATCGAACGTATTGTTAAGCGTATGCTTGTTTTATTTTTTGTTGACTTGCTTGATGTATTCCTCAATCGCCATGGTCATAGAAGGCGTTCCGGGTTTTGGTGCATGGATATTGAGGGTGAGTCCGGCTTCTTCAACCGCCTTAGCCGTTGCAGGACCGAAAGCAGCAATACGCGTTTTGTTTTGCTTGAATTTCGGGAAGTTTTTATACAACGAGGTGATTCCTGAAGGACTAAAGAAAACAAGAATGTCGTAAAAAACATCTGCCAGATCGCTCAGATCGCTGCATACTGTACGGAAGAGTACGGCCTTGCTGTAATTGATTTTGTGCTTATCGAGAATTTCGGGAACTTCTTCTTTGTGCACATCGGTACACGGGTAAAGAAATTTCTCGTCTTTGTGTTTGCGAATAATCTCGAGCAGATCGCTAAAGGTTGCTTTACCGTGAAAAATTTTGCGTTTCCGGTACTGAACATACTTTTGAAGGTAATATGCAGTTGATTCCGAAATACAAAAATACTTCATGGTATCAGGAACGGTAATGCGCATTTCGGAACAGATACGGAAAAAATGATCCACCGCATTACGACTCGTCAAAATGACAGCCGTGTGTTCAGCAATATTGACCCGTTGCTGACGAAAGTCTTGCGCAGGAATCCCTTCCACGTGAATAAATTCACGGAAGTCGATCTTTACACCGAATTTTTTTGACATGTCGAAATAAGGCGACTTGTCTGTCTCGGGCTTGGGTTGCGTAACAAGAATGCTCTTGACGCGTAAATCATTTTCTTTTTTACTTGCAGCCACCTCGTTCACGAGTTTTTTTGGGGTGAATCGTCAGAATTTACCAACGAAAACCTTGAAGATCACGACAAAAGGTAAAATTTCAAGGGTGCAAAGATACAATAAGAAATACAATAAAGAAAGTCCTCCTGTTCCTACTCCAATCAGAAGGCATCTAAATATTCTGTATATCAGGACAATAGACCATAGAATGATGCCCAATCCAATCAAAATATCGGGTGAAAACCCGTAACTAAAGGCCAATAAAACAACCACCGGAAACAGAATTAGACCAATGGTTTTATTGAAAAGTAAAATAGTAAAGGTGTATTCATTGCTTGCTTCGCGCTGTTCAAACAAAAATCCTAAAAAACGCATAGAAACGATTTTTACTCCATACATCAAGGTTATGGATAAAATCAAAGAAGGATACAAGCTCCAACTCACCACCTCTGGATATGAATAGGCAATGATTTGCCAGAGAAAAAGCGGAACAACCAACAGAAAATTAAAAATGAGCAAAAGCGAAACCCTTCCTGTAAGTGCCGACTCTTCACGGTAATAAATACTCAGCGAAGAAGCACGAACAAAACCCGTTAATAACTGCGTCAACCGGCGATTATCAAAAACACGCAACACCACGATTATCGTAAAGCAAATAAAAACGATGAGCGAAAGCCACCATCCACCTGGAACATCAACCTGTAATTGTGGGTGGAAACCAAGCGGTTTTCCGTCTGTTAAAAACGGATTTGCCTGCTGCATCGAGGCATCAAGAAACAAATGGAAAAAAGCAGTCAGGTCGAACATACGAGATGAAAGCAAAGGTATAGAAAGTTAATAATAGAACGAATAGACACACTACGGACTTAGAAACAGAAACAGTGCGAAGAGTGTTCATTGTAAATTCCCTCGCTCTCTGCCGCACTTCGCACTGTTTCTGTTTCTCTTTTTCACAATTGTGTATTTATGTGAATTTGATCGAACCGTGTTTTGATAAAATCATAAGTCCAAATAAGATAGCGAGAGCAAAAAACAATTATTCCCCTATCTTTGTTATAGGAGTAGCATATACATTAATAAGCCAACACATCAAATGAAAAAGATATTTTCCTTTACGGCACTGAGCATTTTCGCCTTGTCATCGCTGTTTCTATCCGGTTGTAAAAAAGAAGAAGAGATCGTTGTAGAACCACCAATATCTTCAGGCGGCTCAGGCTCAATGACCATTGACCTCAAAGCCATGTTTGGAGATAGCGTGCTCGAATTGAATACGGGCGAACAATACACCACCGCCAACGGCGATCAAGTTGATGTCAGCATGTTTAAATTTTACATCAGCAATATTGTACTCACCAAAGCATCGGGCGAAACTTGGGCACAATCGGAAAGTTATTACTTATGCAACGCCGCTGACCTTTCGACCATGCGTTTTACAATACCCAATGTTCCAACTGGCGAATACAACCAAATTTCGTTTATGATTGGCGTTGATAGTTTGCGCAATGTTTCCGGTACACAAGCCGGAGCACTTGATCCGGCAAATAACATGTTTTGGACTTGGAGTTCGGGCTATATCTTTATGAAGTTTGAAGGCAATTCGCCACAATCAACTTCTGGTGGCAACAATGTAACGTATCACATTGGCGGTTATGCTGGAGCAAATCGTGGTCAACGCATGGTATCGCTTCCGCTTACGACCACAACGGCCTTGGTAACGGAATCAACTACACCACAAATTTTCCTCGAAGCGGATGCCGGCGAATTATTCGAGTCGCCCAATACCGTCAACATTGCTACACTTTCTTTTGCAATGTCGGTGAATGCAAATTCAAAAATGATTGCCGATAATTATGCCAATATGTTTTCACTGATCAATGTGGTAAACTAATTTAGAACAAGCTTAAAAAATGCGTCTTGTCAGTAACGACAGGGCGCATTTTTTTATTTACGGCTTGAGCATTTTTAAGGCCGATGGAAAGATCAATGTTTCCCAAATGGCGTATTCTTTTGCCGAAGGATGTAATCCATCTTTAGCAATGAGCGAAGCATCTTTTTCCATGTCTTTGGAAACAGGAAATAAATCAACGAGCGGCAGTTTTCGCTTTTCGGCTTCTTGACGAATGATGGCGTTAAAACCCATCAACCCTTCGCTGATATTCCGTCCACCTCCATAATTTTTCCCAGCAGGGGTTACACCAAAATCGGGGATGGTTAGAAGCATAATGTTGTTTTTGTTGCTAATTTTTTGCGCAATGCGATCGAGAATATAAATCAGGTTTTTATGAAACGTTGCCGAATCAACCCCTTGAACCCAATCATTGACGCCAATGCAAAGTGTTACAACGTCAACCTTGTTTTTTTCAAGTAAGGGCAATTCGCGGTCAATTAAATTCTGGCTCGTATAACCCGTCCGTGCAGGATTGTCTAACAAATGAATCGAAAGACCACTATCGTTCAGGTGTTTGGTCAACAAGACAGGCCACGATTCGGCTTGTGTTGCGCCCTGACAAATGGTGTACGAGTCGCCAAGGGGCAAATAGACGAGCGTGTTTGGCGGTGGTGTTGCCTGACAGGCATTGGCAGAAGACATCACCACAAGTAATATCAGTAAATGTATGTAGTTGCGCATATACCTACATACGCAAAATGAAACCGAAAAGATTGTCTGTATATAGCAAAAAAAGAGGTTGTATCAAAAGTAAAATGAAAGCCCTGAGAATTGCTTAAACGAAAAACTTCTCAGGCAGGTATCCAAATAAAAAGAGGCTGCTCTCGACTTTTGAGACAGCCTCTTTTTTAGGAATAGAACTTTAAAAATTATTTCTTAGGCTCAGGCTTTGCCAAAACGGTATGAACAGTTACTTCAATGCTTTCGGCAATTTTAGCACCCACAGCTTCAGGGATTTTAATGTTGTGATCTTGAAGTTTGATGTCGAATTTGCAATCGACAGTTACTTCGCCGCCTTTAACGGTTACAGTTCCGGTGATGGTGCGGTCTTTTTCGACACCGTGGCAGAGTAGTTTACCAACCATGGTAACGTTGTATGTACCGTCTTTGGTATAATCAATTTTCTCTTGGATTTTGCCTGTAAATTTCGCTGTTGGAAATTTCTCGCTCTCCATGTAATTCTCGTTAAAATGCTCTTCCATCAACTCATTCGGGAAGTCAAAACTTTTGATTTTGATTTCGGCAATAAATGTGTTTGAAGCAGGCACAAGAATCATGGTAGATGATTTACTCTCCGCCTTAATATCTTCTAGAGCAGTGTGCGAATAAAACGAAACATCGGTTACTTTACCTTTGAGTGCTTGCGCATTGGCCGCAAGAGAAGCTCCAACTAGAGCGATAGCAAATAGAAACTTTTTCATTTTCGTGGTCTTTTTTGTGTTTTGTAAATTCAATAAGTCAAGCATCGTGCCAAAATTAGATACCTGCCTTGGTTCGGAATGTCAGGCAGGAGACACTTTTTCTTTAACAAATATAGCTGAATGCGATTACTAGTAACCGAAATCCGCGAAAAGTACAAGATCCTCCCGCTCGATTGCACTTGATTGTAGCTCGATCCCAAGTCTAAACACGACTCAAATGGAGAAAATACGGTTAAAACAGAGATTCTGTGTAGCGAACATTCGCAGCACGGCGATTGTTTCCTATTTTTGCACCGCTATTTTAAAAGCTCAACAAACTATGGCTACCGACAATTACCAAGCTCCCGATTATTACTTGCTGGATGAATTACTCAGCGACGAACATAAACTGATTCGCGACTCAGCGCGAGCGTGGGTGAAAAAAGAAGTTTCTCCAATCATTGAAGAATACGCTCAAAAAGCAGAATTCCCTCGTCAAATTATCAAAGGGCTTGGCGAAATTGGTGCTTTCGGCCCCTACATTCCAACCGAATACGGCGGTCCGGGCTTGGATCAAATCTCTTACGGCTTAATCATGCAAGAACTTGAGCGAGGCGATTCCGGCGTTCGTTCAACGGCTTCTGTTCAAAGCTCGCTGGTCATGTATCCAATTTATGCGTTCGGATCTGAAGAACAAAAACATAAATATTTACCCAAGCTTGCTACGGGCGAACTCATGGGCTGTTTTGGCCTTACCGAGCCTGACTTTGGCTCCAATCCGGCTGGCATGATTACCAATTTCAAAGACGCAGGCGATCATGTGATTCTCAATGGTGCTAAAATGTGGATTTCCAATGCGCCATTTGCCGACATCGCTGTGGTTTGGGCAAAGAATGAAGAAGGCATTATTCATGGCCTTGTTGTTGAACGTGGCATGGAAGGATTTACCACACCCGAAACACATGGTAAATGGAGTTTGCGTGCCAGTGCAACAGGCGAATTGGTATTTGACAATGTAAAAGTTCCGAAAGCCAATATTTTCCCCAATGTAAAAGGACTGAAAGGTCCGTTGAGCTGCTTGAACTCCGCGCGTTATGGCATTTCGTGGGGCGCACTCGGTGCAGCTATGGATTGTTATGATACGGCTTTGCGTTATTCCAAAGAACGCATTCAGTTTGGGAAACCTATTGGTGGTTTTCAATTGCAACAGAAAAAACTCGCCGAGATGATTAGCGAAATTACGAAAGCGCAATTGCTCTGCTGGCGCTTAGGCGTTTTGAAAAACGAAAACCGCGCAACACCTGCACAAATCTCGATGGCAAAACGCAACAGTGTTCATGTAGCCATTACGATTGCTCGCGAAGCGCGTCAAATGCTTGGTGGAATGGGCATCACGGGCGAATATCCGATCATGCGCCACATGATGAATTTAGAATCTGTCATTACCTACGAAGGAACGCATGACATTCATCTGCTCATCACGGGTATGGATGTTACAGGCTTGAATGCCTTCAATTAATCGAACACCGATTTAGATAAGCGGGTTGTTTTTTCAAAAGAGAAGCAACCCGTTTTTTTATGCTCGAATCGTTCTCTTTGTATCTTCGTCTATTCAATCAGATGTAATATGGTTCAAGACATTACCGAAAAATCTGGAGCACCTCCGGGAACGCTCATGTATGTTGGACGTGCTTCTGATGTAGCACCGCGCATTACATTGATCGAATACAACGAAAATCAGTTTATCGAAAAAGAATTTGCTGACATTCATGAATGCCTCACCCATGTTGAACCTGGCATGGTCAAATGGATCAACATCGATGGTGTTCACAATGTAACCTTGGTTGAACAAATTGGTAAGCTGTTTAACATTCACCCACTTACACTCGAAGACATTGTCAATACCTCGCAGCGGCCCAAATTTGAAGATTACGATAATTATGTTGTTTGCATGATGAAAATGATCTACTCACCGGAAGGGAAAGTAGAACAAGTGCAGCGTGGCGATGATGAGAGTTTTATCAGCGAGCAACTTTCTATTTTATTGCTCGATGGTAATACGGTCATCTCTTTTCAAGAAGCACAAAGCGGAGACGTTTTTGATATTATTCGCGAACGCATTCGGCAAGGTAAAGGACGCGTACGAAAATGCGGTGCCGATTACCTTGCATACGCACTCATTGATGCGGTTGTTGATTCGTATTTCGATGTACTCGAAGTCATTGGCGATCAAGTTGAGTTGTTGGAAGAAGAATTAATTCATAATCCCAACCCCGCGGTATTGCCACGCTTACATAAAATGAAACGCCGCATGATTTTTTTGCGCAAAGCCGTATGGCCCATGCGCGAATTGATCAATAATTTGGAACGAAGCGAAACAGAACTCATTGTTGCAACAACGCATGTCTATTTGCGCGACGCTCACGATCATACCATTCGCTTGATTGATACCGTAGAAACCAATCGCGATTTGCTTTCGGGTATGATGGATTTGTACATGTCAAGCGTCAGCAACCGCATGAATGAAGTGATGAAAACGCTTACGATCATCACCACCATTTTTGTTCCGCTTACGTTTATTGCTGGTGTGTATGGAATGAATTTCGATAACATGCCGGAGTTGCACGAACAGTATGGCTACTTTTTCATTCTCGGTGTCATGCTGATTATTGTTCTTGTTTTAATTTTCTTTTTCCGCAAACGAAAATGGTTATGAAATACAGCACATTCATTTTTGCAACATTGTTTTTTCTCACGATGGTTTCATGCAACAGTCGTTCTGGGAGAGACAAACATCAAACCGATTCGATACAGCCACAGAAACTAGCAGATTCAAACGTTTCGCTTCTTCCAGAAAAAACAGATGCTGGTGGCAGTGCGAAATTTCCTTCAAAAGGGTCTGATACCATTGGGATGAAAACATTGCCGAAAGTTTTTAATGGCGATGTTTTGGTGCAATATCGCGATGATGATTTTGGCAAACGGATGGAGGTGCTTTCAGGCTCGCCGTTTACACATGCTGGCGTTATTTTTAAGCGCGAGCGCGATGGCGTGTGGATGGTGATCGAGGTGCTCGATAGTGTCCGCATTACTCCACTGCGTGAATGGACCGATCGAGGTGGGGGAAAGAATATTGTTTTATTGCGACATAAAAAATACGTGGAAGGATTGAGCAAAGAAGAAACAATGCGTGTGCGCGAAGCATTTAAAAAGTTTAAAAAATGTGCAGCGGATGATTGGTTTGCAGCAGACGATAAAGCGGTATGCAGCAGCGAACTGGTTTGGAAATTGTACTACAATGCCTTGAATATCGAGCTTGCGCCAATGCGTACATTCAAGAGTTATGAGCGTGCAGATGGGGCCGTACAAAAAATGTTGGCAACGCATTACGGGAAAAATATTCCTTTCGAGCAGAAGTACATTACACCCGTTGATTTTCTGAATTCACCGGATATGGTGAAAATATATGAACGCTAAGATGGAAGCCATTTATCTGGTAAAACAGGGTTCGGGAGAAACCGCTTTTGAGCGAAGGGCTTTGACACTTCCGACACTTCCGAAAAATGAAGTGCGTATTGCGGTTGAAGGATTCGGATTGAATTTTGCCGATGTGATGGCGCGTAATGGCTTGTACCGCGAAGCGCCTCCGCTTCCAGCAATTCTTGGCTATGAGTCGGTTGGGCGCGTGGAGGCTTTGGGCGATGAGGTACGCGATTTGACCATTGGGCAGCGCGTTCTTGCCTTTTCGCGTTTTGGTGGGTATGCAACGCATGTGCAAGTTCCAGCCTTAGCCGTAGTTCCGATTTCGGAAAAATTTTCGATTGATGAGGCGACGGCTCTTGGCACACAATATTGTACGGCTTGGTATGCGGCAGAAGAGGCGTTGCGTCTGTATGCGGGCGAGCATGTGTTGGTTCAGGCGGCTGCGGGCGGGGTGGGAACAGCCTTGGTACAAATGGCCAAACGAAAAGGTTGTGTTGTTTATGGAACTGCCGGATCGGAAGAAAAGCTGAATTATTTGCGAAGCATCGGCGTCGATCATCCCATCAATTACCAAAAAGAAAAATTTGACGATTATATTCGTCGTGTTCGCCCCAAAGGGATTGATGTGGTTTTTGATTGCTTGGGCGGAAAAGGATTTAAACGAGGATTTAAGTTGCTGGCACCTGGTGGACGCATAGCTGGATATGGAGCGGCAGAACGACTAGATAAAAAAGGCCCTTTTGCAACATTAAGCCTTGTATTTGGTTTCGGTTTTTATAGTCCAGTTGGTTTACTCATTCCCTCCAAAACCATTGCTGGTGTTAATATGTTGCGTATTGCTGAACAAAAACCGGAATTGCTTAGAACCTGCATGTTAGCCGTAACCAAACTCGCCGAATCGGGCGAACTCAACCCTTTTGGTGGTGGTGTTTTTGATGTTGCAGAAATTGGAAAAGCACACGAAATGCTTCAAAATAGACAAACAAAAGGAAAAATTGCCGTGCGTTGGTAGGAAGCTGCACGATATTTGCATTAATTTTGATCTGGCAAATATTTGAAACAAGTGTATTTATGAAAAAAACAATTTTACTCGCGCTGCTATTTTGTAGCTCCATACTCGCTGCTCGTCAAAACACGGCTGTTTTAGCTGCTTTCGGTTTTCCGGGTGTTGTTGATTTTTCGGACGATACCAATCGGATTGACGCTGCAGGGCAGAAGCAAGGATTTTGGGTCGAGCGCCTCAATGGTTACGATTGGGAAGGCCATTACCTCAATGGCCGAAGAGATGGTCCATGGAAATCCTATCCTGTAGGCGCAAGTATGATGTCGAATTTAGATAATTACAAAGACGGAAAACGTTACGGCATTTCGCTTGCGATTGATCGTGCGGGATATATTGTAAAAGAAGAATCATACCGCAATGATTCATTGGATGGTTTGCGTCGTGTATTTTATACCGGAGGCAAACCCAAGTCCGAAGAGTATTTCAAAAGCGGCAAATTGCACGGCCCACGTAAATTGTATTACTCCAGTGGAAAATTACAAGAAGAAGCCCGGTTCTTCAATGGTGTGCGCGATGGTGTTTCTAAATGGTATTACGACGATGGTGCCGTGAATACACAATCAACGTACATCAAAGGAAAATTAGAAGGCAAACAAGTAACTTTTTACCGCAATGGAAATAAAAACAGCGAGGTCAATTACATCGACAATGAAATGGAAGGCGAATGGCTTGAGTTTCATGAAAATGGAAAACCCAAAGTAAAAGGTAATTACGTCAAAGGAAAAGAAAATGGAGCATGGACAGAGTACTACGAAAGTGGCAAAGTCTATCGTTCTGGAAAATACATCAACGGGTTGATGGAAGGACAATGGACCGAATTCTCCGAAGCTGGCAAAACACTCAATAAAGTTACACTCAAAGGCGGCCAAGTCGTGAAAGGAAATTTTTCTGGGCCAGTACCATTGCCACCAGCAAACTAAATCTAAGAAATGAAAAAGACGTTCTGCAAAGAGCGTCTTTTTCGTTTAGCATAGTACCTTTGCAAGATGAATACAAATAAAATTGTTCTACTTGGAGCCGTTCTCGGAATTGGAATTATCTCAGCACTCTATTTCATCCTTTCTGGAAACAAACAAGTCAGAGTGCTTCCTTATATGGAACCCGTTGAAGCTGCATTGAAAAAAAATACACCCGTTGGCGGTCATCATACCGTTATTGATTTTCAATTGCTCAACCAGCAAGCACAAACCGTAACGCGTACCGACTTTTCAAAATCCATTACGGTTGTCGATTTTTTCTTTTCAACCTGCGAAGGAATTTGTCCGAGAATGACAACACAAATGGAACGCGTTTATCAACGATTTAAAGGCAATCAACAGGTTAAATTTTTATCGCATACCGTAGATCCTGAAACAGATTCGGTAGAAACACTAGCTGCGTATGCAAAATTACATCAGGCCGAATTGCCGCAATGGCATTTTGTAACAGGCGATAAAGTTCAGTTATACAAATTAGCACGCGAATCATACTTGATTGATGATACCCAAGGCGATGGCGGCAAAGAAGATTTTGTGCATTCACAAAATTTTGCCCTCATCGACCCGAACGGAAATATCCGCGGCATTTACGATGGATTAAATATTGCACAAGTCAATCAGTTGGTGCTTGACATAGATGCGTTACTGATGGAGTTCGCTGCGAAAAAATAACAATCGGCGATTACGAATTTGCAGGGCATTTTTTACAGCGTTTGCTGTCTTTCCATTTCTTACAGCACTTTTTCTTTTTCAATTCAAAACCTGCCGACTCATTTTTTTGAAATGACCACAGGCAACCCACGCACGAACCAACCGTCTTATTATCGGAAACCGGCGGAAGTTTTGTCAACGGTATATTCATAGGACAAAGAACCGCCGGACACCGCAAACGATCAATACCTCGAATGAGGTATTTTCATAATAGCCCCTTTTGCTGCAAGCGTTTGTCCGTTGGTTTTGGGAGAATACCAACGGACAGCGCAGCAGAAAACAACTGGTTTTTGACGTGTTATTAGTTGTAATTTTGCAGCAACACATGCCAGTTACACAACTCCACCTCGATTTAGTTCCTCTTTCCGAATGGCTTCCTGCTACATGGCAGGGCAAAGTCTTGATTGCTGGCCCTTGTGGTGCCGAATCGGAAAAGCAGGTTGTTGAAACCGCTCGTCAATTAGCCGCGGCTAAACAAATCGGACTTTTTCGTGCAGGTGTTTGGAAACCGCGCACACGCCCAGGGGCCTTTGAAGGATTTGGAGAAAAAGCATTGATTTGGCTACAACAGGCCAAACAAGAAACTGGTTTACCTCTAACGGTTGAAATTGCCAATGCCGCGCATGTTGAACTAGCATTAAAATACGGTGTTGATGTGTTGTGGATTGGTGCGCGGACAACCGTTAATCCATTCTCCGTGCAAGAAATTGCCGATGCGTTGAAAGGTGTTGACATTCCGGTCATGATTAAAAATCCTGTCCATCCTGATTTATCGCTGTGGATTGGTGCAATCGAACGTGTCAACCGAGCCGGAATCAAAAAACTGGCCGCTATTCACCGCGGATTTCATACTGGAACACAAACGATATACCGCAACGCCCCACTGTGGGAAATTCCAATTGAACTAAAAAGTGCCTGTCCCGAATTGCCTTTGATATGCGACCCAAGCCATATTGGAGGTCGCCGCGATTTAATTCCCGACCTCGCCCAGCGCGCACTCGATTTGCAAGTCGATGGGTTGATGATTGAAGTTCATCCCGATCCTGCAGTTGCCTTGAGCGATGCCGCACAACAATTCACGCCTGCACGGTACGAAGAACTCATCCGCAACCTGGTCATCCGAGAAGCCGGTTCCGATAACGAGGTGTTTGGTGAAAACCTACGCAGCTTACGGCAAGTCATCGATAGTATTGATGCCGAATTGATTCAAGCACTCAGTCGCCGCTTGCAAGTTGTTGCCGAAATAGGCCGCTACAAACAAGAACACGGCGTAACAATTTTGCAAATAGATCGCTGGTTAGAGATCCTGCGATCGCGTACCAATCAAGGAGAAGCACTCGGAATCGATCGCGAGATTATGGTTGAATTGTGTCAACTTTTGCACAAAGCATCCATCCGCAAGCAAACCGATGTCATGACCAAACAAGGCGATTGACTTCATTTATTACCCGATATTTTTATCACGTTTTGTAAGCATACCCCACTCATCTGCCAAATTTCACCACTCGTCGGACATTCCCGCAAGCCCCTTTTGAAGGCATTTACCAGTTGTCCGAAAAAAAATTCCAGTCATCGGTGAGCACAGGTGAATAATCTAATTCTCACTTCTTGTCATGCTTGATGGTACTAGTTTTGCATCATCAAACAAGAACAAAACAAGTTGTGATGGAATCGATAAAAAGCATTCTTCTACCACTAGCAGCACTTCTGCTTACGCTAACGGGGATAAGTTACAGCGCTTGCCACGAGAGTAAGGCGAATAGCTTGCGGGTGGCTGGTGTTCAGGAATTGCATACAGAACTAAGTTCATATAAGCAAGCAGTAGAGTCGCTTCAAGCAACGCATACCGAATGGGTAGAGAAGTATGCCAAGGATATGGGTTGCAATAGTCAAAGTGTGCAACTTGCAGAAGTGAAAAAAAACGATTCGTTAATTCAATCGTACCAAGAGCGATTGAAATTTCACCAATTAGAATTGTTGCATGCAGATACAACAGACACGATTCGAAACAGCCGTCAATTAATTCAATTGCGCGTTGAGTTAAGCAAAATCCATCAAGATCTGGAAGAACTTCAAAAAGTAAATCAGGCATACAATTCAAAAAACGTTGTAAAGTAAATACAAAGGGAGTAGGTGCATTTCATGGGTTTGTTTCCCTACTCTCGTTAAAACCTCTGCAAGGAGGTTTTTTTTGATAAACAGGCGATTAAATAAATAATAGTAATGCCTACATTTGTACGCTTGACTATAAAATTAATCGTTTTTCATAAACGGAGTTTGGGTGCAGTTTTCATGGGTTTGTTACTCACGCTCCGCAAGTCCGCCGAAAGGCGGACTTTTTTTTAGCTCTTTTCGTTTCAGGAGGCGTACCTTTGTGCTATGACTGGTCGTCGAAATCGTCCGCTTTTTTTCTTTTACCTCCTTGTTTGTTATGTGCTGCTGCAATTTGGTTGGTGGACCTATTTGCTTGTGCGGAACAACCGCGAAAAAGCAACGCTGCAACGTGAACTTGTTTTGCTGCAAAAAACACAAGACATGCAAGTGGCCGAACTCAGTATTAAAAATCAAGAACGAAAACAGTGGATGATGATAGCAGGAGAAGGTGCTGTTTTTCTTATGCTTCTTGTGATCGGAATTGTACAAACCCGCAATAGCTTTCGGCGCGAGGCAGAACTTGCTGAACGGCAAAAAAACTTTTTACTTTCGGTTACTCATGAATTGAAATCGCCACTCGCATCAGCGCGCCTGCAGCACGAAACACTCATGCGTCATACCCTCTCGCGCGAAAAGCAAATTGAGATTTTACACGATGCAACCGAAGACATCGACAGGCTACATTCACTTGTCGATAATATCTTGCTTGCCGCACGTATTGATAACAGCACACATTTAGTTCATCCCGAACGCCAAAATATTTCGCAGACCATTTCCGAGCTAGCGGAAAAAGCGCGGACAACGACATTGCGCGCACACCATTTCTCGGTGCAGCTTATTCCTGAAATCTTCGTTTCATTTGATGCCATTGCCCTACATTCCATTGTCATGAATTTGCTCGAAAATGCGGCAAAATATACACCCGCAGCTAGTCGTGTTGATTTGACGCTTCAAAAAAACACCAATCAGCAACTTGTCTTAGCCGTCGCTGATTGTGGTCTAGGCATTGCACCCGAAGAGCGTGGACGTGTATTTGAAAAATTTTACCGCATTGGTAGCGAAGAAACACGAAGCACAAAAGGAACCGGATTGGGCTTGTTCATTGTTCGGCATCTGGTAGAGATTCATCACTGGGAAATCAACGTGCTTGGGAATACGGGTGGGGGAACACGATTCGAAATTTATATTCCACTAACGCAACAGAAAAATGACTAAAAAAACGGCACTACTTATCCTCGATGGTTGGGGATATGGCGATGGCTCTTTAGCAGATGCCACCGCACAGGCCAACACACCTTTCTTTGATCAATTGCGTACCCAATGGCCAAGTGCTACGCTCCGAACTTCGGGCGAAGATGTTGGTTTGCCAGATGGACAAATGGGTAATTCCGAAGTTGGGCATTTGAATATCGGTGCCGGACGTGTGGTTTATCAAGAGCTTGCAAAAATCAACAAGGCATGCCGCGAAAAAGCAATTGATACCAATCCCGAATTGCTGCGCTTGATCGATTACGTCAAAACAACAGGAAAAAAATTACACCTCATGGGATTAATTTCCGATGGTGGTGTTCATTCGTCGCAAGAACATGTGCATCATTTGCTTGGTGTATTTCATGCAGCAGGGCTGGAGCATGTTTTTATTCACGCGTTTACCGATGGTCGCGATACCGATCCGCGAAGTGGAAAAGGATTTTTGCAAAAATTAGAAACGCGTTTGTCTCAGACAACCGGAAAAATTGCGACCGTTACAGGTCGTTATTACGCCATGGATCGCGACAAGCGATGGGAGCGTGTGAAGATTGCATACGATGCTTTCGTTTCTGGAATTGGGAAGCCGATCAAAAATATACAGCAAGCCATTGAAGAAGTGTATGATGCTGCTGTTACCGATGAATTTATTCAACCCTTGATTGTGTGTGATGAAGCCGGAAATCCACTGGCTAAAATAGAAGAGGGCGATGCGGTTTTTTGTTTCAATTTCCGTACCGATCGTTGTCGTGAAATTACAACCGTGCTTACGCAAAAAGACATGCCTGAACACGGGATGAAAACCATGCGTTTGCATTATGTAACCATGACTAACTACGACCAAACATACAAAGGCGTTCATGTTTTGTATGAGGAAGATGATTTGCAAAAAACCTTGGGCGAAGTCATTGCGCGTGTCGGGAAAAAACAAATCAGAATTGCAGAAACCGAAAAATATCCACACGTTACACATTTTTTCTCTGGCCGTCGCGAACAACCATTTGAAGGCGAGCAACGCATCATGATTCCTTCGCCCAAAGTATCGACGTATGATTTGCAACCCGAAATGAGTGCGCGTGAATTGACAGCAGCAATTTTGCCTGAACTTGAAAAACAAAGTGCCGATTTTATTTGCTTGAATTTTGCCAATCCAGATATGGTTGGACATACGGGTGTGTTTAAAGCTGTTGTGCGTGCTTTAGAAACGGTCGATGCGTGTTTGAAACAAATTGTAGAATTGGGTTTAAAGCACGGTTATTCGTTTATCATCATTGCCGATCATGGGAATGCCGACTACATGATTAATCCTGATGGTTCGCCAAATACAGCGCATACAACCAATTTGGTTCCATGTATTCTGATTGATGAGGAATACAAACATGTGCGCGATGGCAGACTAGCCGATGTGGCCCCTACGATCTTGAAATTGATGGGCATGGAGCAGCCTTCGGAAATGACGGGAACCGTTTTGTGTTTTTGAAAAAAACACCCGCACACAGAGGATGGGCGCGGGTGGGGGTTAGTCATCAGATTGCGGTCCAACCTGAATGACAGAACAACGCAAGGTGCTGCGGTAACAGCATCATACCTATAACGGTTGGTTTTAAAAAAGATACACCCGACTTGTACAAAGTCGGGTGTATCTTTTTGAGTACCGTAAAACGATTTTAAAAACTCACCTTTAATTGAACGGCAAAGTTTCGTGGAGCTTGCACATCGGCGGGGCGCGATGCGTATTCGCGGTTAAACATATTGTTTGTGATCAGTGCAACGCGCAGTTGATCGTTGATGCGATACAAAATGCGGTTGTCAAAAACTAAATCGCCATTACGGCCGAAATTGGCGCGGTATGTTTTAATGCCCGGAACAACCGTTACCGCACTTTCAAAAAACTGATCAATATTTTCCATAAAACTATTGTAACGCATACTCATACCAAACGAAAATCCACGCCACGATAATTCCGCATCAAACTTCACCAAATGACGGTAGCGATACTTCAAAATATTTTCATCTGACGAATTAAATAATGTATCAACTGCTGGGTCAAAATCAAGTGAGATGGGATTCATGTATGTGTAGCCAGCTAAAAGTGCGAGCGTTGTTTTTCCAATTTCGCCTTGACCAACAACTGAAAAATCGAGACCTGTAATTTGTGTATGACCAATATTAACGGACTTAAATCCAAGTCCGAAAAGAGGATCAATTAACGGGCTTCCCCATTGACCGAAATTAAATTCAATCATGTCTTTGTATTCCATCCAAAAAGCCGTTAAATCCACATAGCCGCGCCATTTATTCACTTTCACACCTTGCTTGATACCAATTTCGGCACTCTGTCCGTACTCTGGACGAATGACCGAGTTTGGATAAATTTCCAAACCAGAAGCACTGGTACGAATGAATTTTTCGGCAATGGAAGGAAAACGATAGCCTTGTCCGTAAGAAGCACGAATGAACGTCGCTTCTGCTGCTTGAAAGTTGATTCCGAAACGCATTACCGGACGCATTTTAGACGTAAACACCGTGTCTTTATTCAACACGAGTGAGTATTCGGTTGTTGCCGTATCGACGCGGAAATATTCGCCACGTATGCCTAACGAAACAGAAAGCCGATCCCAGAACCGCTGATCGAATTGGGCATAGACACCAATATTGGAAGCGGAATGATCGTTGTATAATTCTGAATTAACAACCGATGAGGTCATGACAATGCCTGAAGTCATGGTCAGTTTTTCACGAAAACGATATTGGTATTGGTATTCGCCAAAATAAAAATCAGCGAGTGCTTGTTGGTTTAAATCGTTGGTGTTGTTTGTTCTGAAAAAACGTGTGCGGAGCGTGTGGCGATGTCCTTTTGGACTGAAATAATGAATAAACGGGTCGATGGTGTAGCGCACATTGCTATAATTCTGAACCGAGCTATCGGCGGGCGTGTAGGCAAGTGTATCGTTGTACCAAATAATAAACAAGCCACCCGTTGTACGCATGATGTTGAAATTGACACCTGCATCAAGTCCTTCTACTTTTTTGAAACGGTAGCGCGTATTGGCATTGAAACGCACCCGTTGTTCGGTTTCCAAATAACGATAACCTTCGTCGTTAAAGACATGGCCGCCTAAAACCAGATCGAAATTTTCGCCGATGCGTCGGGTATGACTAAAATTAATGCCGGAGTAAGTTGGGTTTGCATTGGCCCACCAACGCAACGAAGCACGTTTAGGTTCGTCGTAAAATCCAGAGTTTAACGTAATGTTTGTTTGTGGTTTTAGGCCCGGATATTTGGTGCGCATGTGAATAACACCATTCAATGCCGAGGAACCAAACAAGGCCGAAGACGCTCCTTTGATGACCTCAATCTGTTCCACATTTTCTACGGGCATGAAATTCCATTTCACATCGCCCGCGTCGCCACTCAGCATGGGCATGTCATCAACGAGTAACAAAACGCGGCTTCCCACACCATAACTAAAACCGCTACCACCACGAATGTTGGCTTGCCCATCGGTCATATTTACACCAGGGGTTTGCTCCATAATGCTTTCGATGGTGTTTGTGTTTTTATTTTCGATCAGCTGCGGACTGAGAACTTCCATCGATACCGTTACATCGCTAATTTTTTGCTCAAATCGTCCAGCCGAAACAACCACAAGATTGAGTCGGTTTTCGTTGACTTGCAGTTGAAAATTGAGCGGTGTTGTTTGACCTGCGACAGCCGTAACGGTTTGTGTTTTTGGGATATAACTGATATACGATACGCGGATGTTTTGAGTCCCAGCTTCGACCGTTAAGGTATAGCGGCCATTGATGTCTGTTGCGGTTCCGTTTTTTTCTCCCGCAACAACGATCGCACCAACGAGTGGATTTCCAGTTGTAGAATCAGTTACTGTTCCAGAAATACGTGTTTGTGAAAACAGGGCGAGGGAGAAAAAAACACAGATTGTACTGAGAAGGACTTGACAAGGCTTCATGCTTTGTGTATTTTTGGTAGTTGGTTTATTGTAATTCAATATAATTTCGAAAAATAGGAAAAGACTTTGGCTACTACAATCACTTTCGACGAAAAGCATTATCAGATCGCTCTAAGCCTCTTACCGGGCATTGGCCCTGTGATTTCACGCAAATTAATTCAGGCATGTGGGTCGGCAGAGGCTGTTTTTAAGGAAAAGAAAAAACTCTTGACACGCATTTCGGGTATTGGTGAGCAAACGGCTGCGCGGATTCAGCCAAGCGAAGTGCTTCAACGCGCAGAAGAAGAATTGCTATTTATCGAAAAACACCGCATCGATGTTTTGTTTTACGAGGACGAACGTTTCCCATTCCGCCTAAAACAATGTTACGATAGTCCGATGATTCTCTATCATAAAGGAACTACTAATTTTTCAAATCCACGCATCATCAGTATTGTTGGTACGCGTAAGATGACCGATTATGGTCGCCAGCTTTGCGAAACCGTGTTGCATGATTTGGCCGCGCTTGATGTCTTGGTTGTTAGTGGTCTTGCCTACGGTGTAGATATTTGTGCGCACAAGGCGGCTTTGCAGAACGATTTGCAAACGATTGGCGTATTAGCGCATGGGCTTGATCAAATTTACCCGACGGTTCATCGCGGTACGGCGAAACAAATGGTAGAGCAGGGCGGTTTACTGAGCGATTATCCAAGTCAAACAAAACCCGATCGCGAAAATTTCCCACGCCGCAACCGCATCATTGCTGGGTTGGCAGATGCAACAATTGTCATTGAATCAGGAGCAGAAGGCGGTTCGATGATTTCTGCGGAATTTGCGAATACCTATAACCGCGAAGTGTTTGCATTTCCCGGACGCATCAACGATTCTTATTCTGCTGGGTGTTTGAAGCTCATCAAAAACCACAAAGCCGCATTGATTGAATCGGCGAACGATGTGGTTTTGGCGATGGGCTGGGACCAACAAACGCAACCTAAAAAAACACAGACTTCGCAACGCCTTCATTTCGATTTAAAGCCCGAAGAAGAACAAGTGGTCAACGCCATGCGCGATCAAGGAAATATTTATATCGACGAATTGTGTGGTGTGCTTGGATTTAACCAAAATAAAGTTTCTGCCATTTTGCTGGGATTGGAGTTTTCAGGTGTTGTTAAAGCCTTGCCCGGCAAAATGTATCGGTTAAATTGAAGATAAATTTGGAAGATGTTGTTTTAATCTGTACCTTTTCCATTCAATTTAAAAACAAGACCTCATGAAATTACACTACGCTCTCATCTTCGCGGCTTCATTTGCTACCGCTTCCTCCAAATTAGCGGCACAAAGCACCTGTAATAATCAGGATTTTGAAGACACTACTTTTCTGAATTGGAATGGTGCTACGGGCTTCAATCTGAATCTGAACGCAGCCGTAACTTGGACTCCAGGCATGGTCAGTAGTGTAAACAATGCTGCCCTAAATGACATGCTTGCGCGGCACACAATCATTACACAAAATGTAATTGATCCGGTTGTGATTGATCCAGCAACAAATTTGCCCGACACACAAATGACGTCGCTCGCCCCCGGTGGTGGTTTGGCCAGTGTTCGTTTAGGAAATAATAACATTAACGCCGAGAACGAAAAATTAATTTGGTTGTTTAATGTTACCGCCAACAATTATATTTTTCAGTATCAGTTTGCAACGGTTCAAGAAGATCCCTTTCATGCTCCCGATGAGCAGCCGTATTTTATGGTCAATATGTTTGACGTAAACAATGCCATTATTCCAATTGGAACGGATACGTTTTATTCTGGTCAATTAAATGTTCCTTTTATTACTTGCCCTGGAGGCACACCCAAATACCGCCGTTGGACGCCCATTAGCGTGGATTTGAGTGCTTATCTTGGGCAAACAATAACGATTGAGTTTATCAATTCGGATTGCGCGCTTGGCGGCCATTATGGGTACACGTATATTGATGTATCGTGTTTGGGTGCACCGATTGCTAATGTCTGGCCTGGCGATTGTGATTACGATTTGCAAGCCAATAATGTGGATTTACTTACATTGGGTATTGCTTATACAGCAACAGGAACAACTCGTGCTGGCGCGTCGAATAGCTGGCTCGCACAACCATCTGCTGACTGGACACAAAGCATTCCGCTCGGTGCAAACTACAAACACAGCGATTGCAACGGCGATGGTTTGGTAGATTTAAACGATACCTTGGCTATTACACTCAATTACAGCAGCACTCATCCCTTCCGCTTGCCTGGCGATAATTCCAATGATTTTGATTTAACATCGCTTCCGGCACTCACGCTTGTTCCGGTTCAAGATACCGTTGCACCATACAGCTATGTTGATGTGGATGTGTATATCGGATCGAGTGCTTTACCGATTGCCGATTTGTATGGTTTGGCTTATACCATTACTTACAATAGTTCGCTCATTCAACCCAATATGTCAAGCATGAGTTTTGTAAACTCGTGGATGGGTACACGCAATACAACGATGCTTGCTTTAAGCCATGATGATTTTAATGCTGGTGCAATGGATGTCGGGATGACCCGCATTGATCAAACAGAAATTTCGGGCAATGGTTATTTGGGCCGTTTTCGTGTGGCTGTTGGTGGTGTAAGTGTTCCAACAACATTGGAATTAGGCTTGTCAGCAACACGCGCTTCAGATGTCAATGCGACCAATATTCCCATCAACAGCGTTGGCGCACTCGTTGTCATTGACCCACAACTTCCTGCAGGAATTACTTCACCAGAAAACACGACACACATCAATTTATTCCCAAATCCAGCAACAGATGAGTTATTGATTCAAACAGAAGTCATTGCCGAAGAACTCGTTGTTATTGATGCGCAAGGTCGTGTGGTGTATCGTTCACAACCAACGGGAACACAAACAAAAATTGATTTACAAAATTTCGCAAGCGGAATTTATACGGTTCGCGCAACTACACCATCGGGCGTTTCTGTTCAACGTTTGGTGATTGCAAAATAAAAAAGAGCAACATAAAAAAGCCGGAATCAAATTTTGATTCCGGCTTTTTTATTTGGTAGCGTCTTAACTAAACTACATTCACCTTGATTTTTGCAGCGGCTGTTTTTGCTTTTTCTACAAGCGATTTGACATCTGTTTCAGGAACATCATACGCCAAGGCAACACCCATACGTCGATAAGGGCGTGTGGTGGGTTTACCAAAAATACGCAAGTCAGTTTTCGGTTCGGCCAATAGATTTTCTGCACCTGAAATTTCTGGAACGCCTTCTGCATGAGCGAGTATAACAGCACTAGCTCCCGCACGTTCTAGTGTAATTTCAGGAATAGGCAATCCTAAAATGGTGCGCAGGTGCAATTCAAATTCGCTAAAATTTTGTGTGCCCGCGAGTGTTACCATGCCTGTATCGTGCGGGCGCGGAGAAAGTTCCGAAAAATAAACACCATCGGCAGCTAAGAAAAACTCGACACCCCACAAACCAGCGCCACCGAGGGCTTTGGTAACTTTTTCGGCCATCGCTTGTGCTTCGCGCAAATGCGTTTCGCTCATCGGATGTGGCTGCCAACTTTCTTGGTAATCGCCGCGTTCTTGACGATGACCGATGGGCGGACAAAATAAAGTGGTGCCGTTTTTTTGTGTTACGGTAAGCAAGGTAATTTCTGATTCGAAACGAATAAATTGCTCGACGATCACTTCCATTAAATCGCCGCGCGAACCTGCTAA